>DYJH01000016.1 GCA_020723255.1 Desulfonema limicola | reverse complement strand
ATATGCCCAGAAGGGTATGGGTTGTGGAACAGAGGCCTAAAGACCCTTATTATAATTGGGGGTTGCACATAAATTATATTGATCAGGAAACTTATACCATATGGTACAAGGAGGTATATGAAAGATCCGGTGATTTTCGGACATGGATCTCCTTTATAGTGCACTACAGTGAGGCGCCGAGCGGTAAAAACAACACAGGAAACCAGGATGCTATACTCTTTATTGATGAAAAAACTCGACACGCTTCATCAGAGAACCTATCAGCAGCCCCGGAAGATTTTCTGTATATGCCCGCTTCAAAACTTGATCCCGGCTTTTTTACTGTGAATAATTTCTTGATGCTGTCTAAGTAAATTTATTTATAATTTATTCGAGTAATGAAAGGAGCATTTCAAAAATGAGGAAATATGATGTAGTTATTGTAGGTGCCGGTCATAACGGTTTAATGGCAGGCGCATATCTGGCGAAAGCCGGAGTTAAGGTATGTGTGATAGAAAGCAGAAACAAAGTAGGCGGCGGGGTATTTACTGATGAAATAACAGCGCCGGGATTCAAGCATGATATTTGTTCTACCTGGCATGGCCTGATTTATCCGAATCCGGTAATACAAAATGATGAACTGGGTTTGTTATCAAAATTCGGGCTGAAGTATATTACTCCTGATACATTTGCAGGGGTAAATTTTGATGACGGTTCGTATATTACACAGTACCGTGATTTAGACAGAACCTGTGAGAGCATCGCACAGTTTTCACAGCATGATGCTGAAGCTTACCGCAAGTTTCATGACTGGTCGTTTAAGTTGCTGGATATGCTGCTTATGGGAATGTATAATCCCACTCCGACCTTCGGCCAGACAATGGCTATGATGGATTCAAGCCCTGAGGGCAGGATACTTATCAGGGCGCTTTTATCCAGCGCCTGGGATATTGCTGAAGACTGGTTTGAAAGCGATAAGATGCGGATTGTAATGACGCGTTTTTCAGCGGAACAAATGATCAATCCGTTTACAAAAGGCACCGGGCTTCATCTATTTCTATTCATACCATTGCAGCATAAATACGGCAGCGGGTTTCCGGTCGGCGGTTCAGGTATGCTAAGCGAAGCTTTAGCAAAGTGTTTTGAATCATTCGGCGGCACAATCAAACTTTCAAGCTCTGTAAAGGCATTCAAGATTTACGGCGGCAAGGCCACAGGCGTGATTCTTGATGGCGGTGATGAGATTGAGGCCTCAAAAGCGGTTTTATCCACATTAAACATTAAGCAGGTATTTCCGGGTATGGTTTCGGGAAGTAAACTGCCCGATGATTTTGTACAAAACGTAAAAACATTAAAACATTCCGGGTTTTCCGCTTTGAATCAGCATCTTGCATTAAAAGAGGCGCCGGTCTGGAAGAACGGCTTCAAATCACACTGGCTGGCATATCATAATTCCGACCCGTATGAATTTCAGCATGCTTTTCAATCTATTGATAACGGAATCCCGAGAAACGATGTTTTTTCATTATTTGTTGCAACACAACTAGACCCGACAAGAGCCCCTGAAGGTATGCATACGATGTATCTTTATTCATTTGCTCCTTATGCTTTAAGAAATGGCGGACCTGAAAAATGGGATGAGATAGAAAAAGAAGTTGCTGATGATATTTTGGGCCAGGTTCAGAATCTTGCTACCAACATGGGAAGTGATAATATTCTTGGAAGAGCCATTCATTCTCCTTTATTTTATGAAAGACATAATGCCACAATGTTAAATGGCGATATATGCCAGATAGGGACGTACAATATGCAGATGTCCGGAAACCGCCCGTTTTCCGGCTGGCACAACTACCGTACTCCTATAGATAAATTATATATGATCGGAGCCAGCACGCATCCCGGCCCCGGCGTATTTGGAGGTGCAAGAGCCGGTATACAGATAGTCATGGAAGATCTGGGCATCGATTTTGGTAAAGTAATAAGATAAAAAAAATGAAGCCATCATTTCTTAAGTTTGCTTAAACCAAGTGTTTCCATAAAGGTGCTGATTGTTGCTTGTGTCCGGGGCAAATCAAAATCCCGGACATCGGCATGATTGCCTTCAAAGGTGATAACAGGTATATCATTTTCCGCTAAAAAGCTTCTTATCTCCATCTGTCCCATTGCTGTACCTTCACAGCCCCGGTTCAGGTGAATCAAGACTCCATCCGCTCTCCATTTCCTGGCCAGATCAAGAATATGTCTGTTCTTGCCACGACCTGAAAATCTCAGCGATCTTAATACTGTATTGGTCTCAAGTAACCACTTCGCATACCAGGAGCATGCATTTTCTCTTGTTTTCAGTTCCACTCCCGCTTCTATCGGTGGTTTTGCCGGAATACGCGTATCCTGTTTGCTGTCATAGGCCCATCCGCCTGATACGCCGAATGAAAAACTCGACCCTATGCTAACACCTCCAAATTCTTCCATATAGCGGTAAATTTCAAGAGAATGCCAGGGTGGCATACCGTCAAATAATAATCTTAAGCGTTCATCTGCCAACGCTGCTATACCTCTTTCTGCTCTGTCCTTCAGTTCGTATAGTAGTTCTTTATAAAACTTCACAGAGGCTTCTTTATGCCTCATCAGAGCTGCTATAACATAAAGAGAATGCATCATCTTCTCGTCCATAACGGCTGGAATATTGCGATTTAGAATACAGCACTGCGCCCACAGGGATGACGATTCACATTCCCAGTTGAGAGCATTAATGAATTTTTCATCGTTATATTTTTTGCCGGTTATATCTTCCATCCAGTCGATTATATCCAGCATCTGGTCTTTTAAATATTTATGCTTAAGATTTTTACTCTCTTCGCTTTCGTTTTCGACTTCCCATTCATACGGTATAAAATCCAAAGCATTATACGGCACATCTTCCATTTCGCTCATTATCTGATACCACTTTCCCTGGGAATCACATATATGGGTTTGAAGATTAAATGCAGGCTTTGGATAAACTCCCCCGAATGCATAGCTGTTGCAAAGTAAAGATCCTATGCTAAGCCGCATGCAAGCGCAAAGATCCCTGGGAAATTTTGCAGCCTCTGCTGCTTCAAAGTATTTCATATATTTGCCGGAATCATTTTTGCCCATGAAAGCACAACCTGCAACATAAGGTTCTCCGCCAAAAAACTCCATATCAAAACCGGCAGGCAGCGAAATAGCGCTTTCCGTACCCCCGGCGACAATCATCTTCCCTTTATCTCTTGCTTTTGCTATTTGATCGTAAACCTCATTTCTAAGTTCTTTCGCCTTTTTCCAGCACTTAAGAGGTTCTGCTTTGTATTTTGCCATTTGGTACTCCGTATTTCTAAAATAATTCTTCCGAACCAAGCATTTCCAGAAAAGCTTCAACTCTTATTCTGAAAGGCCCTACAGGCATTATAACATCAGCCTCAAGATTTAGTATGGGAAAACCTGCTTTTTCCAGAGCTTTGGAAACAGCAACCTTGTCAAGCTCATGAGGATCGCAGAATTTTTGCTGAACCTCTATCACTCCTGCTACATTCCACTCTCTGGCCAAATTAACAATGTGAGCCGTTCTGTTGCGTGCCGGAAAATCCCTGGTAGGACAGGGGGGCTTTTTAAGATATCGTTTTGCTATAGCGGTCAGCGCATCTGTATCTTGTTCAGTTGTATTCCAGAAATAACGGCTGCCGGTACAGTGATCATCGATCACTATAATTGCATCAAGGTTTTCCACCATTTCAATAAATTTAACATCATCATGCTCACTGCCTACCAGCATCAGCCTGATTCCCGGTTTTTCCTTAGCTTTATGGCCGGAAAGTTCATTGTTTATAACTTCTTCCAATATTTTGTTGAATTCTTCCTTATCGGACATTTGAGAGGCAACAACCATCAGCATTGAATCAAGCCCTGATATCGGAGGAATTTCGGACTTTCTCGTTTCGTAAATATGTTTCATCAGCCGCCGTGTTGTATCAACCAGTTCTATGCCGCGCCACAGATCATTTTCACTTATCGTTCTTCCTATCCACTTCTCAACTTTTTCCATAAACAGCTTCAGTTGTCCTCTCATATAAGGCAGAGCATGCGGAGTTTGTGAAGTATTTGGCGTAGGGATGTAGAAGTTTTTTATATTTTTATGCAATACCCAGCTTTCATATGCCTGAAAGATATGCTGGCAAGTATGAGTGGTGCCTATTGCATCAAGATAGTCATATTTTCCCAGCAGACCCTGCGCCAGGACATCACGGGAAAAAGGGCAAAACATGCCCGTCATATGTTGTTGGCTGATATTCTGGGATTCATGTCCTCCTAATATCCTAACCGGCAGAACATTGGCTGCATAAATTATCTCTTCGGGCATGGATGTGCATATATATCCCATTGTCTTGCGATCTGGATGCTTTTCTTTCCACTTCCTGACATACTCATGCCTGTTGTCATAAATCCACTTGAACTTTTCTATCATTTTAACCTCAAAAATCAGATTGCGGCAATAAGGCGCTTAAGCCCTTCAGCCAGTTTTTTTGTTTCAGTTAAGCAGGAAATCATGATGTGTGTTTTATCATCGCAGTCATAAAAATAACCAGGGTGAACCAGTATGCTTTCATTTTTTAAAAGGTGCAATACAAGCTTTTCTTCATCTTTCCAGTTTTTTATTTCCGGGAACAGATAATACCCCCCTTCCGGACGGGTTGCTCTGATATTAGTATTTTGTGAAAGCAATTCGACTGCAAGATCGATGCCCGTATGAATATGTTTTCTCATTTGCTTAATAAAATCCATTCCTTTTTTAAAAATTGCGGGCAGCATTGATTGTACCATGTAATTTGCACCAAGGTAAGTATCGTTTAACAGATCAAGTCTTTTTTGAAAATCTTTTGAACCGGAGCCGCTTGATGCAATCCATCCGAGTTTTAAATCGGGAAGGCCAAACATCTTGGAAATTCCATTAAGATGGAAAACAGTTAGATCAGGATGCAAACATCCGAATGAAGGGATATTTGCAACTGAACATGGAAATTCTGCAAATACCTCATCGCATATTACCGGGATGTTCAGCCTGTTCAGCATGGAAACGGGTTCTTTTATAACCATCCCTGTAGGGTTATGAGGTGAAACAATTATAATCGCCCGTGTCCGGCTATCATATTCTGAAAGGATGCTGTTTTCCTTAATTCGCCAGCCGTTATTTTCATCCATCTCATAAGTGCACAATTCCAAATGATGAATGGCTGCAAGATGCTCAAACAGAGGGTAGCTTATTTTCGGAGCAAGTACATTATCTCCCGGATCTGCAAGAAGAGCAAACAAAAGACCGTAAGATTCACTTGTGCTTGCTGTGATAGTAATGTTATCGGGCAATATTTCAAATGAAGGCGCCCGGTTTTTGTAATAATCGGATATAGACAAACGGGCAGTATAAAGTCCTTTCGGATCTGGGTCATATCTTCGTTGGCAAAGGTATGATATTGCGGCCGTTCTCAAAATATCAAAAGGGAAAAACAGGCCTTCATGAGTCGGATTGCTGCTTGTAAGATTTATAAAGTTTTTTTTCTTTTCAGCCTTACGGTATTCCTGTTCAATCGCATTTTCATTAAAATCATTATCGGAAAAATATCCTGGCATTATAATCCTCAACGCTATCCCATTCTTTTGGTTAAGAAATATCTATATTTATCACCGCCAAACTGATTCTTGCAAATTATATATTATTTCACAAGGTCTTTTTAAGTTCCTTGACAGTAAATAATATTTTGTATTAAGTAAATATATGTCGATTAACACTATAGCGAAATATAAGTTTTGATATTTGATTTATAATCTTAAAATTGAAGCAGAGTGGACGGACTATTCCCATGAGAAGATTTATTTCAGAATTATTAATTGTATCGATTGTTTTGTTGATGTTTCAGATTCCGCTTTCCGCAGAGTCTTCCGATTTCAAGAAGACTAAAATTGCTGTTCTTGACTTTCAGCTCCAGGGTGAAGGATTTGAAACTCAGGATATGGGAGTTATTGTGGCTGAATGGTTTATTACAGCTCTTGTCAAAGCAGGCCGTTTTGATGTTATCGAAAGAGGTTTATTGAAAAAATTGCTGGAGGAACAAAAGCTTTCCATGACCGGCATTGTTGATGCAACTACAGCAACAAAAATAGGAAAGTTTTTAGGAGTTAAGACTATAATAACCGGTTCCGTCATGAAGCTCCAGAATATAATTGAAATAAATGCAAGAATAATCGATGTGGAAACAGCTTCAATAATAGCAGCAGAAAATGTTAAAAGCTCCGCAGCCGTTAGGCTTCAGGATCTTGTAGTTCAGATGTCTGAAAAAATAATCAAAAATTTCCCGCTGGAAGGATATATTGTTAACAGAACGGGCTCTAAAATTACAATTGACCTTGGAAGGCTGGCCGGTGTTAAAGAAGGCATGAATTTCTCTGTTTATAAAGAAGGCAAAGTAATCAAGCATCCCAAAACCGGCGCAATAATTGACGTTCAAAGGATAGAAACAGGTAAATTAAGGATCGTATCTGTTAGAGATAAAGTCGCAGAAGGTGAAATATTAAAAGAAGAATCTGCCGGCGCCATTTCTTACGGGCAGCTTGTGAGCAGCATACTGGGAAATCTTCAACCGGTAGCACAACCGGCTCCAACAACAGATAGAGCTTTGGAAAAGGCTCTATCACCGGGAAAACCTTCAAAGCAAGAGGACAGCGAACACGGCGATGTTACTAGTATGCTAAGATCGTCAAATTTGAGCAATAAGGAACGAGCAGCTAAAATTATTGCAAAACAACATAATAATGACCAGAGAATTCTTGATATGGTTAATGAAGAATTGCTAAAAGGGTACAACAGATCTGCCGATGACAGGGATTATGTTGAAGCAATGGCATGGCTTTGTAATGCGCTCGGAGCATCAGGGTACCCAAAGTACAGATCAACTCTTCAAACTGTTTCAGACAATGCGCCTAACAGGAAGCTTAGAAAATATGCGCTTAAAAATCTGAGGCGTCTCAGATAGGATTTTACTAAGTTATATAAGAGCATATATATTGGCATCTTTAAATTCAAAAAACATTCTTCTTGTTCATCCTTTGGGATACAGAAAAGAGGCAGCCCGCAAAGATATATCAAGAATAGCAAATATTATCCCTCCGTTAGGCCTTGCCGGATTGGCAGCATATCTTGAAAAACGTGAAATTTGCGCTTCTGTTATTGACTGTTACGCTAGGCCGGATTCCGACAATCTGATCTGTGATTATATAACCAGAGAGAAGCCGGCTTTTTTAGGGTTAAGCTGCACCACCTCAACTTTTCTTGATGGGGTAAGGATAGCTGTACTGGCAAAAAACATTCTTCCGGAAATAAATGTGGTTTTCGGAGGGGCTCATGTTTCAGCCCTTAAAGATAAGCTGTTTGAAAATTATCCCGTCATAGATTATGTTGTTGTTGGCGAAGGCGAGGAAACACTTGCCGAACTTATAGAAAATCATAACGGTAATATTTCTTCTGTTTTGGGTCTTATCTACCATGAAAAAACAGGTGGGGCATGCTTTACCGGCCGCAGAACAAAAAGTCTTGATCTTGACTCTCTTCCTTTTCCGGCATATGAAAAGCTGGAAGGCTTTCCTTTGGCATACAGAGCGCCGTTATTTAATTACCCAAAGGCTCCAACTTCAAGCTGTATAACAAGCCGTGGCTGCCCCTATGCATGCAGTTATTGTGACCGTTCGGTTTTCGGCAGATCTTTTAGGTTTAACTCTGCAGAATACATGTATGAACATGTCAGCTATCTTAATGAAAGATTTGGTGTCAGGCATATCATTTTTTACGACGATCAATTTACATTCAAAAGGAAAAGAATTATCGATTTTGCTCAAATGATGATTAACCGGCGGCCTGGAGTATCCTTTAATTGTGTTGTAAGAGCAGAACATATAGATTATGATCTTCTATTAATGCTGAAAGAGGCTGGGTGCTGGATGATAAGCCTTGGAATAGAAACAGGCGATGAAAACCTTCTGTCTCGCCACAGACAAAATGCAGATTTGTCTTTTCTGTCGGAAAAAATCAGGCTGATAAAAAAAGCGGGAATTCGTACAAAAGGGCTATTTATGATCGGGCTTCCCGGGGAAACGGAAACTGCTGTAAATAAAAGCATGGAATATGTATTTTCAAACCCCATAGACGAGTTGAATGTAGCAAAATTTACCCCGTTTCCAGGATCGCCAATATATGAGCAAATAAATGAACTGGGTGAATTCAAAGAAGATTGGGAACAGATGGACTGCATGAATTTTCTTTTTATACCAAAAGGCATGACAAGAGAAAAGCTTGAAGCGCTTTTCAGAAAATTTTATAGAAAATACTTTATGCGGCCAAAAACATTATTTGGATATACAAGCATGCTGTGGCGCTCTCCGGACAGTTGGTCCAGATTTATGCGTAATCTGCCTGATTTTATTAAGTTTATTATGAGTAACAAACGAATGGGGAATTAAGCAGAAAAACTATAAAAATTTCCGGGCATAATAACAAAGAAAAAATGGAGGACATATGAAATCAAACAGATATTTCTTATTAATGCTTTTTATTATTTCTTTTATAATGTTGCTGAGCGTCAAAAAGATCAATGCAGGCGGAATATCCATAAATATAGGTAGTGGCGGTTCTGAGGATATATCAATTGACGGTGGTGTTGCAAGCTCAGGAAATATATCAATTGATGGAGGCGTCATACGCTCCGGCGGCAGCGGCTGCGGAAACGGTGTTGAAGGAAATGGGATTGACAAGTCGGAAAAAAGAAACGTGCCTAAATTTAGCTCTGTTGAAGTAGATGGAGCTTTCAATGTATATATCGAATGCCAAAAGAAGCAAAGCATAGAAATAAGAGGGGACAGCAATATATTGCCTCAGATAATAACAAGAGTAAAGGGGAATACCCTTCAAATTACTTCAAACAGGACGATATGCCCCAAAAAAATACTGGAAGTTAAAGTATCTGCCGAAAATATTGATAGAGTATCTATATCCGGTGCTGTTGATCTTTCAATTTCCGGTGTAAATAATAATAACTTAGAGTTTGAGATAAATGGCGCTGGAGATTTAAAAGCATCCGGAAAAACAAAGAATATGAAGATTGATGTATCCGGGTCAGGCGACATTAAAGCAAAAGAACTTAAAGCTGAAAATGTTGATGTTGCAGTTAATGGGGCAGGTAACGCAGTTGTAAATGCTTCGCAAAAGCTTAAGGCTGAGATAAACGGCGCTGGAGATATTACTTATTATGGAAACCCCAGGGAAGTAATTAAAAATGTTTCCGGAGCAGGCGATATTATAAAAAGGTAACATCTGCGTTAAAGCGATATAAGTTTTAACAGCTTGACACCTGCGTATATTGTGTGTTAGATTCCAGTCAGTTGTGGGGTTTGTTTGATTCCCGTATTTTGAATAAACCTTTTAAAAATGGGGGGCGCAATGGACTATGAAAATAAGTCCGGGCAAAAAACTTCAGGAAACGAATCTTTTAATGACCCGGAGTTGAAGAGTCTTATTGAAGACATGGAAAATGCCTTGGATTATTTGGATGATGAAGATGAAATCATCGAACTTACCGATGTTGTTGAGATCGCCGGCACAGTAAAGCCTGTTGAGGAAGAACAGGATCTTGTAATGAAAGATCTTGAGGAAGATATGGGTTCTGATGAATATATAAAAGATGACTTTGCAGCCTCTCTCGGAATGAAAATTGAAATTGAAAGCGGATCAGATTCCACAGACGGATTAATTGAAGATAAAGAAGTGGATTCAGAATCAGTATTTCAAGAAGACACAGGAAAACTTGCGGTTTCACCTCAACAAGTTGAGGCAGCCATTGAGAGAGTTGTTCAGAGGATGTTGGGGGATAAGATTGATGCCATTCTGATCGAGATAATCGAAAGAGCTGTTACACAGGAAATTATCAGATTAAAAAATATTCTTCATGTTAATGAAAATGATTTGGACTAATTATTATCTTTCTTAAGTTATATTCCGTCGATCAGGCCGGCTTTTTTCTGCATGTATATTTTATTATGGCATGGAGAAATTGCTTATTATAGATTATGGGATACCCCGCAGCTTGCTGCGGGGTAGTTTGTTTTTAGAGGTGTTCATTTATGAGTTCTAATTTGCTTGATAAGGGTTATGAACCTAAAGGGGTTGAACAATACTGGTATGAATTCTGGGAAAAAGAAGAACTTTTTGCGGCAAGCGAAATTAGCGATAAAAAAAGTTATTCAATAGTTATTCCGCCCCCTAATGTGACAGGGGTGCTTCATATGGGGCATGCACTTAATGTTACCATGCAGGATATACTATGCCGTTACAGAAGATTGCGGGGAGATAACGTGCTTTGGATGCCGGGTACCGACCATGCCGGAATCGCTACACAAAATGTTGTTGAAAAGAAGCTTGCCGCCGATAATACGGACAGGCATAGACTCGGGCGTGAAAAATTTATAGATGCGGTTTGGGAATGGCGAAACCAATATGGCAGCGCAATTATTAATCAATTAAAAAGGCTGGGCGCCTCATGTGATTGGAAACTGGAACGTTTCACTATGGATGAAGGCCTTTCTCTTGCGGTTCGCAAAGTTTTTGTTCAGCTTTATAAAGAAGGCCTTATTTACCGCGGAAATTACATAATAAATTGGTGCCACCGCTGCCATACTGCTTTAGCGGATCTTGAAGTAGAATATGAGGAAATCGACGGCCATCTTTATCATATACTTTATCCTTTCCCCGGCGGTTCGGGCGGCATTATAGTTGCCACAACCCGGCCTGAGACTATGCTTGGCGATACCGGTGTTGCTGTTCATCCTGATGATACGAGGTATCAGGACATAAAATCATCTACTGTTATACTTCCGATTTTAAACAGACAGCTGCCCATAATCACTGATAATTATGTTGACATGTCTTTTGGAACCGGAGCGTTGAAGGTTACTCCTGCCCATGATCCCAATGACTTCGAAATAGGAAAACGGCACGGTCTTCCTGAAATTAAGGTAATAGATGATGACGGAAAAATGACCCCGGAAGCCGGAAAATTCGAAGGGCTTGACCGTTTTGAATGCAGGAAAGCTCTAGTCAAAGCATTGGAAGACTCGGGATTTCTGCTAAGAATTGAGCCTATAAAACACAATGTGGGGCACTGTTACAGGTGCAAAACAATTATTGAGCCGAACTTATCAAAGCAGTGGTTTGTAAAGGTAAAACCTCTTGCCCAAAAGGCAATCGAAGCTGTCAAAAATAAAAGCACAAAAATAGTGCCGGAAATATGGACAACTACTTACTATGAGTGGATGAATAATATAAAAGACTGGTGCATTTCCCGCCAGATCTGGTGGGGGCATCAGATACCTGCATGGACATGTGAAAGTTGTCTGCATCTTGTTGTTGCAATGGAATCACCATCAACATGTCCAAAATGCGGATGCGGCAATCTTGCTCAGGAAACCGATGTTCTTGATACATGGTTCAGCTCTGCTTTATGGCCTTTTTCCACGATGGGATGGCCGGAAGAAACCCGGCTGCTGAAGACCTTTTATCCTACATCTGTTCTTGTCACAGGGTTTGATATCCTGTTTTTCTGGGTGGCGCGTATGATGATGATGGGAATACATTTTATGGATGACGTTCCGTTTAAAGATGTATATGTCCATGCGCTGGTGAGAGATGAAGACGGCAAGAAGATGAGCAAATCAAAAGGAAATGTGATTGATCCGTTAAATATCATAGATAAATACGGAACCGATTCCTTCCGCATGACACTTGCCGTATTTGCAGCTCAAGGCCGGGATATCAAGATGTCGGAAAAAAGAGTGGAAGGCTATCGCCATTTTGTAAACAAGTTCTGGAACGCCGCCCGTTTTGCGCTCATGCATTTGAATAAAAATCACTCTGAGCTGAAATTTGAGAACATGTCGCTTCCTGATAAATGGATACTTGCAAGGCTCAAAAATGTGACTGATATTGTTTCGGATGCTATTGACAGTTACAGATTTAATGATGCTGCAAGCGCCCTTTATAAATTCGTATGGCATGAGCTGTGTGACTGGTATCTTGAAGCCATAAAACCATGTCTTTATGGTCATAAGGGAGAAGATAAAAAAGATGCTGCCTTAAGTGTTTTACAGCGCGTATTTCATGATGTGCTTATTCTGCTGCATCCTTTCATACCCTTTGTAACAGAAGAAATCTGGCATAAGCTTCCCGGAACCGAAGGCTCAATTATGAAATCGGTATTTCCGGCAGACGATAGCGGCTTTAAATCCCTGCTATGTGATTTGACATCAGAGCCAAAGATGGACATTATAATGGACGTTATTGCCGGAATAAGAAATGTAAGAGGTGAAATGAATATAGCGCCTTCTGCGTCTTTGAATATAATTTTGCATTCTGATAAAGACTCTGTAAGGAATACAGTTTGCGATAACGAGGACATTATCATCAATCTTGCAGGCCTTAAATCTATTGAAGTCGAAAAGCCCGGATTAAGGCCAAAGAAAGCGGCAACCATAGTAATTGGCGATGCAGTAATTTATATTTTACTGGAAGAAATAATCGATTTCAGCAGGGAAAAAGAACGCCTTGAAAAAGAGATTGCAAAGCTGAAAAATGAGACGGCAACGCTGGTTAAAAAGCTGAACAATGAAGATTTTTTAAAGAAAGCTCCCGATGATATAATAGAAAAAGTTAAGGATAAACATAAGGTTGCAATAGAAAAGCAGCAAAAGCTTATTTCAAACCTTGACAAGATCAAAAGTATCGAAATAGAATTATAAAATTTTTTGGAATCTCATACAATGCATTCAATAAAACATCTAATTCAAATTGCACTTGAAGAAGATATCGGATCCGGTGATATCACTACGGAATTTACGGTTGACCCTGAAACCAGAGGGAAAGGCATAATTATTGCCAAAGAACCTCTGGTCGTTGCAGGCATTGAAGTAGCCGGGGATGTTTTTAAGTTTATGGATCCGGAAGTTATTTGCAAACCTTTTTTTAAAGATGGTGATTCAGTAAAAAACGGCGAGACGGTAATGGAGGTTGAAGGAAAGCTCAGCGTTCTTTTAAAAGGTGAGCGTACAGCATTAAACTTTATGCAGCGTTTATCGGGAATCGCTTCAAATGTCCGATCATATATTGAACTTCTCGGCGATAAAAAAATTCGTCTTGTTGATACGCGTAAAACCATACCAGGATGGAGAGTTCTGGAAAAATACGCTGTTCGAGCCGGAGGAGCATATAACCATAGAACAGGATTATATGACGGTGTTTTGATAAAAGATAATCATATAGCTGCTTGCGGTAGTATTTCAAAAGCGGTTGAACTCATTCGCTGCAAAGTATCTCATCTTATAAAAATTGAGGTTGAAGTTTCAGACCTCCGGTCAGTAAAAGAAGCCCTTGATGCAAAAGTTGACATCATAATGCTCGACAATATGAACATCAGCCAGATTAAAGAGGCTGTGTCATTGATCAACAAAAAGGCAATAGTTGAAGTTTCAGGCAATGTTACAAAAGAAAATCTGAACTCCCTTTCAGATACCGGGGTTGATATTGTTTCAATCGGCGCTCTCACTCATTCTGCAAGAAGTATGGATTTGAGCATGCGTATTATCCAATGATACCGCTTAGAGATACAATTACTTCCAAACACTATCCGGTAGTAAATAACACCATAATAAGCATTAATATAGTTGTCTTTCTTATACAGCTTATACAGGGTCAGAATCTGTATAATTTTGATTATTTATACGGCCTTGTTCCTGCTCGTTATTCCGTATCCCATATTTCCTTCAATTTTACCGCTACAGAACAAATATTCTCTTTCATATCATTTATGTTTCTCCACGGAAGCATTTTGCATGTTTTGGGAAATATGTGGATGCTTTATATATTTGGAGACAATATTGAGGATAGTATGGGCCCTTTTCGTTATCTTATATTTTATATTTCATGCGGGCTTTTATCAGGATTGACTCATCTGTATTTTAATTTTTATTCTAATTTACCAACCATAGGAGCAAGCGGCGCTATAGCAGGTGTGATGGGCGCTTATTTTATTCTTTATCCTCACGCAAAAATTTTAACTCTGATTCCAATAATTATAATTCCATGGATTGTTGAAATACCGGCTTTTTTCTTTCTGATTTTCTGGTTTTTACTTCAGATTTTAAATGCAGCCGGAAGCAGCGGTCAAGCAGGCGGAATTGCATGGTGGGCTCATATCGGAGGTTTTATCTTCGGAATGGCCTGGATAAAAATGACCGCATTAATGCCGGCAACCAGCTTAACCGGAATTACCAGACGTATTACAGGGAAGAGAAAAAGTAACAAGTTGCAGGTTATAAGACCGGTTAGTGCTGGAAACGATTCTAATTATTATGGCATACTTCAAATCACTCCGTATGAAGCTGCAATAGGAACACAAAAAATTGTCAGCATCTCACTTGGATTTAACAAAAAGCTGTATAAAGTTGTTGTGCCGGCAGGTGTTTCAGATGGAAGCATACTTCGCTTGAGGGGATTTGGTCAGCAAGAAGTGGATGGCATAAAAGGCAATTTATTTCTTAAAATTGTTATTGAAGAATAACATCCAATTATCAATACCCATTTCTGACTTTCCCCCCCTCATGAAAATCTTGGGATATTCTTGATATTGCACATTGTAAGGACAAAGCATAATGAAGCAGTTAAAAATCGCTTAAGGCGAACATGGCGCATATGCTGTCGAGAAGGAGCATTCCTTTTTTTGTGAGCTTGCATTGGTTGTTATGTAAAATAATAAGCCTCTTTTCTCTAAGATCGGATATGTTTTCTTTAAATAAATCTTCGAAAATTATTCCAAATTTCGTATTGAAAATTTTAATGTTTATCCCGTCTTTTTGCCTTAACCCAAGAAAAATGGTCTCGATAATATGCTGCTCTATAGAAAGAACTTCTTGACTTTCTACCGGAGTCAAACCGGATTCAATATTCTTTATGTAATCTGTTACACTTCGCACATTCCATCTTCTTTCTCTTCCATTGAATGAATGAGCTGAAGGGCCGAATCCGAGATAGGGTGCACCAGACCAGTATTTCGTATTGTGTCTTGATTTCTTCTCTTCAGAGCTGGAAAAATTTGAAGTTTCATAATGGATATAACCGTAGTTTTCAAAAAAACCGTCATTTAGTTCCAATAAAGAGCCTGCAAGAAAATCCGGCATCGGTGAAAAACAGCCGGTTTTCATATTATTATAAATAGAAGTATTTGGCTCGTATGTAAGCATATAGCAGGAAATATGATCGGGCTCAAATTGCATAGCGGTTTTTAAATCCAAAAGCCAGGATTCTTTCGTCTGCCCCGGAATCCCGTATATAAGGTCAAACCCAAGATTTTCAAAGCCTGCATTTCGCGCCCATCTGATAGCTGCCTTGGCTTCTTTAGCAGAATGAATCCGCCCAAGAAATTTAAGATTATTATCGGCAAAAGACTGAACCCCGATATTTATACGGTTTATGCCGATTTGCTTAAAACATTTTAATGATACGGGGCTTATGGTTTTGGGATTTACCTCTATTGTTATTTCGGGCTCCGGAGCTATTTGAAATATTTTAAAAACTGTTTCTATGATTTGCCCGATTTCTTTTGATTTTAAAACAGAAGGCGTGCCGCCGCCTATATAAATAGTGTCAAAGATTAATGGTGATGATTTGTATATAGACAGCTCTGTTAGAAGGGCTTTAATAAATTGTTTTTTAAAAGAATAATCAGTAACGGAATAAAAATCACAGTAAGGACATTTTTTTAAACAAAAAGGGATATGAACATATATTCCGGCAGGCTCTGATTCCAATTCTTTCTATAATTCCTTAAACGGCTCTCCAAGTTTTCTTCCAAGTTCAAGAGCTTTTTTATTTATATCGATAAGATTTGCAGGAATTCTTGCTTCAAGCACTTTCATGACGGATTCGGGCCGGACAATATCTATAATAGATATTACTGCACCCAGCATACAGATATTATATACAACCGGTTTGCCGATATTGTCCATTACTGTCTGATAAATAGGAAGTTCTCTCTGGCGCGCAGCCACCCTGTTGTGGGTTTTTACATAGCGGGTGTCAGTAATAAGGAAACCGCCGGGGCGTATTGTAGGTGAAAATTGGGTATATGCCTCTTGCGTAAGACAGACGAGGAGGTTTGGATGATTTACTTTCGGAAAGTTTATTTCCGAATCCGAAATTATTACATCGGCTTTTGTTGCTCCTCCTCTTGCTTCCGCTCCGTATGACTGTGACTGCACTGCAACAAGATTTTCATAAAGCACAGCAGCTTCTGCAATAATGATTGAAGCTGTTATCACTCCCTGGCCTCCTGAACCTGAAAAAACCATCCTTATTCTTTCCATAGTTAATTGCCTTTCTTGATACTTTCGTAAAAAGTCAAAAAACGACTTTTTACTCAGCGGGAGAGGGCTATCCCTCTCCCGCCACTTGAAGTAAATTCAAGTGGTTCCACCCTCACCCCAGGCCGGGGCTTACTCGCCCTCGGCCTGTTGATGGACTTCTTACGAGTCCATCTTTCTTAGCTCTTTCGATGATTTTTTCATACTGTGCGCAATATTCGGGCTTATCTATTTCAACAAAGACCCCTGTTTCAACAAGATCGGGATTTTCTTTCTTTGCTTTGGAACCCACAGGCGTTGTTATTTGCTTCATAAGTTCCATCATTTCATATGCGTTGCCTTCCCTGTTTTTCCTGCCATAATAAGTAGGGCATTGGGAAAGTATTTCCACAACAGAAAAACCTTTATGGGTAATAGCCTTTTTTATTAAATCGGTTAACTGCCTTATGTGGTAAGTTGTTGAGCGGGCAACAAAAGTAGCTCCTGCGGATTTAGCTATATCAACAGCATCAAAAGGATGATCTATGTTTGTGTAAGGCGCTGTGGTGGCAAGAGATCCGTAACCGGAAAGAGGAGAGAACTGCCCGCCTGTCATACCGTAAACACGATTGTTCATGACGATAACAGTAATGTCTATATTACGGCGAGCCGCATGGATGAAATGATTTCCTCCTATTGCCAATGCGTCGCCGTCACCCATAGGAACAAGAAGATTCAATTCGGGCCTGCTCATCTTTATGCCGGTTGCAAATGCAAGAGCTCGCCCGTGGAGTGTATGCATTGTGTGAAAGTCGAGATAGCCGGAAATCCTTGCGGAACATCCTATTCCTGATACCATAACAATATCATTTTTGTTTATGCCAAGTTCTTCCACGGCTCTTATCAGGCCGTTCAATATTATACCGTGGCCGCAACCCGGACACCACATCTGGGGGAAAAATCGTTCTCTGATATAATCCTTAACCGCCATTATTATACACCCTTGCCCTGTATCACTCTCATTATATTTCTTATGTCTGTAGGAGTTATAAGCATTCCATCAATGCGGTTTGCGAGAAAGACCTTGCCTGGATCATCTACAGCCATTTTTACCTGCTGCAAGACTTGCCCCATATTCATCTCAACGACAATAACACATTGTACTTCAGCACATATTTTTCTAACAACCGCTGCGGGAAAAGGCCACAAGGTCTGAAGTTCAAGAAGTCCGATACGCTCTCCGCGCGCCCTCCTATTTTTTACTACATGAAGCGCCGATCTGGCTGAAGATCCGTAAGAAATAAAAACAGTTCTGGCATCATCAATAAAGTATTCTTTATATCTTGCAATATTATACACATTATTTTCTATCTTATCTACAAGGTGGCGAAGCAGGCCGTGAACTATTTTGGGATCACTTGAAGGAAATCCCCACATATCATGGAAAAGCCCCGTTACATTATATCTGTGGATACCTCCGAAATCAGACATGGGAAGTCGTCCGTCTTCTCTTGGTAAATAGGGATGAAAATCCACTCCTTTTTTTACTGAGGTCTTGAGTCTGTCGACTATGTCGAGAGCGCCTTTCTCCGGTACTGCCAAACTCTCACGCATATGTGCTATGGTTTCATCAAAAAGTAGTATAACGGGCGTTCTGTATGTCTCTGCCATATTGAAAGCATCAACGGTTGTAGAAAAAATATCCTGATGATTTGAAGCGGTAAGCGCTATTATGGAATGCTCGCCGTGAGTTCCCCATCTTGCCTGGTTTACATCGCCCTGGCTGACATGTGTAGGATTGCCCGTTGAAGGACCGCCGCGCTGAACATTTACGATCACGCATGGAATTTCAGCCATTACAGCATAACCGAGAGCTTCCTGCATGAGAGAAAAGCCGGGGCCGCTTGTTGCCGTCATAACTTTATTGCCTGTTAAAGAGGCTCCGATTATTGCGCAAATTGATGCTATTTCATCTTCCATTTGGATGAATTTGCCGCCTGTCTGCGGTAGTCTTACGGAAAGCAGCTCAGCAATTTCGGTTGAAGGCGTTATCGGATAACCGGCAAAAAAATTCAGCCCGGCATATAATGCAGCTTCAGCGCAGGCTTCATTTCCCTGAACAAATTTTATATTCTTCTCATTCATGCTGTTGCCTTACTTAGTAATTACTTCTATTGCCAAATCGGGGCATCTTAATTCGCAAAGTTTACAGGCAATGCAATCCTCGGGGCGTGCTGCAACTACTTTTTCTTTTTCATCGATCTCAAGCACATTTTTTGGGCAGAAATGCGCACAGATTCCACATCCCTTACACCAGCGCCTGTTTATCTTATGTTCTTTAAGCTTAGGTTTTCCCATAGCAAGTTGATTTCTATTATAGACTTTCTATACGAATCTTCGCATTAGTTCATCAATATTTCTGTCAACATTTTCAGGAGTTATTCCAAGGCTTATGCAAGCATTCTCGACTTTTGCAAGCTTTTGGGAATTATTCATATCATTTAAACGGGAAAAAATTCCAAGTCTTCTTCCAACACGGTATTTCAGTTGCTCTTGAGGCCGCATATCTATAAACGTGCGAAGAATGTTTAACATTTTTTCTTTGTCTTCCGGAAGTTTTCCTTCAACATCTTCAAAAAGATTTAAGATATGGTCGCTTTTTATATAGCTTGTAATGTTATTGAGATTTTCGATAAAAAGCAGGATTTCTTTAGCCATCACCAAATCGTTGGCTTTTTCAAACCGGCCAGTTGTGTAGTCATCGTAGAGTCCTGTATTTTCAGGAATTGTAAGCGAGCGGAGCCTTATAAAATCCGGATTTATCTGATTTAAGGCACCTGCTGTTTCAAGAGCGTGCTCTTCTGACAAACTTACACCGCCTAGACCCGGCATAACATATTCAGAAAGCTCAAAGCCCGCTTTTTTGGCCTTTTGTCCTGCTTTTATATGCGTTTCTTTTGTGACACCTTTTTTAACCATTTCGAGAACTTTGTCCGATCCGGATTCAAGCCCTATATGTATCCTGTTTAATCCGGCAATTCTTATAGCCAGAAGATCCTCATCGCTGATTCTTGCAACAGTATGCGATCTTGCATATGATGTTATTCTCTCGGTCCAGGGGAAGCATTCTTTCAGATGAACAAGAATCTTTATAAGATCGGATGGTTTGATTATAAGGCTGTTTGCATCCTGAAGAAATATTGATTTCATTCCGGCGGCAAGCCAGTAATATGCAGCGTTAAAAGCTCTGCTCTCATTCGGATCAACATATATGTCAGCAGTGCTTATTTCTTTCTTTCCTTTCTGGCGGGCTTCATCCGCAAGCTGAAGTAAGTTGGTGACGTATTTACGAACAGTATCAATATCTTTTATAACATACTCAACAGGCCGTATGGAAAACTTTGATTCTTTATATACGGGACAAAAGGAACAACGGTTCCACGGACAGTTTCTTGTTATACGTATCAAAAGACTGTATGCCTCGCTGGGAGGGCGGATAGGCCCCTGTTCAAAGCCTTTATATTCGGAATCTATACTATTATCTGATTTCATTTATATATTCCCGGTTGTAAAAACTATAAACTGCTTTATAGCGCATTGTATTTCACTTTGTGTTCTTTTAAGAATATAAGTTTAAATAATGTTATTAGCAAGGTTATTAAAACTTAAAACAAAATTTGTTTTTTTTCAGATGATTTTCCCATTCCATAGTTTTTCCAGAAAGACTTTCCATGGGAATATGGCAATGTCGTCTTGCGTTCTTCTTTCATGTTGGTCACAACTGACAATGGCAAAATTCTGAATATTTTCTTCTTCCTTCAATGCCCTGATGCCTTTGAGGTGCTTGTCCTGTATTGATGTAACACCTTTTATTTCTATTGCCCACCGGTTGTCCAGGATCAGATCTACTTCAAACCGTGATGTGGATCGCCAATAGGTCATTTTAGTGTTTTTTCTCGTATAGGATAAAAAGGCCCTAACCTCCAACAGAATAAAATGCTCAAAAGCATTGCCAAACAGCTCCGAACTTTCCATGATGCGCCCCCTGTTCGCCAGCGAATTTGTTACGCCGATATCAAAAAAATAGAGCTTGGAGCGGGAAATCGCTTTTCGTTTAAGGGTTTTTTTGAAAGCCTTTAGCTGAAAGGCCACCAGGGTATCTTCAAGCACCTGGATATAATTCTTTATGGAATTGGCTGAAACACCGCAGTCTCCGGCAATGGACTGATAGCTTATCTCTTGGCCGTTGGTCAGAGCCATTAAATCCAAAAACTCTGAGAATTGGGCTACTTTTCTAGTTAATGCTTCATTCTGGATTTCTTCTTTTAAATACAAAGCAGTATATGCCCTTAATTCCTCAACATAATCATCGCTTGGATAAACCGAGGGCAAACCTCCCCTGTTGAGATAAGTCAATAAATCAAAATCAGGAATTTCAGTTGATGTCAACGGAAACAATTCGGCCCACCAAGCTCTTCCTGCCAATAAATTAGCTCCTCCCCTTTTAAGTTTACGAGCGCTGCTGCCGGTTAGCAGAAACATCAATTTTTCCGATTCGATCAGACGATGCACCTCATCTAATATTTCCGGTAGTTTTTGAACCTCATCGATAACTACGATCGGCTTTAACTTTTGTTCGGAAATAATAGATGGATTTTTTAAATACTCACGATAAGTCTTAATTTCAAGCAAATCGATTACGGTAGCGTCTGGAAGACTGTGTTGGATGAGTGTCGTTTTCCCGGTTCCCCTAGGTCCGAATAAAAAAAACGACTTTTTTTTCAACAGGCTCGTTAAGTCAAGGATTCGTTTATACATATTATTCCTCAATCTTGTTTCATTATATCATTAAAATCAGCAACAGAGTTTCTTTATTTAATACAACTTTCTAAATTTTTCAACTATATTAATTTATACTGCATTCGCTATCTGGTGTTCGCTATCCGGTGTTGACGGGAAGAGCATATTTAATATATAATAATAGAATTAGAACAAAAAATGAAATGATACGCAAATCAAGACGGGAGGTAAAATGTTATCTCATAAGTTACAAGCTAAAATATACAAAAGCGGATATTTGGAATTAATGAATTTGCCCTTCAAGAAAGGTGAGCAACTTGAAGTAACAATATCAAAAATGAAGAAAAAAAAGAATTTAAAAAAATTGCTCCGTAATGATCATGCCTGGACAGAAGAGGACATAAAACTTGTTAAAGCCGGAACGAAGATAATTAACCAGTGGAAAATATCTTGATTGACACAGATATCGTCATTGAATACCTGAGAAGTAAAGATAAATCCTCAACAGAGCTGATAAAACTGATATAGAAGCATGATCTGTTTTTGTCTTCTATTTCTGAATTTGAACTGTATCTTGGAGCAAAAACGGTCCGCCATCAGAATGATTTGGAAATGCTTTTCAGCGAAGTGGAGGTTATTCCTTTTGATTTTGGCTGTGGTAAAATTGCTGCCAATATTTGGAAAGATACTCAATCAAGACATCAACATATTGAGATAAAAGATATTTTTATCGCAAGCATTGCCATCAGCTATGATGTATGGTTGCAAACTTTCAATACAAAACACTTTCAGGGAATAAAAGATTTAAAAATTTGGGAATCATAGGAAAACTTATAGGACCAAAAATTCAGCACAATCTTCTGTTTCAGTTGCCGTTGGCTTAATATGATTGATTTGAAGAGGCTAAAAAAGGGATATCAATTTTTAAGCGCATCCCTCTCCGGTATATTGAACCAGATTTTATTGCGGCCTTAAAATTGTCTAAACAGGCCAACATTTATGCATACGATGCCTATTTTTTAGATTGTGCCGTCAAGCAAAGGGCACCATTATTGACGTTGGATCGAAGGTTAAAAACTTCTGCTCAGAATCTCAACGTCGAAACCATGGAGGTATAAAATGCAAGTTTATACATATTCAGAAGCCCGACAAAAACTTGCTATGGTTCTTGAGCAAGCAGAAAGTACAGGGAAAGTTATAATCCGAAGGAAAGACGGAAGAACTTTCTCCCTAGTTCCAGAAAAAAAAGTTTCTTCGCCCTTAGATGTCCCAACAATTAAAGCAAATATCACAACACAAGAAATAGTGGACATTGTTCGGGAAGGAAGAGAAAGATAGAACCCTGGCGTTTAACTCAGACGGCTAGTCCCGAGGTGTTTAGGGTGGTGCTGTTAACATCGTCGGATGGCGCTAACTGGACTGTGAGATCTTCAGGCACTGAGCTTGAGATAAACGTTATAGCTTACGGCAATAATACTTTTGTGGCTCTTGGAAACGGCCGAACGGCCTTAACATCTCCGGACTGCGTTAACTGGATAAAAGTGATTTCGGAGAATATTTTCATACCAAACGATATGTCTTACGGCGCCGGCCTTTTTGTTGTGGTGGAACATCCGATACAATGGCGCTATTACAACCTCCTCCGATGGAATTGAATGGGCAAAAAGAGTTTCCGGAACAACCGCTGAGCTTAACGGTGTATCTTACGGCAACAATACGTTTGTCGCTGTGGGAAATGACAGGATCATCTTAACATCCCCGGACGGCATAGTTTGGACTGAAAGAGTCTCCGATACTAAAAGCGATCTTACCGGCATTGATTTCGGCAAAAATACTTTCGTTGCCTATGGTACCACAGCTATTGTCGTAAGCCTTGCCAATTATTATAAGATTTAAGGCATCACACTGACATCAGATGACGGAATTTAATGGGCTTTTAAAGATACTTCCTGTTTCCGATTTAACGGCATTGCCTATGGGGCAGAAACCATGGTCGGCATTAGACCTTATGGCAAAATCTTGAAAGCCATAGCCGAAACCGATACGGATAAAGACGGCATGCACGATGATTGGGAAAACGAATATGGTCTGAATCCCCTTGTTGACGACGTATCGGATGATTTGGATGGAGACGGTAGGACTAACATTGGCGAATACAACAGAGGAACAGATCCCGGCACGTATGATGAACGGTTTAGGGGTGATTTTAATGGCGACGGCAACCATGATATATTGTGGCGGAACAATCATACGGGAAAGGTTAGTGTATGGTTAACGAACCCGGGCAGTACCGGAATACTTTCCAGCGGATCTCCGGGTACTGTCAGCAACTTGGCCTGGAAAATTATAAATACCGGCGACTTTAATTACGGCAGTAACACAGATCTTTTATGGAGAAACAATCAGACCGGGCAGGTTAATGTCTGGTTAACAAACTCTGCCGGCATTGGTGTTCTGAGCAAGGAAACCCTGGGGACGGTTGCTGATCTGGCCTGGGAGATACAATAATTCTCCTGACGCGCTTAACCGGTTTCGTCAGGGTAAAAAATTTATGCTGATTCCAAAACAATAAGGATCTTATAGTGTTGCTTTAATATGTCAGGATTCTTATTTATCTCATTTTATAGAAGTTCACAAAACACCTTGAATATAACTCTATTTTCCCATTTACAATTCGGCTAATGAGTTGTATTGCTTATGATATGAAAGAATCTCTCATGACCGTTCTCAACCAGGCCGAGTACTCTGCTCTGAATATTAAATATATTAATTTTTTATTAGGCCCATAGGAGGTGAGGCATAGATGAATACGGTACTATAAATTGAAAAAGCAATTTCTCAGTTACCTAAGGATGACTTAACTGTTTTGAGAGAATGGTTTGATGAGTTTGAGGCAAAAATGTGGGACTTTGGTTTCTCAATGGTAAAAATTTGAAAAAATATATAAAAGCCGCTTTGCTGCTGGTTACTGTGCTTATCATGATAGTGTCGCTTTTTGCATTTGATATCATGAACTATGCAAACAGGCCTGCCGGCACAGATGGATCATTGAAATTCGTTGTTGTGGAAAGAGGCGAAGGTTTTAAAAAGACCATACAAAGCCTTAAAGAAGCCGGTATTATCAAGCATCCATTAAAGTTCAGGTTGTTTGCCCGATTAAAAAGATATGATAAAATGATAAAGACAGGAGAATATGCCCTTTCTTCTTCGATGCCGCCTGCTTTAATACTTGATACAATGATAAAAGGAAAAGTATATCTTCATAGGATTACTGTGCCGGAAGGATATAACTTGCAGCAGATTGCCGGTGTTGTTTCAGGGACAGGTTTTGGATCTAAGGAAGAATTCTTGAAAATTGCATCAGATCCTTCATTTGTGCATGAAAAGAAGATTGAAGCTGAAACATTTGAGGGGTATTTATATCCTGATACATATTTTTTCTCAAAAGGTGATACTATTGAAAGCATAATTTCCACAATGACAGATAAGTTCTGGTCTGTTTTTTCAAACAAATGGGGACAACGAGCAAAAGAGCTTGGATTTTCTATCAACGAAATTATTACACTAGCGTCAATAATTGAAAAAGAAACCGCTTCTCCTTATGAACGCCCGTACATTTCAGCTGTATTTCATAACAGGCTTAAATCAGGTATGAAACTTGAATCTGATCCGACGGTGATATACGGAATTAAAAATTTTAACGGCGATATTACACAAAAAGATCTTTTAACGTCAACACCTTATAATACATATTTCATAGATAGTCTTCCGCCTGGGCCGATAGCCAGCCCCGGATATGAATCGATAGAAGCCGCTCTTTATCCGGCAAAATCTCCTTATCTTTTTTTTGTTTCAAAAAATGACGGCACGCATTTTTTTTCAACAAAATTTAGCGAGCACAATGATGCTGTCAAGAAATACCAGTTGAGAAAATAACTTATATTTGACAGCATGTGATTTATTTTGATATAAAAGACATGAAAATAAATTATGTATGCAAAATGAGATTGCGCCTGCAACATATCGATTTTTAATAATAAAATGGATAATAATTTTTACAGCAGGCATAGCAATCTCTTTATGTTTTGGTGAGAATCAGTTTTGATGGACTCGTAAGAAGCAATTTTACACCGTATCGGCGTCCTATTATGAAAGGAACAATAAGATGCCGGATGACATTATCCAATGTCTTCCCTCTCCCCTTGTGGGAGAGGGCCAGGGTGAGGGGAAATAAGAGCCCGATTATTCATTTTTTTCCACCCCCCCCCCAACCCTCCCCCTCAAGGTGGAGGGAAACAGGGAATACCTGCCAGAGTCTGGCTGAATATTGATAATTAATGAATATCATTAAGTTATATAAAATTCATAAAAATGACTTCATTGGAAGTTGGAAAATTCCTATTTCGTCATGCTGGACATGATCCGGCATGACGGTTGGGGAACTAAATATTGCATGAACCACAAAAAGAACGAATCTGATAGTAAACCTGCATTTCCTATTGCAGCGCCAGGTTATTATTTTGTAATTGCAGCGGGTTTTGCGACTGTTGTTTTTGCTCTGGCAGGAATTTTTATGCTTGCTGCGATATCTTTTGCAGTCACTTTATTTATTTGCTGGTTTTTCCGTGATCCGGAGAGAGCGGCGCCTATTGAAGAAGGAGCAGTGGTATCTCCTGCTGACGGAAAAGTGATTATTGTTGACAGGTTGGCCAAAAGCTCTTTTATTAATGAAGAATGCATTAAAATAAGCATATTTATGTCGGTGTTTAATGTTCATGTTAATCGTATTCCGCATGAAGGAAA
Source organism: Desulfonema limicola (assembly GCA_020723255.1). GTDB lineage: Bacteria > Desulfobacterota > Desulfobacteria > Desulfobacterales > RPRI01 > RPRI01. The sequence goes on along the minus strand of DYJH01000016.1, from coordinate 10,754 downwards.
GGTATTAAACATAAGCTACTTTCCGGGGAAATTCTTTAATGCTAGTCTTGATAAGGCCTCAAAGGAAAATGAACATAATGCGGTTTTAATTGAAACGGAAAAAGGAAAAAAGATCTGTGCAGTCCAGATTGCAGGACTTATTGCAAGAAGAATTATATGCAGATTAAAATATGGAGATATTGTAAAAAGAGGGGAACGCTTCGGCATGATTTGTTTCGGATCCCGTCTTGATGTTTATCTTCCTGCCGACTCAAAAATTTGTGTCACAGTTGGGAACAAAATTAAGGCAGGCTCAGGCATATTAGGATATCTGACATGAGAAAAAATAAAAAGTTCGAAAAAATCAAACCAAGAAAAGGCATTTATGTTTTACCGAATTTATTTACATCCGTAAATCTTCTGTTCGGCTTTTATGCGATTATCTCGTCGATAGAAGGTAAATTCTCTACGGCAGCAGCATTAATTATAATCGGTATTCTATTTGATATTTTAGACGGCAAAATTGCCAGGGCCACAAAAACCACAAGTAAATTCGGGATGGAATATGATTCTCTTACAGACCTTATTTCTTTTGGTGTTGCTCCCGGAATAATGATGTTTCTTTGGGCTCTTAAGCCTTATGGAAGACTGGGGTGGCTTGTGGCATTCCTTTTCACGGCCTGTGGCGCTTTAAGATTAGCCCGTTTCAATACACAGGCCGGTGTAATAAGCAGTGATTATTTTGTAGGACTTCCCATACCTGCCGGCGCCGGGATGAATGCTGCTACAGTGCTTTTGTTTGCAAGGCTTGATGTAAGTGCAGACAATCATCCGGCGCTGATGCTGGTTATGCTTTTTATTCTTTCTTTTTTGATGGTTAGCCCTTTAAAATACTACAGTTTCAAGAAATCAAAACTATTAAGGCGAACAAATTTTTATGCTTTGGTTACAATTGTTCTCGTTTTGATTTTTATTGCGGCAGAACCATCGATAGCTCTTTTCTTCCTTGGTGTTGCTTATTTATTTTCAGGGCCTCTTACAACATTGCATTACTTTAAAAACTTGAAACTTGACAAATCTGAAATCAGAGAACCTGCAGAAAACGTCGGAAAATGATATTTATCACGGTGAAATGATGACAAAGGAATACAAAATAGCTGTTATACCCGGCGACGGCACCGGGCCTGAAGTAGTGGCGGAAGGGATCAAAGTATTGGATACGGTTTCCTTAAAATGCGGATTTAAACTTTCTTATCATAATTATAATTTGGGAGGAGATCATTATCTGGATACGGGGGAACTTCTGACAGATAGCATTATTGAGTCTTTATCCCAAAACGACGCCATGTATCTTGGCGCAATCGGCCATCCTGATGTTAAACCCGGAATTCTTGAGAAGGGGATACTGTTAAACTTAAGATTCCGTTTTGATCAATATATAAATCTAAGACCTGTCAGGCTTTATGAAGGTGTTGAAACTCCCATTAAAAATAAAGGGCCGGAAGATATAGATTTTGTGGTTGTTCGTGAAAACACCGAGGGACTCTACACCGGAGCAGGCGGCTTTCTCAAGAAGGATACTCCTGATGAGGTTGCTATTCAGGAATCGATTAACACCCGTAAAGGCGTTGAAAGATGTGTACGGTATGCATTTGAGTACTGCCGCAAAAGAAACAAGGAGAAAAAACTAACTCTTTGCGGTAAAACGAATGTATTGACCTATGCTTTTGATCTCTGGGAGCGCACTTTTAATGAGGTCGCAAAGGAGTATCCTGATATCAAAACCGATTATGCCAATGTTGATGCCATCTGCATGTGGATGGTAAAAAATCCGGAATGGTTTGATGTAATTGTTACAGATAATATGTTCGGTGATATAATTACGGATCTTGCCGCCATGATTCAGGGGGGCATGGGTATAGCCGCAGGAGCCAATATTAATCCTTCCGGAGTATCAATGTTCGAACCCATAGGCGGTTCCGCTCCGAAATATACCGGCAAACAGATTATAAATCCGATAGCAGCGATTCTGGCTGCTCAAGTCATGCTTGAAACACTTGGAGAAGAAGAAGCCGCTGTCATAATTGAAAATGCGGTCAGAAAGGTCCTTCGTGATGATATAAAAGATGTGGCTGCCGGAAAAATGGGCTATACTACAAGTGAAGTCGGAAATCTTGTAAAAGAATATATTATTATGAATTCACAGTTCACGGCCCACGGATGTTGACGGTTAACTGTGAACCGTAAACCCTGAACCTGATTTAAAGGAAAAATACAATGTCTCAAAGAAAATATAATGTTGCAGTAGCCGGGGCTACAGGCGCCGTTGGGAACCAGATGATAGAATGCCTTGAAGAGAGAAATTTTCCGGTAAAGTCGATTAAGCTTTTAGCTTCAAGCCGTTCGGTTGGCCGTATGTTGCGGTTTAAGGGCGATTCTGTCCCTGTTGAAGAACTTACTGAAGATTCTTTCGAGGGGATAGATATTGCTCTGTTTTCAGCAGGCGGAGGAACAAGCCTTAACTTTTCGCCGATTGCAGCAAATAGCGGATGTGTGGTAGTTGATAATTCCAGCGCTTGGCGGATGGATGCCGATGTTCCGCTTGTGGTTCCGGAAGTCAATCCTCATGCCATAGCAGATTATAAAAAGAAGGGTATTATTGCAAACCCGAATTGTTCTACAATTCAGATGGTAGTTGCTTTAAACCCGATCAAGAAAAAGTGCGGAATCAAAAGAATAGTTGTCTCAACATACCAGGCTGTTTCAGGTACCGGGAAAAAGGCTATTGATGAGCTGTTTGATCAGACACGGGCCATGATAAACTTTCTTGACTATAAAAAGAATGTTTATCCGCACAGAATAGCGTTTAATTGTCTTCCTCACATTGATGTTTTTCTCGATAACGGCTATACTAAAGAAGAAATGAAAATGCTAAATGAAACCAGAAAGATTATGGAAGACAATACTATCGGCGTTACGGCTACAACCGTAAGAGTTCCGGTTTTTTTCGGTCATGCTGAATCCGTCAATATTGAGACAGAAAAATTTATCTCTGCCGGCGAGGTCAAAAAATTGCTTGAAAACGCCCCCGGAGTTAAACTGGTTGATGATGTTAAGAACAATATTTATCCTCTCCAGACAGATGCAGCCGGTCAGGATCTTACTATGGTTGGGCGTATCAGGCAGGACGAATCAATTCCAAACGGTATAAACATGTGGATTGTCGCTGATAACATCCGCAAAGGGGCGGCAACCAATGCCGTTCAGATTGCAGAAATTCTTGCGGATAAGTATTTATGATAAATGAATATAGTGTTGCAAATATGAAAGATCAGGAGTGTAAAGTTGGAACGAATACCCATTACAAAAGAAGGTTATGAATCTTTAAAAAAAGAGCTTGAGCACTTAAAAAAAGTTGAAAGACCTAAAAACATAAAAGCCATTGAGGAAGCAAGAGCACACGGTGATCTTTCCGAAAATGCTGAGTTTGCCGCCGCCAAAGACCGCCAGGCATACCTGGAATGCCGGATAGGCGAGCTTAGTTATAAAATCGGAAATGCGGATGTGATTGATCCTGATTCGCTGTCAAAAGAGCGGGCTGTTTTTGGCTGCAACGTAGTTCTTGAAAATATAGACACAGGAGAAAGCATAGTGTATCAGCTTGTAGGTCCGGATGAATCCGATATTGAAAAGGGACGTATATCCATATCTTCTCCTCTTGGGATGGCTATTATAGGTAAAAAATCGGGGGAAGAAATTATGATTCAGGCGCCAGGCGGAAAAAGATTTTATGAACTGGTTGAAATATCATAAGTTTATTCTAATATATTTGTGGCATACGGAGGTTATATTGTGGCAAGAATAACAATTGAAGATTGTATGAAAAGAGTACAGAACCGTTTTTTACTTGTAAACATGGTAGCAAAAAGAGTCAGGCAGATTCGGGAAGGCTCTGAATATCTTGTTAGCGCACCAAAAAATGAGGATATTGTTATTGCGCTGAGGGAAATCGCCGCAGGTAAAATTGTTATTAAAAAAGATAAACAAGAAGATAAGAAAATTGATACCGGCAATATAGATAATAAAAAATGAAAGATGTTCAAAGTCAGCGGGATTACAGGAACATATCGATCAACAAGGTTGGTATAAAAAACATCCGTTATCCAATCACGGTTCTTGACCGGCAGAACAGGGTCCAGAATACGGTTGCGACAATCGATATGTTCGTAGATTTGCCTCATAAATACAAGGGAACTCATATGAGCCGTTTTATTGAGCTCCTTCATCTATTCCGCCATGCAGAAGTATCATTAAAAAAAATTGCAGCCATATTAAATCAGATGAAAAAACATCTGAATGCAGAATCTGCACATATCGAAGTTACATTTCCTTATTTTATAGAAAAAAAAGCCCCTGTAAGCAATGCTCCAGGCCTTATGGATTATACCTGCCGAATCATAGGCTCCAGTAATCCTGACGATAAAATCGATATTGTATCAGAAGTTGTCGTTCCCATATCATCCGTATGCCCCTGCTCAAAGGAAATAAGCGAAATCGGAGCGCACAACCAGAGAGGAGAAGTAAGGCTTTCCACAAGATTTAAAAAATTTATCTGGATGGAAGACATGATCGAGCTAGTTGAGGGTTCAGCTTCCAGCGATGTTTTTTCGGTCTTAAAGCGAGTCGATGAGAAACATGTAACAGAAAAAGCTTTTTCCAATCCTAAATTTGTGGAAGATATTGTTCGTGATATCGCCGAAAAAATAAAAAAAGATGACAATATAATCTGGTTTTCGGTAAGCGCTGAAAACTTTGAATCCATTCATAATCATAATGCTTACGCCCACATTGCAAGTGATTAAAGGAAAAGTAGGATGAGCAGTGTTCTTATAATCGGTGCAGGCGGAGTCGGTGGTGTCGTAACCCATAAATGCGCCCAGGTTCCGGATGTTTTTTCAAGAATAGTACTTGCCAGCAGAACAATCGATAAATGTGAGAAAATAAAACAACAGATTTCAAGACCTGTAGAAACAGCAAGGGTCGATGCTGATAACACAACAGAACTGGTTGAACTGATAAAAAAAGTATCGCCTGACCTTATTATAAACACGGCTCTTCCTTATCAGGATCTGACAATAATGGACGCCTGCCTTGAAACCGGAGTTGACTACCTTGATACTGCAAATTATGAGCCGCCGGATGAAGCCAAATTCTGCTACAAATGGCAGTGGGATTATCATGAAAGATTCAAGGAAAAGGGGATAATGGCGCTTCTCGGATGCGGATTCGATCCTGGAGTCACAAACATTTTTTGCGCCCATGCCGCTAATAATCATTTTGATGAAATTCATTATATTGACATAATGGACTGTAATGCCGGTGATCACGGCCATCCTTTTGCCACTAACTTTAACCCTGAGATAAATATTAGAGAAGTTTCAGCCAGAGGCAAGTATTATGAAAACGGGATGTGGGTTGAAACCGATCCTCTTTCTGTCTTTAAGACTTTTGATTTTCCAGAAATAGGACATAAAGATATGTATCTCATGTACCATGAAGAACTTGAGTCGCTTATTAAAAACATACCCGGTATAAAGCGCATCAGATTCTGGATGACTTTTTCAAAAGAATATCTGACCCATCTCAGAGTGCTTGAAAATGTCGGCATGACAAGAATAGACCCTGTTGATTTTGAGGGATGCAAAATTGTCCCGTTAAAGTTTTTAAAAGTACTTCTTCCCGAGCCCTCATCCCTTGCGCAAAACTACAAAGGCAAAACATGCATAGGCTGTATGATTGAGGGCATAAAAGACGGCAAGCTAAGAAAATATTATATTTATAATGTCTGTGATCATGCCGAATGCTACAGGGAAATTAAAGCCCAGGCAATATCTTATACCACCGGCGTGCCTGCCATGATAGGAGCGATCATGATGCTAACCGGAAAATGGAAAGGAAAAGGAGTGTTCAATGTAGAAGAATTTGATCCTTCTCCTTTCATGGAAAAACTTGGAGTGCATGGACTGCCGTGGATTGAAAAAATTATCGAAGCCTAATACACATACACCATGTTATATCTTAGAAGAAGAAGCTCTTTTGAGGAATTTAAAAATTCTTGACTCGGTTCAAAAACGAACCGGTTCAAAGATTATCATGGCTCTTAAAGGATTTGCCATGTTCAGCGTTTTCCCGCTGATACGACAATATCTTTGCGGCATATCTGCAAGCTCTATAGATGAAGCAAGATTGGGGTACGAAGAATTCGGCCGGGAAGTGCATGTATGTTCTCCGGCATACAGTGATTCGGAATTTGACGAATTATTAAATTACGCTGACCATATCGTTTTTAACTCTTTTTCACAGTGGAAACGCTTTAAAGCAACTGTCGCCGGAAGTAAAAAAAAGATAATGTGCGGCATAAGAATAAACCCGGAACATTCGGAAGTTAAAATAGCACTTTACGATCCATGTTGTCAGTTTTCGAGGCTGGGAACGACAAGGAATAATTTTGAAGAAAATGAGCTGGACGGTATTTCAGGCATTCATTTTCACAATCTTTGTGAGCTTAATTCTGATTCTCTTTTACGTACATTAAAGGTAGTGGAAGACAAATTCGGAATATTTTTCGCCAGATTAAAATGGATAAACTTCGGAGGCGGCCATCACATAACCAGAGAAGATTACGACATAGATCTGTTATGCAATCTGATTAATGATTTTAAAAAACAGTATCCGATAGAAGTTTATCTTGAGCCGGGAGAAGCCATAGCGCTCAATGCAGGTGTTCTGGAAGCGTCAGTTATTGATATTATTTATAACAAAATGAATATCGCTATACTCGATACATCGGCTGCTGCGCATATGCCTGATGTTCTCGAAATGCCTTACAGGCCGGTTATAAAAGGAGCAGGCACATCTGGAGAATTCAAACACACTTATAGACTGGGCGGCGCAACATGTCTTGCAGGAGATATAATAGGAGACTATTCTTTTCCTGAACCTCTGAAGATAGGTTCGAAAATAGTATTTGAGGATATGGCTCATTATACAATGGTTAAAAACAACACTTTCAACGGAATTAGCTTACCATCTATTGCGATTAGAAAGAAAACAGGAGATATTCAGATAATAAAAAAATTCGGATATGAAGATTATAAGAACAGACTTTCCTGAAAAACTGCAAAGTCCTCTTACAACCCAATCATTCTTTATAAATTCCAAGCGCTTCGGCATCAATCAGCTTTATTCCGCTTTCATGTAAAATTTCAATTGCCTTATCATTGTCACTGAAACGGAAAATCATTATGGTTTTCCCGGATGAAAAACCGATATAGTTATACATATAAACCACACGAACTCCGGCATTCTGCAAAGGTTCAAGAAGCGCAGCAAGTTGGCCCGGTTTGTCCTCAATCTCAGCGCCAACAACATTATCTACCATAGCAGGCAGCTGCTTTTCCATAAGTATGCGTCGGGTTTTGGCTATATCGGAAACGATAAGCCGCAGGATTCCAAATTCTCCTGTATCTACAAGGTTAAGGGCTCTTAGATTTACCCCTGCATTTCCAAGCATCCGAATTACCTCAAACAATCGGCCCTGCGAGTTTTCAATATTAACGGCAACCTGTTTTAGTTTCAACTAAATCTCCTTTTGCTGGTAATTTGAACTATATTAAGGTATAAACTAAAATGGAAATTGTGTAAAGGTTTCGTTCGGCCCAAATGCTGTTACCCCGGGTCCATATTGTAAATAATCTTGACATAACTATTTGCCATAATTTATAAATCATTAATAATATATTTATTTAACATTTTTTCTGGAGGCATCTATGCAAAGCGAAGAAAATGCCGATGTTACGCAGCTTATTGAAGAAAACACCGCCGTTCAGCAGGTTGTAAGCAATGTTAGCAATGAACTGATTGCAAGGAGAAATTACAAGCCGGCGGTATGTAATGTATTTCTGAATGAATTTACCAAAACAGAGGAAACGAATGATTATAAATTTGATACTCATATAGAAGCGAAGAAACGGCTGCCTGACATTATAGGAAACAAGGTTCAGATCATAAAAGGCGTAAGCTCTGCTGATGAGCTTTTCAGAAAGAAATATTGCAAAAAACGCAATATAGGAATCGTGTTTTCTGGGGGACCGGCGCCGGGAGGTCATAATGTAATAGCAGGGCTATATGATGCGGCAAAAAAAGCAAACCCTGAGAGTTCAATATACGGCTTTTTGCTTGGCCCTGATGGGATTATCGAAAATGAACATGTTGAACTGAAAGATGACATTGTGAATGCCCACAGGAATCTTGGAGGATTCGGCATGATAAAAACAGGCCGGACAAAAATTGATTCCAAGGGTAAAATGTCACTTTCAAAAGAGACTTGCAGTAAATTGAAACTGGATGCACTTGTGATTGTCGGAGGTGATGATTCGAACACGAATGCCGCATTTCTTGCCCAGGAGATGTATAAAGACGGCGTTCAGATCATAGGAGTTCCCAAAACAATTGATGGGGATATTCAGGTAAGAGATGCAAACGGCTCGGTATTATGTGCAATTTCTTTCGGATTTCATACGGCAGCGCTATCTTTTTCAAATTCGGTAAGCAATCTGTGCACCGACAGCTGTTCGGATGTCAAATATTGGCATATATGTAAAGTCATGGGAAGAGTAGCAAGCCATCTTGCATTGGAAGTTGCGCTCCAGACCCACGCCAATATAACCCTTATAGGCGAGGATCTTGCCGACTATGTGGATATGCGAAGATTGGAAAAAGCAAAGAAGGAAGGAACCACCGATTATACCGCATTTGGGATGACCTTGCGCCATCTGTCCCGTGTAATTTGTGACGGAATAGTGCGAAGAGCCGCTGTCGGGAAAAACTACGGCGTAATTGTCATACCGGAAGGTGTTCTTGAATTTATAAATGAAATTCAAATTTTTATTATAAAACTTAATACTATTATCGCCAAATATAATTCAACCCATGATACAGATTTTCACAGTGACTTTCCTGTTCTTGAAGATAAACTGGAATATCTGCGCAGATTGGCAAAAGCTTCTCGGGAAGAGGGAATTTTTACTATCTGGAACACGAGAGACGATGATCTGTTTAATGACATTCCGGCTTTTTTTCAGGAAGGTCTTCTTACAGAAAGAGACAGTCATGGCAATTTCCAGTTTTCCCAGGTTGAAACAGATAAAGTACTTATGGGTCTTGTAAAGGATTACCTTAAGATACTGAAAGAAAAAGGACAGTATAAAATCGGAATACCGAAAAGCTATTTCTATAAAACTCTTGAGAAGGAAAATCTATATCCGGATATTTTAGGTCCGGTGCTCTTCGATAACTTCGGGGAAGATTTTCTGATAATGAAAGATTCTATAACTTCAGTTAAAACCTTGAACCAGGCGCTTAACAAAGACGGCATTATTAGGGATGGGGATAAAATCCCGGGTCCGGTGGAAAAAATCTACAAAAAATCCATACCCAGTTTTAAAACCCAGTTGCATTTCTTTGGTTACGACGGCAGAGGAAATGATCCCTGCGGTTTTGATTGCGTTTATGCGTATAATTTAGGCTTGACAGCATTCAGCCTTATAGCAAACGGCTCAACCGGCCAAATGGCGGCCATAAAGAACCTCGAAAAAGAATTTGAAAAATGGGAACCGATAGGCATTCCGATAGCGCCTCTTATGCGCATTGAAGAAAGAAAAGGAAAACTCGATCTTGTTTTGGAAAAAACTCTCGTTGATGTGAACTCGCCATGTTTCAGGATCTTAAAAGAGCTTCGGGAAAAGTGGCTTGGCGCCTATCCCGGCGAAGATGACTACCGGAAACCAGGCCCTATAAGATATATTGAAAAGTGTGAAGAAAACAGACCATTGACATTTGTATTGAATGAACTTGCAAAGAAGTAGTTAGATCTTTAAAAACATCGCTTTTCGTCATACCTGTGAAAGCTGGTATCCAGTTATATCAAGTGGTTGTTGACACTACCAGTTGGAGCTTGGCGGGGCAGGCTTATAAAGTCCGGTATAACGATTTGGGGCATTTTTACAAAGCCACCATTTATTGTGAATTTCTTCAAAACCTGAATTGGAATAGGCATTATTAACATCGAACAGTTAACTGGCTATGAAAATAAATTGGATATTTAACAAGGTCGGAATCCGGGATGCTGTTAGGTTTAAAGATTTTGCAGTTAGTAGTGGGAACAGAAACACCCTTAACTTTTAAAATTTATTACTTTGCTGGTAGATATATTAATTGATAATACAATAAGTTATAAAAGAAAGTTAAAATGTTAAGGGCGTCCCTATGTCCCCTTTAATACCATTTCAAAGATTCTGGGGTTAAATATGAAATCCGCCTATACAGCAAAAAGGATTGGTGCGGATAATAAAGACAAACGTGATTTGCTGATTTATTTATTTTGGAAAACAGGACTGGTTTCAAACAGGGAAATCGGAACTCGTTTCGGATTGACATATTCGGCTGTCAGTCAGCGTGTTAAGATGATGACAAGCAGGCTTTCGGTGGAAAAAGGTCTTCGGAATCAATATATAATGCTTAAATCACAAATCAAGGTTTGACCCCAACCAAACCAATCCAAGACAATTTCTACAAACCCTCCTGACTGACGATACGACAACGGCTCAGGTTGCCTTATACAACGATTCAAGTTGATGCCTTGATAATCGAAGGGAAAATGGGGACTCCTAAGAAACTTGAAGCTGGTCAATGGATTCTATCGTAATTTGAAAGCC
>DYJH01000015.1 GCA_020723255.1 Desulfonema limicola | reverse complement strand
TCCAAACATTAAAAGAAAAAATAACTAAAGGTCAAATATAGACTTGACCCTATTTCTGACCCCATTTCCCATTTAGACTTGACCCCATTTCCCATTTCCTGACACAATCGCAAATTCCCCCAATAGTGCCAGCCCTGCATGTGATGTTATCATATCTTTAGTAATTTCTATCTTGAATGGTAACACTGTTTGTTTTATCATATTCATAACCTCGTTGGTTAGATATTTATGCTGTCTTGATAACACATATCTATCTGAATCAACGAGGTTTTTCAATATTTATTTCATAAATTTTCGCGTTAATAGCGGATTTTGGGTCTTTATTCATTACTGTCCGCATCCATCCATGCCGGAAAAGACTTGCGATATTCCTGCAAAACCGAATATGAAAGTTTCGCCGTATGTATGAACTCTTTATTTTGCTTTCTGAATAATATATTTCCCGCAGGATCTATTACTGAAGAACTTCCGATGTAGTTATAGCCGTTTCCGTCTTTTCCAACCCGGTTTACACCGATAATATAGCATTGATTTTCGATTGCTCTTGCAAGAAGCAGTATTTCCCAGTGATAGGAACGCGCTTCCGGCCAGTTTGCTATAAATACTGCAACATCGTAGGCTTTATTAAAATTTCTTGTCCAGCATGGGAACCTTAAATCATAACATATAAAAGGTCTGATTTTCCAACCATTAAGTTCAACGGTTAATTTCTCCTCCCCTTCACTGTATACTTTTTCTTCTCCGGTCATACGAAACAGATGTTTTTTGTCATAATGAAGCAAAGTCCCGTCAGGTTTTGCCCATAATAGCCGGTTGAAATATTTTCCGTCTTCTTTAATGATCATGCTTCCTGTTATATCCACCTCTTTGCTGCGGGATTTATCTTTCAGCCAGGCAACTGATATGCCGTCCATTTCCTGGGCAAGGTTTTTTGCATTCATGCTGAACCCGGTGGTAAACATTTCCGGAAGCACTATGATGTCCGTTTTTTTCCCTATGCTGTCTATCTTTTCATCAAAAACAGATATATTTGATTCTATATCTTCCCAGATGAGATTTGACTGTATGATTGTTATATTCAAATCCTGCATAATTTTTCCGCTGCCTTTTCAAGAGTTTCATCTTTTTTTGCAAAACAGAAGCGAAGCATCTTGTGATCGTCATTGTCGTGGTAAAATACCGAAGGAGGAACAGAGGCTACACCATGTTCTATTGTTAACCGTTTTGAAAATTCAGTGTCAGCTTCATCAGATATTGACGAATAGTCAAGCATCTGAAAATAAGTTCCTTTGCTTGGTATAGCTTTAAAACGGGAGTTTTTTAAAAGAGATATAAACTTGTCTCTCTTTTGTTGGTAAAAAACGGATAAGCCAAGGTATGCCTTTTCATTCTGCAAGAATTCAGCATATGCATGCTGGATGGGAGTATTTGTTGCAAATGTCAGAAACTGGTGTATTTTTTGAAATTCTGCAGAAAGCGGTTTTGGTGCTAGGCAATATCCAATTTTCCATCCTGTAGTATGATAAGTTTTGCCGAAAGAGCATATAACAAAGCTGCGATCAGCTAGATCAGGATACTTTGACATGCTTTCATTTTTAAGACCATCGAAAACAATATGTTCATAAACCTCATCGCTTAAAATAAAAATTCCGGTTTTTTCAACAACATCCTGAAGTGACGAGATATCTTCTTTAAAAAGAACAGAACCTGTCGGATTATGCGGTGAGTTTAAAATCATAAGCTTGGTTCTTTTCGATAAAGCATTTTTTACTTCTTCCCAATCTATGTTATAATAAGGTGGTTTAAGCTTGATAAATTTTGGGACACCGCCGCTTAGAAGAATCGCAGGAACATAGGAATCAAAAGCAGGCTCAAAAACAATTACTTCATCTCCTTTGTTAACAATTGCCATAATAGCGGCAAACAGCGCCTCAGTTGCTCCGGAAGTAACTGTAATTTCCGTATATGGATCGTATGAGGAATTGTATAGTTTTAATGTTTTTTCAGCTATCCTTTCTCTCAGAACCATAACACCCTGCATTGGAGCATACTGGTTGAATCCGTTTTTAATGTATTTATGCACAAGATCCATCAATTGGGGATCTGTATCAAAATCCGGAAATCCCTGCGAAAGATTGATGGCGTCATATTCATTTGCAAGGGCTGTCATAATTGTAAATATGGTTACCCCTATATCAGGAAGTTTGGATTTGAATTTCATATGAGCGCCTTATTGTGTACGCAGATCCGTAATATTTAACTTATTGATAAAAATAACGAGCGGGATTGATAAAAGAAGAGGAAAAAATAGTCTCAAATTATTAAGGATATATTGGAATACTGTCGGTAAATTATTTAAACCTTCAGACATAACCAGCCAGAGAATAATTTACGATCTCTGGCTATAGTTATATATAAGGAAAAACTTATAATAAAAATTAGTGATGTACAGTTGTTGCTCTATGTCCGCCACCGTCATTATTGCTTAGAGCCGCAGCAGTGATGCCTACTACTGCTGCCCCTCCAACAGCTAGTCCCACGATTGCAGCCGTGCTAAGATTAGCTACACCAGTTCCTGCTTCACCGGCGCCTGCCTCTGCTGCAATGCCTGTTTCGGTTTCATTGCCTGTACCGGCTGTGGAGCCTGAACTTGCACCTTGCTGGGTTCCGGTTGCAGGCTTGTTAGCAGATTCTTCTGCAAAAGAAGAAACCGGGAATAGAGCCAGAGCAAAAACCAGGATTAAAACTGTCAATCTACTAATTACTGAACAAAAACTTTTCATACCTGCCCTCCACTTATTCATAAGATGTTATCTTTTTACAGCTTTGTCATAAAAAGTCAAGTGAAATTCAGTTACTATAATAAATTTATTTATTTTTTCAATTTTTTCAAATCAGACTTAAAACTTCCAGGCATAAGGTCAGAAGCTATATCAAAAACATTCTGCCAGTGAAATGAACGGGCTGCTACATCACGTGTCCAGGGAGATATTGCATATCCATATTTTGTCCTGGTTTCATAAGTGGTAAACATATTTAATGGTATAGATAAGAAGACACCTTTATCATTATATCCTCTGTTAAACTGATCTGAAAAATTACCGGTATTGGTTTTGCTGTGCCAGAAACCTATTTCAGCGCCTGTATTGTATTCGCGGCTGGCAACAATCTTCCAACCCCTGTCTCCGGCTAAAAACCTTCCGTACTGTAACTGAAATATCAGATCGAGGGGAAGGCATTTATAATAGAAATTTCCAAGTATAGTGTGTTCATAAGAGTTATAAGAATCAAGGAGTGAAGATGATTTACGTTTTTTTACCAAGTCCCACTCAATACCGAGAGCGATATTGCCTTCTCCAAAAAACGTCAATATTTCAGAACCGGCGCCTGCATACATTCTTTCTAAATAACCAGCGCTTATTCTGCCAAATGTTTTATCGGATAATTTTACAACCTGATCTATTAGAAAATAGTCAAGAGCTATGTTATCTTGTGAATATCTCCAAGAATCGCTTCTGACAGGATCAGGCAAGTCTGGATTACTTGAAGAAATGTTTGAATAAAAAGGCAGGTCTAATCTTGCGGCAACAGCTCCACCCTTCCAAATTGTTGAATCATAATAAGGCTTTATGCCTAATTTGCATTTAAAAAATCCGGATGGATCATTTAGATAAGTTTGAATATCGGGTTTTATGCCTAAATTATAATCGAATTCTCCATCCGGAGTGCTAATGAATTCCGGTTTGTTTTTATCTTTTTTGAAGGGTATGGTTTCAATTTTAATGTGGTCGAAAAAATCATCTTCGGGCAGTTTCTCCAAAATATATTCTTCAAAATAATCAGGAGTTACAGAAACTCTTAAAAACGGTATCCGGCGCCGGGTCAAAATTACGCTAAGCATTTTGCTGTCTTTCGGGGAATAAAAAAGCAGTATTCGTAAAGCCCTGCCGACAGCTTTCTGATTTGAAGGATATTTATTATTTTCTAACTCGACTGTTAAATTCTTTTCTTCATTATAGACACATACCGAATGAAATCCAGCTTCTGTGACGGCTTTTCTGACAGTATTAACAAGCTCTTGCCTGTCTCTTTCCTCAAACATTCTTCTGTCAACAGGATACCAGATCCGCGGGTCTGCTTTTTTCCCTACAATCGGTTTGCCAAGTTCAAACTCCAGGCTGAATGAAAACCCGAAAGTAGTGCCTCTTTGATAAGAAAGGTCTATTTTTACATCAGGCAGTGCAGTTATCCTTAAACCGGCATTTAAAGGAGATTTGCTTCCTTCGGGGACAGCTTTTATTTTATCATTTTCATACTCGATGGGATTATATTCGGCCATAAGGTTAAAACCCTTGATAATCTCCCACTCAAATCCTCCGAATAAGCCAATTTTATTTGCCGGGGGTAAAGTAATAGGCCCTTTAAAACGGTTTGTTCCTATACCGATTGTAATATCTATCGGGAAAATCTGACGGCTCATTGTTATATATTGAGATTGAAAAAGGCGTGTTCCTTGAAAATCGTTTATGCCAATTGCTAAAGCAGGCAAATATTTTGATTCCGGAAGGATCTGGTATTTTATGTCTAAAGCCTTATCTTTATAATTTCCATAGTCTGAACCCAGTCCACCCGGGATATTTGTTAATTCTGTGAGGCGTCCCCCGAACTCCATTCCCGGGAAAATTCCGACGGCTCCGCTGAACAATCTGAAAGGAAGAGCCTGTGAATATCCGAATCTTATAATGCCATCGTTGATTATTCGAGCAGTTGGGATCTCCATAAGGCCGGTGCCACCCCAGTTGGAAGAATTATTATAGGGGTAATCTGACGAAAAAGCACTTGGCAGGATACTTATCGGAAACAATATAAAAAGAAATAAAATTCCTTTATAGATAATATTCATTCTTATAAAAATCCGATATGTCTCTTGATATATAGATGTGTATATGATAGTAACTTACAAAAATAACCCGGCATTTATTAAAATTTATTGGACATCAATAGCGAGCTCTAATCCCGATGCTTGCAGCGGGGAGCTTCAATTATCTTGATATTTTTATATGTTGGAATAATGGCTGATTTCACTACCACAGAGATTGTTTTCAAGTCAATTATTATAAAATATGGCGGAGAATGACTTGTTTGAAAAAAAAAAGCCTTCTTCCATATTCCTTTGTATTACCACTATCTATTATCATATCTTTAGGGATATCTATTAATTTTGAAGGATGCGCTGAAAGAAAGGTAGCCGTTGATCTTGTGGCTTATGTCAATCAAGAGATACTGGATATTGCAAATCTTGAAAAAACTGCGTTAAGCAAATATGCTTCTGTTACAGGCGTCAACTATAAGAATGAGCATGATGTATATGAAACATTGAAAAACGATGTGATTCCGGTTTATAAGAGATTTCTCGAATTGCTAAAAAAAATTCGGCCCGAAACTGATGAAGTATCTCAATTACACATAATTTATGTTAATGGATCTGAAATGCTTTATAGCGGTTTTGTTTATAAACAACAAGCTCTTGAAAGAAAAGATGCATCGTATCTTTTATATGCTAATAAGCAGATAGAAAAAGGACGTATCGAAACGGAAAGATGGCGAAAAAAACTTATGGAACTCTATAAACAAGTTGGAGTTAAGGAAGGAAAATAGGATTGAGGAAAATAGCATGAATCTGTCAGGCACTAAAATTTGTGGTTTTGCAATTTTAACAAGCGTTATGATACTTTTTTTATACTGCATATTACTGCAGAATGGCTATGCAGAGACGAACGTATCTTCAGGCGTGGTAAACGGAATTGATGTCAGCAAACTGACTCCGCAGGAAATTGAGGCTATACTGGAAGTAGCGAGGCAGAATAATATAAATCCTCAACTATTTGAAAAGGTAGAAAAAACAGTAGAAGGAAACAAAGAAGCACTGAAAAGACAAAATGAAAAGAAAAGCGTTAAAGAAAAGGAAATAACACAAGACAAGAAAAAAGATGAATATAAGAGTGTTAAAGAAAAGGAAATAATACAAGACAAAAAAAAAGAGGAATACAAGGGTGTTAAAGAAAAAGGCTTAATAGAAGATAAAGAAAAAGATAAAGAGGAAGATAAGCTTCTTATAGAAAAAGGAAAAGAAGTTGTTGAGGATAAAGAAAAACCGGAAGAAGAATCTTACACTAAACCGGAAACAGAAAAAGAGAAGCCCCTTTATATTTTTGGTCATAAACTTTTATCGGGATTGCCGGGAACTTTTGAACCTCTATCCAATGTACCTGTTTCAAGAGATTATGTTGTTGGTCCTGATGATGAGATAGAGATATTAATGTGGGGAAGGATCAATGCCCGCTATATATTGAAGGTGGACAGAGAAGGAAAAATTAATTTTCCGCAAATCGGTCCGATTCAGGTTGCAGGACTAACCTTTGAAGAGATGAGCAATGTCATCATAGGTAAAGCGGAATCTATTACAGGGGTTAACATTTCTGTTTCAATGGGAAAGCTGAGGTCCATACAGGTTTTTGTGTTAGGTGAAGTTAAATCTCCGGGAATTTATACTGTAAGCTCGATTGCAACTGTTTCCAATGCGTTGCTCTATTCAGGAGGTCCTACCGAACTGGGTTCTCTCAGAAATATCCAGGTAAAAAGAGGAAAAAAACTTTTTAGCACAATAGACCTCTACGATTTTATGCTAAAAGGCGATACATCAAAAGATGTAAGGCTGATGTCGCAGGATGTAATATTTGTTCCCCAGGCAAAAACCATGGTTTCTGTATCTGGTGACGTGAAAAGGCCTGCCATATATGAATTTACAGATAATCCAACCTTGTTGACTGCTGTTGATCTTGCCGGAGGTTTAACTCCCAGAGCCTTAAATCATCGTGTACAAATACAGCGGTATCATGAAAACCGATTCCAGATTATTCTTGATATTCCCTATGATCAGCTTAAAAAAGCTAAAGATTTTTCTCTTAAAGACGGGGATCAGGTAAAAGTATTTTCCATTTTTGATGAAAGCAGAAATTCTGTTGTTCTGTATGGCAATGTCAAGTATCCCGGGCAATATGCACACAAGACGGGGATGCGTATTCTTGATGTGGTTCCTGATTTAGAGGCCTTGAATATCGATACATATTTTGATTATGCTCTGATTAAGCGTTATCCGCTTGAAGCAATGGGATATAGTCTTATCCCCTTTGATCTTGGAAAACTCATATTGAATAATGACGATTCCCAGAATATTCTTCTCGAACCAAGAGATGAAGTGTACGTTTTTAACAAATCTATGTTTGTGGAAAGAACCAGCGCCGGTATTGAAGGGCAAGTCAGAGATCCCGGCAATTATTTTATAGACAGTAAGGGAATGCGGTTAAAAGATCTTATCCTGAAGGCTGGCAATCTTACCCGGGATGCTTTTATGGGAATCGCTCATTTGTACAGGATTAAAAAAGACACCACAGAAATTAACCTTATTACGCTTAATCTCGAAAAAGCTATGAACGGAGATCCTGCCAATAATATTATTCTTGAAGATCAGGACAGGATTATTGTTCATAATAAATGGGATTTTAAGGAAAAATACATTGTAAGCATAAAAGGCATGGTAAGCAACCCCGGTGAATATCCATATGCTGAAAACATGACTGCATCAGACTTGATCAGAATCGCAGGAAACGTTAAAACAGCCGCTTACATGGAGGAAGCAGAACTTGTAAGGACGAATATTATCGAGAGCAGGCAGGTAGAGACTTCCGTTATACCTTTTAACATAACACTTGCGTTAAATAATGATCCTGTCCACAATAAAAAATTGGAACCTTTGGATGTAATAACAGTTAAAGCAATTCCGGACTGGTGGGGATTAAAAAATGAAGTTGAAATTACCGGAGAAGTTTTTTTCCCAGGCAGGTATAATATTCGTAAAGGTGAAAAGATATCTGAACTTATTCAAAGAGCAGGTGGTTTTACTGAATATTCCTATTTGCAGGGCGCTGTGTTTACCAGAGAATCGGAAAAAAAGATTCAGCAGCAAAGAATTGATGATATGTTAAGCCGCCTTGAAGAGGATTATGCGAGATTCTCATCTCAAGAAACCCAATCCGCATTATCCAAGGAAGATCTTGCAACTCAGGGACAGTTTCTGGCTGCCCAAAAAGCGCTTATTGCTAAATTAAAGCTGACAAAAGCCAGCGGAAGAGTTGTTCTGAAAATGCTGCCTGTAAAGTTATTTAAAAATAGTTCTTCCGATATAAAGCTTCAGGGCGGGGACAGTCTGTATATTCCTAAAGAACCTGCTACTGTAAATGTTTTAGGAGCAGTATATAATCCGAGTTCCTTTACTTATAACAAAGATAAAACATTAAAATATTATATTGCCCAGACAGGGGGGCCTACAAGGAATGCAGAAGAAGAATCCATATATGTTGTTAGAGTTGACGGCACGGTTTTCAGCAGCAGACAGGAACCTTCATTTTTCGGCGCTTCCTGGAGTCA
Source organism: Desulfonema limicola (assembly GCA_020723255.1). Classification (GTDB taxonomy): domain Bacteria; phylum Desulfobacterota; class Desulfobacteria; order Desulfobacterales; family RPRI01; genus RPRI01. Next base: position 28,810 of record DYJH01000015.1, on the reverse strand, counting down.
GGACAGAAAGCGTTGGGGATTTTGGGAAAAATTTGAAGAGCTTCCAATCAATCCCGGTGATACGATACTTGTGCCTGAAAAAATCGTAAAACCGACTTTTATGCGGGAAGTGAAAGATATCACAGAGGTTCTTTATCAGATAGCCGTAATTGCAGGAATTACGATTACGCAGATATTTTAATATGTTGATAATTACTGGCAGATAAAAGGAAAACATATGGACGACAAGCTGGACCGGAAGCCGCCGATTACACCTCATGTATATTATCCAGCTTATCCTTGTTTTGATGAGGATAGGGATGAGATCAATCTGCTTGATATGTTTTTTGTTCTTGTAAAATATAAAGTTATGATAATAACAATTGTAATTATCACAGGAGCTGCTGCTGTTATAATAAGTCTTCTCATGCCGAATATATACCGTTCAGAAGCAACGATTGGTCTAAGACCTTCAGATAAAGAATCCGCAATCTCGCTGCCGAGAGCCTTGGGCGGATTGGGCGCAATGGTTGCCGCTGACTTTGGTCTTGGCAGCGGCAGCAGTGACCTTGAAAAGCTGGAAACGTTATTAAAAAGCAGGGCTCTTAGTTCAAGAGTTATTAACAAGTACGATCTGATGCCGCTTATTTTCCCCGATGAGTGGGATAAAGATAAGAAAACATGGATTATCAAAGGGTCGAAAGATAAACCGCCAACTCTTCAGGACGGACTTAAAGTCGTACAAAAAGAGCTGCTTAAAGTTAACAAAGACAATAAAAATAAGACAATCGTCTTTGGGTTTCATTATCCTGAACCATCAACTGCAAAGAAAATAGCGGATTATTATCTTACAGAATTAAGCGATACGCTTCGTGAGGAAGTTCTCAAAGATTCAACAGAGAATCAGCGTTTTTTCAATGAGCAACTTAAAAAAACAAGCGATGCTCTGCTTAAGGAAAAAATTTATAACTTTCTTGTAAGAGAAATTGAGAAAGAAACCTTTGCTCTTGCACAAAAATACTATGGATTTATGGTTCTTGACCCGCCTATAGCACCGGATTTAGATAAAGAGGTAAAACCGAAAAGAGCACTTATATGCATAATATCCGTTCTGGCTGCTTTTCTCGTTGTGGTTCTTCTCTCATTTATTCTTGAAAGCATATCAAAAATCAAATCGGAAGAGCCTGAGCGTTATAAAGCTTTGAGGGATGGCTATTTATTCCGAAAAAGGAGGCCAAAGCTTTAATGATTATACAGGAGGTATTATGCAAAGGTCCCTGTTAACGGCTGGTGTTGTCAGCAAATTATCAATTGATAAATACAGGCGAGGTTTCACTCTCGTTGAAATAATGGTGGTAATGGTAATGATTGCGCTTCTGGCTGCGCTTGTAGGCCCGAGGCTTTTTTCTAAGGTTGGAAAGGGAAAGCAGTCCACTGCCAAGGCTCAGATAGAATTGCTTGGGCAGGCTTTGGATCTTTTCAGACTTGATATAGGCAGATATCCTACAACCCAGGAAGGGCTGAATGCGCTGATCGTAAATCCCGGAACAGATAACTGGGACGGGCCATATCCTAAAAAAGGCATCCCGAATGATCCTTGGGGAAAACCATATCATTATCAGTCTCCCGGCGCACATGGCGATTACGATCTTTTTACTTATGGCAGAGATGACGCTCCGGGAGGTGAAGGAGAAGACAAAGATGTATTAAGCTGGGAATAATTTTTTATAAAACCAACAAGGTTACAAGAAAAAATGAAATATTTTTACATAATAAAAAATTATAAAAAAAGGCTTATTTTTAAGCTTGTCGGCTTTTTTGCAGTATATTTAACCTTTATATTTTCTCTAAGCTTTTCTTTTCAATTATCAGTTTATGCACAGGAAGCGAATACGCAGGAACAGGTTGCAGCTTCTCCTGCACCCGATAAAGCCTTACAAGAACCGGCAGCTCAAAATGTTTCCCCCCAAAAGAGTCCCTTCGGAGCAGGCAAGGTTGCACTTAATTTTGACGATGCAGATGTCTATGAGGTTGTTCAAACTGTTTTCGGACAAGTGCTCAAAGTAAATTATATCGTTGATCCGCGTGTCAAGGGGCGTGTTACATTCAGGTCCACAGCCCCTGTGGCCCACGCTAATGTTCTTCCGCTGATGGAAGTTATTTTAAGGCTGAATGGTATTGCAGTGGTGGAAGAGTCCGGTCTTTACCGCATTATCCCTATTAGCGACATCTCTAAAGAACCTGCTGCCGTGAAACTTGGGAGAGATTCTAAAAGTATACTTTTGTCCGGTAAAGCGCTGCTTCAGGTGGTGCCGATTCGATACATGCAATCATCTGACGTATTAAAGCTTCTTGCACCGTTTGTTTCCACAAATGCTGTTATGGTTGATGTTCCTATGAGCAATCAGATTATTATTGTGGACACTGATGCCAATATAAAAAGGCTTCTTGAGCTTGTAGAAATTTTCGATAATGAGCAGCAGAAAAAAAAAGGTCCGCAGGTTTTTGTTTATCCTGTTCAGAACGGCAAGGCAAAAGATATTGCAACTCAACTTCAGCAGATTTTTCTTGGCGCAAAGTCCGGCGCTGATAAACCCATAGTTGCAGTAACGTCGCAATCTCAAAAGATTCCTGTCCAGGGCCCGCAGGTTTTAAGGCAGCCTTCCGGCGAAGAAGCCGTAGTTTCCGGCATTACACGTATATTTTCAGATGAAACGCTCAATGCCGTTATTGTGCTCTCAACTCCCGAAGACTATGGAATTATAAAAGATGCGATTGCAAAAATAGATCTTGAACCAAGGCAGGTTATGATTGAAGGCATGATTGCCCAGATCGTGTTAAAGGACAACTTAAGCCTTGGATTGGCATGGTCTATTAATACCGAAAATTTTGGGGGCTCCCCCGCAAACATAAAATTCAACGCATCCAGCCTCGATCCTGCGAATTTTCCCGGCACAGGTCTTAGATTTGTTGGAACAGACTCGGGAGATGCGGTGAGAGCCGTTATCACCGCACTGGCAGCCCAGTCTAAAGCGAAACTGCTTGCGACTCCCCATATTCTTGTATCCGATAACAGGGAAGCCAGTATTCAGGTAGGTCAGCAGGTGCCGATTGTTACATCGGAGACTTTCGGCTCTACGACGGTTGCTCCGCAAAGGACTATTCAATATAAAGATATCGGAATCATCCTTAAAGTAAAACCGCAGGTTAACGACAGCGGGCTGGTTTCTCTCGATATAAAACAGGAGATATCCTCTTATGAAACAATAACTCTTTCAGCCACACAAAAGGATATTATCCTCAACAAGACGGAAGCTTCAACGAATCTTGTTGTGCAGGACGGACACACGATTATAATTGGAGGTCTTATAAGAGAAGACAAAACAAAGTCAAGAACCGGAATTCCCTGGCTGAGCAAGGTTCCGCTTTTGGGTTTTCTTTTCGGTAATACGGTTGATGACCAGTCGAGAACTGAGATTGTGATACTTCTTACACCTCATGTGGTAAAGAATCAGAATGAGGCAAAGTCTCTAACCACCAGTTTTGTCGATAAATTTACCGAAGAAGGCAAGGGGGGGATAAATAAAGAGGAGTTGATGGAAGGCAGCCGCATACTTGAAAATTCTTCAATAAAAAAAGATTCAGGGAGTCAGGAAGTCAAATGAGCCTTCCCTTAAAAATCGATTCCTTTCCAAAAGTACCCTTCATTGTGGAAGGGATATCCTCGCGTTTTATCCGCGAGAACAAAGTCGTTCCCATAGACATGAAAAATAACTCCCTGTCCGTTGTGATGTCAAACCCTCAGGATAAAGCGACTATAGACGCCCTTAGAGTGGCTCTGTCAGCAAATGTAATGGTATATGAGGCCGACGGCAGAATGATAGATGATTACATTGCCAAGTTCTATGGTCAGGAATCTTCCGATATAAATCATATAATAGAAAATATAGATGAAAACGAAGTCCAGTTTGCGGGTGAGGATGAAGAAGACATCGGACACCTCAAAGACCTTGCCGCTGAAGCGCCCATTATCAGGCTTGTGAATCTTTTTATTACACGGGCTGTTGAAAGCAGATCCAGCGATATTCATATAGAACCGTTTGAGGATGAACTGAAAGTCAGATACAGGATAGATGGCGTTTTGCATGATATTGAATCTGTTCCGAAGAAGCTCCAGGCCGCTGTTGTTTCAAGAGTCAAGATAATGTCGAAGCTCAATATAGCAGAAAGAAGGCTTCCGCAGGACGGCCGTATAAAAATGATTGTCGGCAACAGGGAAATAGATCTTCGTGTTTCAAGTATTCCGGTGCTTTACGGGGAAAGCGTGGTAATGAGAATTCTCGATCAGGAGGGAATAGTTATTGACCTGAACCGGCTGGGATTTGCCGAAGACACTCTTTCGGTTTTCAATCAGCTCATTAAGAAGCCAAACGGCATTTTCCTTGTGACCGGACCGACAGGAAGCGGCAAAACCACCACACTCTACGGCGCTCTTGATAAAATAAACTCCCCGGATAAAAAAATAATTACTGTCGAAGATCCTATTGAATACCAACTCAAGGGGATCAATCAGATTCAGGTCAAACCGCAGATAGGATTAAATTTCCCCAATATTCTCCGGCATATTGTAAGACAGGACCCGGATATAATTATGATTGGTGAAATCAGAGATCTGGAGACAGCCGAAATAGCTATTCAGTCAGCCCTTACAGGGCATCTCGTGTTTTCAACATTGCACACAAACGATGCTCCAAGCGCCATTACCAGGCTTATTGATATAGGAGTTGAGAATTTTTTGATTTCTTCAACAATATCAGGGATTCTTGCCCAAAGGCTTGTGAGGGTAATCTGTCCTGACTGTAAAGAGATTGATGAGCTTGCTCTTAACAAAGAAGATTTAATACGCTTCGGCATCGGAGAAGGCGTGAGACTTTACAGAGGGAAAGGGTGTGAAAAATGCTCATATACAGGTTATTTCGGCAGAACCGGAATCTTCGAATTACTTTATGTAGATGAGAATATACGCCATATGATTCTTAAGGATGCCGAAGTTGGCAGCATAAGGCAAGCTGCAAAGAAAAACGGCATGAGATCTTTGCTTGAAGACGGGATTAAAAAAGTAAAAGAGGGTGTAACTACTCTAAGTGAAATATTCAGGGTTACACAGGAGATGTAATTGGCAGTATTTTCATACCGGACATCAACAAGAAGCGGTGATATTCTTGAAGGCGTTATCGAAGCAGCGGATGAAAAAAGCGCAATCGAGAGGTTGAAAGACAGCGGGGTTATTCCTTTAAAAATAACCGCAAAGAAAGAAACCTTCAAGTCTAAATCAGGTATAAGCTCCGCAAAAGCGGATATTCAAACATTTACAGGGCAACTGTCAGTGCTTATAAATGCAGGCTTGCCGCTGGACAAAAGCCTCAATATAATCTCAAACATAACTGAGTACAGCGGGATGAAAGGCATTGTTCGGTCTCTTCAGCAATCAGTCAGAGAAGGAAGTTCTTTTTCAGATGCTCTTATGAAACATCCCAGGACATTTCCGCGTCTTTATATCAATATGGTCAGAGCCGGTGAGGCGAGCGGGGTATTGAACGTCGTGCTGGAAAAACTGAATGAATTTTTAGAATCTTCAAAGGAATTGCGGGATCATATCATTTCAGCAATGATTTATCCGGCCATACTGGTAATCACTGGGGGTATTTCTTTAATTGTCCTGATAGCATTTGTTCTTCCAAAATTTTCAACGATTTTTGCTGAACTTGGGGGCGCATTGCCATTGCCTACCCGTATTCTTATATCGGCAAGCAACGCTGTTAAAGCAATATGGTGGGTGCTCTTACCGGCAGTAATTATAGGATGGATATTGGCTAAATATTATATTTCGACTCCAAAAGGCCGGTATAGGTGGGACGCTGTAAAGTTCAGACTTTTTGGAGATTTGATCGCAAAGCTTGAAACCGCCAGATTCTGCAGAACACTTGGTATGCTTATTAAAAGCGGTGTTCCGCTTATCCAGGCATTAAACAACGCTAAAGAGGTTATCGGCAATCAGGTTTTTGCTTCAGCGCTCAGCGCAGTTTCAAAAGGAACAAAGGAAGGCAGGGGCATCGTGGCCCCGCTGACAGAGGCAAAGGTATTTCCGACTCTGGCATTGTCTATGATAAAGGTTGGGGAAGACAGCGGCCAGCTTGATGATATGCTTCTTAAAGTGGCTTCAGCTTATGAAAAAACTCTGCGTGAGACCGTCAAGCGGTTTATGAGCCTTCTGGAACCCTTCATGATTCTTACTATGGGACTTGTAGTAGGTTTTATTGTGATTTCAATGCTTGTAGGGATATTCAGCATTACAGATTTGCCGATGTAAAAAATAGTTTATTAGTTCGTAAGTTGATAAGAACAATAATAAGCAATACGCTAATGTCTCGAATAAAAAATCTAAAACAGGAATTTAATAATTTTGGGTTTACTCTTATAGAAATGCTGGTTGTACTTTTTTTCATTACACTGATACTTGGCTTGTCAACGGTTTATTTCTCCGGCGGTCTGGCATCTGCAAGGATCGAGTCAACTGCAAGAGAAATAGCTGCAATTATGAGATATGCCAAGTCTCTTGCCCGTATAAACCATGAAAAACAGATTGTTACCATTGACCTTGACTCAAGACTGTATCGCATTGAAGGCCGCAACAGCAGGATTATCCCAAAAGATGTAAGCATAAAGGTGGTTGATCCTGTTTCAGGAGAGATTTCAACCGGTAAATATATCATGGTTTATCCTGCAACCGGATCTGCCGGAGGTGAAAACATAGTGCTCTGGAATAATAAGAAACAATTAAATATACGGACAGATCCTGTAGTCGGATCGGTGATTATAAAATAGGGGTCAGGGTTCGGGGATCAGGGGCCGGAAAGAAGGTTGGGGGTGGTTCATAACCCGCCTGGTAAAAAAAAGGATTCAAGGGGTCGAGGATTCGAGCCTCCTCTCCCCTTGCGGGAGAGGGTTAGGGTGAGGGGTCAAAGGTTCAGGGTTAATCGGATAAAAAAGATTGTTATACAAAAGAGGGCGTTTTCCAAAGGTCTCTCTAATGGATTTACGCTGCTTGAAATACTTGTGGCTCTTGCCATAATGGGCATTGCAGTAACATATGTAATACAGCTTTTTTCGGTAAACCTGGTATCTATATCGGCATCGGGCAATTATGTGAATGCGGCTATAAAGGCAGAAACCAGAATGAGACAGGTTCTTGACGATGACCAATTAAAAGAGCAATCTGTAAGCGAGGTTACAGATGACGGCTACAGGATAGACCTGATGGTTTCCGATGTTCTTCCGGACCGGACCGAAAACCTGCGGGTAAAGCTTCTGGAAGTTGATCTGACTGTTCACTGGCAGCATGGAAACAGGGAAAAAGCATTGACTTTAAATTCTTTTAAAATTGTTGACAAATCCGAATCGCAATTGGAATCTTTAAAAGAGATATGAGAACGGAAAGGAAAAAGGTGAAAGGTTCAAGGTGCGAGGTAAAAGGTAAAAGGAAAGCGGAGCATGGGTTCAATGATTTAGGCTTTACTCTTATTGAACTGCTGATTTCCATTTCCATACTTGTGCTTATCATTACCATAGCCGGAAGTGCTATAAGACTTGGGTATCGTTCAATTAACGCAGGCGAAAAAAAAATGGATTCCCTGGAACGTTTCAGGTCATCTCTCAGCATCGTTGATGCTCAGCTTCAATCGGAAGTTCCGCTATCCTATGATGGAGAAGACGGCAGAACTTTCTATTTCAAGGGAGACGGAAAAACACTGCAATTTTCGACAAATTATTCCTTGTGGGGTGGGCATCTGGGTTATACTATAGCTGCCTATAGAATAGAGTCGGATGAATTCGGAAAGCAGGCTTTATATGTAACGGAAAATACAATCGGGTTATCAGCCAAAAGAGAGGCAAAGCTTTTTGATGCTCTCGAAGAAATATGTTTTGATTATTTTGACAAGAATTCCACAGAACAAGAAAAATGGATATCGGAATGGACAGCAGGAAATAATATCCCTGAAAAAATAAGGATTAATATTGTAAAAGGGGTAACAAAATTTTCTGTTATTATACCCTTAAGAGCAAGAGGAACCTTAATAAAATGAAGAGGCCGCCTAATTCCTCCCAGAAGGGCATTGCCCTGCTTATGGTTATTTGGGTTCTTACATTTCTAACTGTAATGGTACTCTCTTTTTCTTTGGCTGTAAGATCGGAAGTATATTCAACATTATCTTTCAAGGAAGATATGGCAAATAAATTTCTGGCCGAAGCAGGGATAGAAAGAAGTATTATGGAAATATTTTACCGTAACACAAATAAAGATCAAAAAATTGTGCTTGAAGGCCGGGAAGTGCTCAAAACTGACGGTACGGAATATTCCGGAAGAGCAGGTAAGGGCTATTACTCTTTCAGCATCAAAGATGAGTCTGGAAAAATTAATATAAATTATTTATCGGACAATACTCGCATCATATTTTTTAATCTGTTGGTTAACTATGGTCTTTCGGAAGAGCAGGCGAATACGGTTGCAGATTCAGTTTTGGATTGGAAAGATGAAGACGAACTGCACAGGCTAAGTGGCGCTGAAAGCGATTACTATATGTCCCTGCCGAACCCTTACAAATCAAAGAATAGTAAATTCGATACGCTTGAAGAACTGCTTCTTGTCAAGGGAATGACTTTGGAGATACTGTATGGTGATGGAGCGAAGAAGAAGGGCATAGCCAACTCTCTTACGATATATTCAAATACAAATGTGATAAATATTAAGTCAGCTTCAATTGAGGTATTAATGGCAATACCCGGATTTACTGCCGAGCTTGCTGAGGACATCATAACGCTTAGAGATCCAGAGCCTGAGAATATTATTGCTCACATGCAGACAGTTATGGGAAAGGGATATGATATAATGGCGCCATATATCGGGGTGATGGATTCAAATATTTATACAATTGATGCTGCCGGCTATATGACAGAAAGAAAGAAATGTTACTCTATCAAATCATCGGTTATTATAGAGAATAATAACAAGGCCCGGACGGTTTATTATAAGAGCCCTGCTTAGGAGAGTTTTGAAACAAATAATACAACTTGAAAAACTTAAAACCTTTTTAACATTTATATTTTCCGGGCTTGGCAACACAGGACGCCTGATGTGGAAATTGCTGACCGCAAGCCTTGCGGATGCAGCTATTATTCCGGGAAAAAATCTTTGCATTTCTATCGGAGCAGATAGAATTGGAATATGTTACGGTTCAAAGTTTTTATCCCGCATCAGAATTATAGGTTTTAAAGATATTCTCTTTAAAAATGGCTGCTGTCCTGATCCTGAGGATTTCGCTTCAAATGTTTTTTCTGCTGTAAATGAGCTTGGAACAAATAAAAGCGATATAACACTCAGCATTCCCAAGTCATGGGCTATTATCCGGCTTGTTGAGTTTCCTCTTGTTGTTAAAAAAGAACTCTCAAGCGCCGTTTCTTTTGAGCTTGACAGACTGACGCCTTTTTCTCCGGAAAACGCCTTATACGATTTTACTATAAAAAACGAAAAAGATGATAAGATCTGCCTGCTTTTAATTGCTGCAAAAGCCGAGCTTGTAAATCGATACATCGAATCGCTTGCAGTTAAAGATATTCAGGTGAAAAGAGTAACTGTAAACCTTTCCGGGATAGGCGCACTTTTGAGCCATATGGATCAAAAATCGGATTTCATTTTTGTGCAGACAACCAAATATGGTTATGAAGGCGGGCTCATAACAGACGGTTCGATCTCAGCAGGGTTTACAGGCAGTTTTAGTGAAAATGAAAAGCCCGGATATGACGAAACTCTTGTTAAAGAGATCAATGCTATGATTACTGCTCACAGCGGGTATGGCAAGCCCTTGAAGATAATAGCTGATTTCCTAAACGGAGCGGGAGTAATTCCTGAGCACAAGCTTTCGATGTCTGTTTGTAACCTTGGCCATATGGATTTTAAGCTTTCGCTTGCCGGGAAAAGCCATCAGGACATAAAAAAGGCGCCATTAATCTCAGCCGGTGGAATGCTGGAGTCTTTACAATCAAAAGCAGTAAAACCTGACCTGCTCTGCAAAGGAACTCACAGGCAATCCAAAACTCCTTTGGCTTTAAGCATCTTTCTTATGCTGGTCATTTCAGCAATTGGTGTTTTTCATGTCATTATGCCATTTAAGATGGAAAAGCAAAGGCTTGCTGAGATTGACAGACAGATTGTGTTGATTAAAGATGAAGCAGGAAAAGTTGAAGAAATAAAAAAGGAAACGGAATCGCTGGAAAGTGAAATCCAAGCGGTTCATAATTTTAAACACAATAGCCCCATGTATTTGCCGATTCTTAAGGAGCTGACTATCATACTTCCCGCGAAAGCATGGCTGACAAGAATAAAAATTACTGAAACAACAGTTGAAATTGAAGGTTATGCCGAAGCTGCTACAGATATCCTGCCGAAACTGGAAGCATCTTCATATTTCAACAAAGCCGAATTTGCCTCAACAACCACAAGAGATCCCAGAAAGAATGTTGACCGGTTTGCAATTAAGATGGAGATCAGAGGCAGCGAAAAGGATAAAAAAGAGGCTGCGAAAAAGTGAGACACAAAAGTAAAATTTTAGTCATTACAGTACCGTTTACAATAATACTTCTGGGCATATTCATTTATCAATACGGTTTCTTAAGGATCAGGCATGAGGTGTCTTCAATTGAAGAAATGAAAACATTCAAGACAAAGAGTCTTAAAAAATATATGGCAATGGTTGCACGTAAACCCAAACTGGAGAAAAGGCTGTCCTTGCTGAAAGATATCAGGAAAGCCGATAATGATAAAATTATAGACGGGCAAACCATAGCTATTGCCGCAGCATCTTTGCAGAATGCTGTTAAGGGAATAATTACTGCGAGGGGCGGCGCTATATACAGCGAGCGGGTTGAGAAACCTGAGGATTACAATAGTTTTAAAAAGATAAGCATTACCATTGACATGTCTATGCCTGACACCAGGGCGTTGGGCGATACTCTTTATGCAATTGAGACACAAACGCCTTATCTTGTAGTAAAAGAGTTTGACACAAGAGTTAAAAATTTCCGGGACCCGAAGGAACTTATGGTGAAATTAAAAGTATCGGCCATTACTGCTGCAAGGTAACCTATGCGATTTTTTAAATATATTGTTAAAAGCATCCATCTTCTTAATATTACCCTTATTATCTCCCTTGTCTTTCTGATCAGGTATGATGTCTTGCCTGTATTAAATACAAGCATTAAATTCAATGTGCCAAAAAGCCCGGAGGCAGTTATAGAAGAAGACAAAAAACAGGATGTGGAGCAGATCCCGTCCATTTCCGAATTTATTATGGTAGCAGAGCAGAATCTTTTTCATCCGGACAGAGTTATTCCTGCAGAAAAGACTACCGCTCCTCCTGTTCCTCCTCCTGAGATTGTTCTTTATGGAATTCTTATTACGGATAATGAAAGTTACGCATATCTGGAGGATAAAAAAGCGCCATACAACACACCGGGAAGAGGCAGGAGGCAACTGGTTCTTAAGAAGGGAAGCGTTATAAGCGGTTATACCCTTACCGATATAGACGATAATAAGATTGAACTGGTTAAGGGTGAAAATAAGATGACTGTTAATCTGATAGATTCCGGAAAGCCGAAAACAAGAGAAACACAGGATTCCTCCAAAGTTTTGACGGGTATCAAGTCCGCTGCAAATATAAGGAAGCCGGCTTTCCCGTCAACTGCTGAAAAACCGGAAGTGACGAACTCTATGCCGATGCAAGTTCTGCCTTCAACATCAGGAACCGAACCGGTTGCTGATGACGCTGTAACGATAAATGCGGCAGCTCCCGATCCGGCTGCTCCATATATTTCGCCAAGAACACGAACAAGAATGATGCAAATGGGAAGAAATAACTAAACGCGCATTTTATTTATGGATAGCAGGATCATTTTGCAGGATCAAACCATCAACTGTCAACTCAAAATAAAACACTCAAAACAGTTATTTTTAAAAGTGGGCATTATGTAAAACACTCAAACCGGTATAAAAAATCGAAAAAAGAAGTTGATAAGTCCGGAGCATCTGGGTTTTTCACAGGATGTTAGTGAGCATACGGCTTATTAGTCAGTGATTGTACAATTTGATAACGAGGTTTCTATGAAAGAATTAAGACGTTTCATATCTTTTGGATCACTTCTGTTTTTTTTCTGCTTTTATCTTCTGACTACTTCTTCCTGGGCCCAGTATGATGAGCGAAAATTGGCTGCCGGTAACGATTCAGTGAGCATATCGGGGAATTATGCCATTATGGGTGACTTTGTAAGCCGTAGTCGCGGTTCGGCGTACATATTTGAGCGATCAGGCAGTAATTGGATTCAACGGGCAAAACTCACTGCCAGTGATGGAGCAGCGGACGACGGTTTTGGCCTTTCAGTGAGCATGTCCGGAGATTATGTCATCGTGGGTGCTCCTCTTGACGATGATAATGGAATATTCTCCGGCTCGGCCTACATATTTGAGAGAATTGGTAGTGATTGGATTCAACGGGCAAAACTCACCGCAAATGATGGAGGAGCAGACGACGGTTTTGGCGAATCAGTGAGCATTTCAGGAAATTATGCCATTGTGGGCCAGCGTTCCGGCTCGGCTTACATATTTGAGCGAACAGGTAGTGATTGGATTCAACGGGCAAAACTCACCGCAAATGATGGAGGAGCAGGCGGCGGAGTGAGCATTTCAGGAAATTATGCCATTGTGGGTGCCCCTCATGACGATGATAATGGAATATTCTCCGGCTCGGCTTATATCTTTGAGCGGTCAGGCAGTAATTGGATTCAACGAGCTAAACTCACCGCAAGTGACGGAGCAGAGTACGACTGTTTTGGCTGGTCAGTGAGTATCTCGGGAGAATATGTAATTGTGGGCGGCGTCTCTGGAGCTGGTGTTGTTTCTTTAGCCACCATTCCATATAGTGTTGGCCCGGCTTACATATTCAAAAAGCCTGTTGGTGGATGGACTGACATGACACAAACTGCCAAACTCACTGCTATTGATGGTGCATTAACCGGCAGTTTTGGCTGGTCAGTTAGCATGTCCGGAGATTATGTCATCGTGGGTGCCGGAGACTCGGCTTATGTTTACCTGGTGGGTGAGGAAAATACCGGGAAGCTTAAGATGGATTTTAATGGTGACGGCAACCAGGATGTACTGTTGCTAAACAACCAGACCGGGCAGGTTAATGTCTGGTTAACGAAACCGGGCGGTATCGGACTGCTTTCCTACGGATCTCCGGGTACGGTAAGTGACAAGAACTGGGAGATTATCGGCGTCGGCAATTTCAATTCCGCAACAGATGCTAAAACAGACATTCTTTGGAGAAATAAAGTGACAGGACAGGTTAATGTGTGGTTAATGAATGGAACCGCCCTGTTATCCAAAGGCACATTAGGCACAGTAAGCGACCTGGCCTGGGAGATTATAAAAACAGGTGATTTCAATGCCGACAGTAATGCTGATCTTCTGTGGAGGCATAATCAGACCGGGATGGTATTTGTTTGGCTGACAAAGCCCGGCAGCATAGGAGTGTCTTCCATTGGGTCTCCGGGTACGGTAAGCGACATGAACTGGGCAATCCAGTAAGCGATAGGCTCCTTCATAAAAAGTGGCCTGTTCCGTTACAACTATTTCCCTCTTACTAAATTCAGTTATGTATTGTCATTTCAAACGTGTGTTTGCGTGCTGCGCACAGGCAGGAATGTGAAAAATCTGACACCAAAATTATGAAATGGATTTCTTAGGTTCGGCTTGAGATTCCACTTGCAGATTTGGTGTTGAATATTATAAAATTGGCTTGAATTCATTACATATTGAATTTACTGGATGCCGGATTATGTCCGGTATGACGATAGAGAGGTTTTCGGACTTTTTACGGTTTCATCAATATTGACCTTGACGAATCCGGAAAAATGATCGGGATAGAGGTTTTGGATGCTGTAGGAAGGTATTCTCTTGCTGATATTTTTAATATTTCAACTGAAAATTTAATTCTTGAAAAAGCATTCCCTCAGAAAGTGGCGTAAACGGTCAACTGCCAACCGTCAACAAACTTCTATTTTTTATTACTCAAAACTCAAAACAATCTTCTGTTGCGGATAGAAAAGCGGGAGTAGAACCTGAAGAGCTAAATTCACAATTCAAATTTGACACCTATGATCCACTATGATTATTAATGGAATTAAGTCATGACCCGGGAAGAAATACGAAAACTCAAAGCATTTTTTAAGACCTATCCTGAGATAAAACTTGTTTACTTTTTTGGATCCAGATCAAGAGAGGAACATAGTAAATTGAGCGATTATGATTTTGCCGTTTACCTTGGCACCAGGGAAAAAGAAAAAATATACGAGATCAAAATTGATATGATCGTTAAAATCAGCAGACTGCTGATAACCGACAGGATAGATGTGGTTGTTTTAAATTTAACTGATAACCCGGATCTCAAATATCTGATTATAAAAGAGGGCCGTTTAATTTATGAGAAGAAGCCATATAAAGTGCTTGTCGAACCCCGAATCCTTAATGAATATTTTGATTTTCATATAATGCTGGCCAAATATAATTTAACAAAGGCTCCGATATGAGCGGTATAAAAGTAATTGAAAACAAGATAAGCTCAGCAAAAAAATATCTCAAGATTCTCAAACGTTACCATAGCTATAAAAAAGAAGAAATCGAAGAAAATATAGACATTAGGGGAGCTGTTGAGCGTTATCTCTATCTTGCAGTCCAGGCAGCTATTGATCTGGCGGAGGCTGTGATCGCATATAAATGTTTCCGGAAGCCCACAACAATGAGCGAAGCATTTGATATTTTAAATGAGGAAAACTTTCTTTCACCAAAATTGACCGCTGAGCTTGTGAAAATGGTGGGCTTTAGAAATATAATAACGCATGATTATGACAAAATAGATTATGATATCCTTTATAATGTGCTGAAAAAGGGAAGAAAGGATATTGAAAGTCTGTTAAAGAGTATAGAAGAAAAATTGCATTTGAAGCGAACGGATTCCGCTGACTGAAAGACTGTAAGCAAGTAAACCGTCAACCAATTTTTCAAGATTTGACAACTATGAACTTTCGTAACGTTGAAGCCACCATCCATTCCCTGCTGAAAGGGTTTCCAAATCATCTTTTCCACAGGTTGACACAAAATACCCACGTGCCCAAAATTTCTCTCCCGTAAAATTCTTTCTGCGGTTACCAAAATTGATGGTCCAGTAAAAAGTCGGAAAATATCCTATTGTGTCATTCCCGTGAAGCTTGTCCTCGCGCAGGCGTGAAAATTTAAATCGAGTAAAATAAATATGTTCTGGATACATGGTTTCGCAGGTATGACGGTTTGGTGGACTTTTTACGGTTTCATCAAATAAGATATTTTGGGTGATAATTCTTGCCGGTTTTTTTGTTTTTTATGCTGGCATCTGATGTTTTAGCTGCGGAAGAAACTCTTTATCTCAGAGATGGTTAACGAACTCTGGCAGCACTGAACTTCTTTCCAGCGCTCCGGGAACTGTTAGCGATTTGAACTGGTAAATTATAAACACCGGCAATTTCAATACTGGCAGTAATACAGATCTTTTATGGCGGAACAGACAGACAGGTCAGATTAATGTCTGGTTAACAAATCCTGCCGGCATCGGCATTCTCAGCAAGGGTACATTAGGGACGGTCGCAGATATGGCTTGGGAAATCCAGTAATTATATTATATCACTATAACTCGGCCTTTCCTTCACATAGGGAAAGGCCGAGTTATAGTAAATATAAGTGATAGGTTTCTTATACAATATACGTAATACGTATTTTATAGGCTGGTAAAAGTAATTGAGGGATAAAATGAACAAGCACATGACTTATAGGATTAATATCTCAACCAGATATCCGGATGAAAAATTCAAGTTTTATAAGTTATGTACAAAAGAATTCGCGGAATAGAATTTTTTCCGTATAAAGGAGATTCGGACATGGCTCTTACAAAAGATATATCCTTCTTTTTCTTTAATTGAGGTGGAAACCGATCCCCCTCAATTTTTCATTAAAATCAAACGGGAGGGCCAATGCATTTAGCTTTTACATACCAAGTTGCATTCAAATTCTAGCTGCATTGGCTTCGTCTGTTCTATCCTCGGCGTATTACATATAACGCCTGTGGGGAAACCTTCTTGCCGTTTCTCGTAATTCCTTGTAATGTATTTGTAAGATTTTATTAAATGTGGTGTCTATTATACAAGATGGGACTTTTTTACAATCCGATCATTTTGACGACAACTTTTATAGAAAATTTATGGAATTACTTAGTTCCTGATAGGATAAATCATGAGCAATTCAAAACGTAAAAATATACCGGCTTTTACAGCTATTGCGAGTATTATTCTTACATTGTGCTTAATATCTCTTTTCATCAATTCCGAAGAGTCAAATGCAAATGCCGCCATGCGATATATCAGGGACGGGAAGGAATACGGCCTTGTCACCGGGTCTTTCAGACACCGGTGGTGGAACTATTATGAGAGAAGTCTTTCTTTTGCCGATGGGGAGTTTTTTGCCGAAGCGGTTAATGATTTAAATGAAGCTATTAAGCAGAGAGGAGAAGATCAACGGATGGCCCGCACTTACGGCATGCATTTTATCGACTACTTTCCCAACCGCGAACTTGGCATAATCTGCTTTCAGATGGGTAACCTTGACGAAGCTAAAAAATTGCTGGAATTATCCCTTTCCCAGTATCCGTCCGCAAAAGCCCGATTCTATCTGGACCAGGTTCGAAAAGAGATTATTAAAATAACAGAAAAAGATGTGGTGCCGCCTGTTCTTGCGCTTGATCTTCAACAAGATGAAATCCGGACCAATGCAGACCCGGTAGTTATCAGCGGGACAGCCGGTGATTCGAATTTTGTGTCCGCCATTTCCGTCGGCGACGATTTTGTGTTTATGGATGGGGCGCAAAGGAATGTTAAGTTTGAAAAGAAACTGATTCTTGGTCAGGGACGGCACGATATCAATATTACGGCTAAAAATCTTTTGGAAAAGAAAGCCGACAAAAAAATCATCATCCACGTGGACAGGCACGGCCCGTTTATTAGCATAGATGAGTTGACGCCTGACTCCGGCGGGGACGCTAAAACCGTCAGGATATCGGGATCGGCAATAGATGAATCAGGCATTGCAGTGTTGCGCATTTGCGGTTCGGAAATTTCGACCCATGGAGAAACAGAGATAGAGTTCAATCGGTCAATTCATCCTGAAGATAATACTCTGGAAGTAACGGCCGAAGACAAACTGGGCAATATCACCACTGCAAAGATCGATCTTCCCGAAAAACATTCAAATTTGCTGGCTTCTTTGGATTCGGATGCTACAAAGTTTTTAACGGCCTCCATTCTGGGAAATAAGGATAAAAAGGCGCCCGTAATAAATCTGAAAGGCTGGACGGATGCCCAAACCGTTTTTATGGAAAAAATATACTTAGAGGGTGAAATCATAGATGAAAACAAGGTCGTTTCCGTATCTGTGAACCAGGTTCCTGTCCTTCGCCGGGAAGGTCAAATTATATTTTTCAACCGGCTCATTGATCTGAATGAAGGTGACAACGTCATTTTAATAAAGGCAACTGATGAAAACGGAAACACATCCACAAAAAAAACATCCGTAACCAGAAAAACGCCAAAGGCTTTGAGCCTTTCGGAGCGCTTAGGTGTGGCGGTGCTTCCTTTTGAAGCAAGCGGCGAGGTGTCGCAGGCGTTCATTTCGTTTGAGGATAATCTCATCAATGCCCTTACCGAAAGGGATCGTTTCAATATGGTGGAACGGGAAAAGCTGGATATTGTTCTTCAGGAACAACAACTCAGCAAGACAAAGCTTATAGACAACAAAACAGCCGTTAAGGTTGGAAAACTCTTGGCAGCCCAATCCATCATTACCGGCTCAGTGGTTGAAACGAGAAAAGGCGTGGAGATAGTCGCACGCATGATCGACGCGGAAACTTCTGAAATATTAGCTGCAAGTGATGTATATGATGAAGGAAAGGATTTAAAAACCATGTCATCTTTGGCCACCGGGTTAGCAATCAAGTTTCACCGGCAGTTTCCAATGGCGTTTGGCCTGGTAGTTCAACAAAAAGGCAGCGATATATTCACCGATCTGGGACAAGGTATGGTAAAAGTTACCAGAAGATTGATTGTTTATAAGGAAGAGCCCATCAGGCACCCCATAACCGGGAAAATGCTCGGTTCGGATAATATTATTTTAGGGCGATTGCGCGTTACCCAGGTTATGCAAGACATGTCAAAAACAAAAATCTCACAGGGCGATACTTCAAAAATCAAACTCATGGACAAAGTCGTCACGGAATGAAAGCCGGTATTTTAAAAGACAGGCAGATGCTTGATAAATGCTTTTTGGGTGACAAAAAAACCCTGGAAGATTTTATCCGGCGTTTTTCTCCTCTGATATGTAATACTGTGAGTAAGACTCTTGCCGCTAAAAATGTATGGTCCAATCAACAGGACATTGAAGATCTGCACAATACTGTTTTTATAAAACTGATAGAAAATGATTGTAAGAAACTTCATCAGTACAAAGGGTTAAACGGCTGTAGCCTTGCCACGTGGCTGCGTGTGGTGACTGTGCGAATCGTGCTGAATGATATCCGGCAAAAATTTTCAAAAATTAACGGATCTCATCAAAACCGGCAATACCTTGAAGATATTGAAGATCTAAAAGCAAATGAGCCCGGGATTACAGATCTTATGATAAGAATGGAAAGTGAAAAACGGGTGCAGAAAGGATTGAAAAAGCTTTCTGCAAGAGACCGGATGTTTTTGCGTCTTCATATTGAAAACAACCTTTCTTTAAAAGACGTGGCTGAGACAATGGGATTAACCATGGGCAGCGCTTATACGCTTAAGCATCGGGCTGTTTCCAGTTTAAGAGAAATTATTATGAATGAGGAACAGACCGGGAATGATTAGAGTCTTATATGTAAGAAACATAAAATAACTGTGTCTATATATATAAAGAGCAAGGAGAGTGGGGAAGTTGGCCAGGATAACCCGCAATTGGACTTAATACAATATACAGGAAAATTTATGAAAAACACATGCCCGCAGGAAGAAACCATTGCCGATTATTTACAGGGATCTCTTTCAGATGAACAAAAAATCAAACTTGAGACCCATTTTTCCGATTGTAAAATTTGCCTTGACGAGCTGGCGGCTTTGAAAATAATAGGTGTTGCATATAATAAGGATAAACAAGGTAAGGTTTCGGAAAAGCTTGTGCAAAATATTATGGATTTAATCCGAAACCGGAATTCAAGCAAAATACTATCGGTTGTGCGTCAAATTAAAAGATCCGCTACTCATATGCTTCTGGAAACATCGGATTATTTAAACGCTTTTTTTGGTGTGCCGCCCCGTCTTCAACCCGTAAGAGGACCTGAAAAAATCATTTTCCGGGATCTGATTCGTGTTAATCTGGATTTTCAGGAAATTAAAACAATGATTGAGATCGAAAAGATTAATGATCAACATGTCGATATCCGGGTAACCATCATGAAAGACGTGAAAAATAATGATAACCTGCGTGTAACTCTTAGAAAAAAAGACAGGGATCTTTTGTCGTATTTACTTGATCCGGGTGGTACAAAGGTATTCAGCCATATCCCATATGGTTGTTATGCTATGGTATTTAGTCGAAACGGTAAAAATATCGGTATTTATCCATTTGAGATAAAGGAGACACCGGATGCCGGATAATAATAAGTATGAAAAAAAACAGGAACCGGGTATGGCGATTAACAATATTGAACAGGTTCTTCAGGAAAGGGCGAAGTTAGACCAGGTGCTGAATGAAAAATTCAGTAAAAAAATGGCCATCGTTTTTACCGACGTTTGCGGCTATACCGCCTATATGGATAAACACGGAGACATACTTGGCAGAGCCTGGATGCAAAAGCATCATGATATTGTTTTCCCCATAATTGAAAATCATGGCGGTAAGGTTTTAGTCATCATGGGCGACGGCCTGATGTGTTCTTTTGAAGATACATTGTTGGCCGTAAAATCCTGTGTGGAGGCACAAAAAGCTCTTGGTGGACATAACGGGAAAGTGTCGTCCGAAGATGAGATACATGTTTCTATCGGCATCAATGCGGGCAAAATATTAGTCGACAATCAACATATCGCCGGTGATGCTGTAAACGTGGCATCCAGGATCGAATCCGTCGCCGGTAAAGATGAAATTCTTGTATCTGAGGACGTTTATGAGGAGATTCGGGGAAGCAACGACATACTTTGCAGGTTTCATGACAGTGTTTCAGTTAAAGGCAAAACCCAAAAGCTAAATTTATACCGGGTGGTATGGAGGGATGAAGATATCGGCGGCAGGGTTGAAACAAGGACAAGGGCCACAGAGGAAGAAGTCCGGAAGATAACAAAGCGTCCTGCCAGCCAGTTTTATCTTGAAATCGAAAAAATGGAAGATGGCGTCAAAGTCGGATCTTTTGAGCAACTCGTCGGCGAGACCAGCACTGTCAGGCTATATGAGGAAATACCGGTCTCAATGGACAGGATACATCAGAGATGCCATGAAATCGTGGATACATTGAACAGGGCTAATCGCCAGGGCCGTCTTAACAGGGAAATTTTAACGAATCTCAAGGAAATCGGCCAGATGTTTTTTGATGATTTAATACCTACTAATATTAAGGAAAAGTTAAGACAGACAAAATCGGATCACCTGGTGGTGAACATTGACGATTATATGGCTCTGGTTCCATGGGAATTGATGCATGACGGGAAAGAATTTCTCTGCCAGCGTTTCAGCATGGGCCGGCTGGTTAGGACCAAGCAGAATTTTATCGGAACGGCCAAGGTCAGGGCTCTTGGCCAACCTCTGAAAATGTTGATTCTGGCAGATCCCAGGGGAGATTTGAAAGAAGCGTATAATGAAGGTATTTACGTCCGTGATTTTCTGGACCAGTCAAAAAATATTATTAATGCCACATTTTTGTCGGAAAACATTGAGCCGGATTATCTCCAGAAAAAAATACGGAATTTTGACATTGTGCATTTTGCAGGTCATATGGATTATGACGAAAACAACCGTGACAAGTGCGGTTGGCGTTTAACTAAAGGAATATTCAGCGCAGGAGATGTCATTAAAATGACTGGAACAGCCACGATGCCGGCATTTATTTTTTCAA
The DNA here is from genome assembly GCA_020723255.1 of Desulfonema limicola. Classification (GTDB taxonomy): domain Bacteria; phylum Desulfobacterota; class Desulfobacteria; order Desulfobacterales; family RPRI01; genus RPRI01. Next base: position 7,514 of record DYJH01000015.1, on the reverse strand, counting down.
ATGCCTGTCAGTCGGCTTTATCCGATACCTGGAACTTAAGCGAGAAATTTCACGGACAGATTTTCAGTCTTGCCAGCGCCTTTATTTTGTCCGGTGTGCGTCACTACATCGGAACATTCTGGGAGATTTTAGACGAACCCAGCAGGCGCTTTGCCATGGACTTTTATCAAAACGTGCTTTCAGGCCAAAGCGTGGGCGAAGCCCTTCGTCTGTCCCGGCTGACCCAGATTAAAGAATATGGAGAAGAGAAAATCACATGGGCGAGCTATATGTTATATGGTGATCCAACATTTAACTATATGGAGCAGATCAGATCAGTTGAAGCGGCTGAAGAAGCGCCGGGGCTTGAGTCCAAATCGATTTCTGAAACAATAACCCGTGCGGAAGAAAACGTGATTGATTTTGGCCGGCAAAGCACACAGAAAAAAAACAATAAAATTCTGATAACAGCCGCAATCGCCTCCATCATAGCAATAGCCTTTCTGGGATGGTATTTCGGATTCATCCGAACCGACACAACCAGCCGGCAGAAGGAAATCCGGCAGTTATATGCGATGGCCGAATATGACTCTGCCATCAGGGCCTGCGAAATTCTTCAAAAAAAAGACCCCAACGTGCGTATGAGCTATCTGGTTGAAGGTGATATATATTTCAGGAAAGGAAATATTGAAGAGGCCCGGAAAAATTACCAGGCAGCCTTAAAAGCCCAAAAAGGAAGCGCATCTGAACAAGCCGAAGCATATTTGGGCCTTGGGCGAATTGCCTCCATAAACAAGAATACCGATATGTCTATAGATTATTACCAAAAAGCCACGCAAATCGATCCTGCAAACGAAAGCGGATATCTGGCTCAGGGCTTGATTCTGGATGAAAAGGGGCAACCGGATCAGGCGCTAAGCGTTTTTGAAAAAGCCGGCCGTATGGCGCCGGACAACCGCATCATTGCATCTATGACCGGGCAGACACGGAAAAAAGCCGAGCTTGTCAAAGACCGTGAAAAGAAAGAAAAGATTGACAAACTAGTAAAAGAACTTATAGATCGCATGAAAGGCCCGCAAACGGCAGTTCTAACGAACGATTGGAAGTCTAAGCCATTGACTTTGTGGATTATGGATTTTTCAACTCAGGGCTATTCGCTACAGGAGGCAGGGGAAAAGCTTTTAACGGCTGGTATCACCGATCAGATGCTCTCGGACGGCCGTATACGGTTGGTGGAACGCGCACTGCTGGATGCGCTGATGGAAGAATTGAAGCTTGGAACGTCACAGCTTGCGGATAAAAAAACCGCCCTTTCTTTGGGCAAAATCCTGGCTGCCCGGCTGATTCTTTCCGGAAATATAATTTACGCCGGCCCTCAAACCCAGGTATCCATTAGGATCATCGAGACAGAAACCGGAAAAATAACTGCCGCTGCAAACGAAACATTCGGCAGCGCCCTACCGGTATATGAAATGAGCGCAATAATTGCCCAGGCTCTTACCCGTAAAATTAATACTGCCTATCCATTGAGAGGAAGTATATTAAACTCAAAAGAAAACCTGGCAATCGTAGATATCGGCGAAGATGCGGGAATTGTAAAAGGGCAGCAATTTAAAATTATAAATTCCGATGTTGTATTGGAAATTGTATCGGCACAAAAAGAACAAAGCGAGGCAAAGATTATTAAAGGCGCTCTGTCGCTTGAAAAAGGACAACGGGTGGAACAGATAATTAATGCAAGTTAAGGAAACCTATGCGCAGAAAAATTCACATCAATAAAGGTTTCAAAGTGCCGGTATATTTTATCTGTTTCATTGCCGGCATTTTTATGCTTCCATCCACAACACCGGGAAGCGATCTGTTTCAACGACAACATTTGGAAATTCCATCGTCTTTTAACCCGGTAGGTTCAGGGGCGCGTGCTTTGGGCATGGGCGGGGCGTTTATCGCCGTTGCCGACGATGCCACTGCTGCTTCGTGGAATCCGGGCGGGCTGATTCAGCTTGAAAGGCCTGAGATTTCCATTGTAGGCGCATCTCTTTACCGGACGGAAGACAACAGTTTTGGCTTAAATCCTGAAGCTTGCGGGAAACAGAATATTTCCGAATCAAATCTAAATTATATGAGCGTGGCTTATCCTTTCACGCTGTTTAACCGTAATATAGTTGTATCGCTGAATTATCAGCACCTTTATGATTTTACAAAATCGTGGGATTATAGATTATTCTACGGTGCGGAAAATGTCAGCACATTTGAAAATATAAAATTTGACCAGTGGGGTAAACTATCGGCCATAGGTCTGGCGTACGCCATACAGGCAACTCCTTATTTGTCATTGGGAATGACCTTAAATTTTTGGGGAGATTACATATCAAAGAGCGGCTGGAAAAAAGAAAGCAATATTCACAGTAAAGGTTATTTGGATTTTGGTGGTGGACACGGAGCGGACTTTAACTACACTTATTACAAAAAGGAAAACTCCTCATTTGAGGGGTTTAATTTAAACTTGGGATTTCTGTGGAATGCCACACCCCGGCTTACCATAGGGGCAGTGTTCAAAACGCCGTTTACCGCAGAAATTGACTTTGATGCTATCGAGCAGACAGATTGGACTTTCCCTGATTTTCCGGAACAGAACCTTACCTTTTTTTCCCAGCAAAGCGAAAATCAGAAAATGGATATGCCTATGTCATTTGGAATAGGGTTTTCCTACCGTTTTTCAGACAATCTTACGGTTTCCGCAGATATTTACCGAACCGAGTGGGATGATTTTGTATTAAAAGATTCAAAGGGTAAAAAGAAAAATCCCATCACAGGTAAAAATGCAGATGAATCCTGGCTTGATCCCACCCGGCAGTTTCGCATGGGTGCGGAATACCTGTTTATTGGTGATGAATATGTCGTTCCTCTAAGAGCCGGCATATTTTACGATCCGGCCCCGGCAGTGAACGGTGTGGATGACTTCTTCGGATTCAGCCTTGGCTCCGGTATTGTTTTTGAGCGCTTTGTTTTTGATATTGCTTACCAGTACCGCTTCGGAAGCAATGTGGGGAAATCTTATCTGGAGTATCTGGATTTTTCACAGGATGTGAATGAGCATACGGTTTATTCGTCAGTGATTGTGTATTTTTAGAGGATATATTCACTGTGCTAAAAGAAAAACCGGCAGCGGAATCAGACTAATGCTGATATCACCCACTTTTATTTGGTCCTTCCTGTCATAGGTTATGATAGTCCCTTGAGAAATACCCAATCGTTTACAAGCTGTGCTGATTCCCCTGACTTCACGGGATAGGGTGCGAGAATCACTAATATCGCTGCAAACCTGAATAATTTCGTTAATCTCGCCGGATTTAGATATAATGGCGAAATCACACTCATATCCGTTTTTAAGAAAAAAAAGTGATTTACCCCTTCTGCGCAATTCCCAGAATACAACCTGTTCCATTGCTTTACCCCTATCAGCGGAAAACTTAAAAACCACCGAATTTAGCAATCCATTATCTATAATAAATATTTTTCTTTCTCCAAATTCCTGCACGGAAAGTTTTGGAGAGTATTTTTTTAATGTTTGTAAAAGAAATATCGATTCCGCCTGTTCCAGAAATTCATATAGGCTGTTTTTACCAATTTTAATTCCGGTGGACTTGAGATCGTTATAGATACGGTTGATCGAAATCTGTTTGGTTGCACAGCCAAAAACTCGCTTTAAAAAAAATTTCAAAGAAATCAGATTATTAATATTATAATGCTCGACAAGATCTCTAAAAAGCATCACATCAAAATATTCCTGAAGAATCCTGTATTTAATATTGGGGTCGGCAATTGTTCCCAATTCGGGAAACCCGCCGAATTCAAGGTATATTTCAAGGGCGTTATAAATATTTCCTTTTATATCCGGAAGATAAAAGTCGATTGGTATGTCGTTAAAAGACAGATATTCCCTGAAACTTAACGGAAAGACCTCAAAACTTATACTTCGTCCGTGTAAGGACGTCGATATTTCGGAACTAAGTAATTTTGCGTTGGAACCGGTAAGAAAAATATAGCGCGAAACTGTGTCGTAAAGCCTTCGAACAAATTTTTCCCACCCCGGAAGATTTTGTATTTCATCAAAAAAAAAATAACAGGACGTCAGATTGTGGTTCGGATAAAGTTCTCTGTAAGACTGTAAAATAAGATCAGCTTCACCGTCGATAAGTTCTAAGCGTTCATCTTCAAAATTAAAATATACAATTGCCGTTTTATCTATTTCCTGAAGCAGATGGTCAATAATCTGATATAACAGAAAAGTCTTTCCACTTCTTCTGGAGCCTATAAGCGTAATAACCTTCTCCAGATTTAACGGAATCAAAATTTCTCTGGTGCGGTATTTCGGAAGAGATTTATGATGAAATTCACGAATAAGAGATTTAATGATTTCTTTCTTTTCCATAAAGAAAAAATAAAGGTATTGTTTCTTTGTGTCAAGGATAAAATGGTGGGAGGCAGATTTTTATTGCTTTTATTTGTAAGATTTTTCTATTAGAGGTGTCAATACTATCAAAGTGGTATAACAATATAATTTCCCATTTCCACTTTGAAGAGAGGATAGGGTGAGGGGTGCGAAAACTTATTATTTACGTTCACTATAGAAACAAATCACTTTAGAATCGGAGGTATTATGTTAAGATCATTCTGTACTAAAAAGATGCTGTTGCTCGTGGTTTCTGTTTTCATGTTACTTATGCTTAACGCTTGTTCTGTTGCCCTTCAACATACTCCAAGCCATAACTTGACCGCCCTGGATAAAAGCAAATCAACAAGTATAATGGTTGCAGATATTGGAGATTCAAGGGATGGAGAGTCTCCGGACAGGATTGGCCAGGGCGTATCTTACTGGTTGCCGGTTAGTTTTTATGCCAGAGATGCGGCAGGTCAATCGCTTCCGGTATCACATTACATTGCCAGAAGTATATGCGAAGACCTTGGTAAAATTGGATATGACACAAAAATGGCTAATGAAAATTCCCGGTCGCCAATTTTTGAAGATCAGGCTCTTAAGGCTGCAAAAGATGCGGGGGCGGAATATCTTGTCATGACCAAAGTTACGGACGGGAAGACCAATTTCTGGGGCTTTATAATAATTCCATTTGTTCAGCCGGTCTGGACAAGAATCGGAATTAATTCTCAGCTTATTGATGTTAACAACGAAAAAGGTGTAACGCCAATTACAACGTTTAATAAGAAAACGGAATGGTATTTTGCCAAAATAACGATCTTTGATGCGATCTTTGATGCAGGCATTTTTGGTAGGAATTGGCATAGGACTGCGTGGGGGGAAACAGTTATATCCGATGCTTTAGCAGAAGCCAGCCAGAAAATATCCACGGAGATTCAATCTAAAATCCAAATGCGGGCTGACAAGGCAAATTAAGGAGTCCATAATCGATTGAACGTATTTTTTCGAAAATCTCCCATAGCCCCTCTTTCCCAAAGAGGGAAATTCCTCTCTTTCGCAAAGGGAGGAAGTAAGAATTAGTCTTTGATATCCATATAATTATGGGCTCATGAGTAACTTATTTATTATACACCAATTAGTATGTTAGTAAAGGCATGACCTGCTGTGGTTTTGCAATTTGCAATTTTCTTTATCTTCCACATACTATTAATATTATTTTTTTGCATTTGAAAGAGGTTTATATCATGAACATGCGAAACAGGAAGCTGCTCTCATCAAAAAGCGGATTTGGAATTTTGAATACATCTTTACTTCTTGTCATGGCCTATATGCTGTGTTTCTTATTACCCGTACAAGCTGCTCTGGCCGTCGAACACATCTACGTTAATCAGTCCACCGGTATAAATAGTACAGGTACAACCGGCACATCTGCGAGCCCGTTCAAGTCCATCACATATGCTTTGTTTATAGCAAACAGCAGGAGTTTGCCTGATCCCTGGGTGGTGCATATCAAGGCCGGAACGTATGATGCTGATCCTGCAAAGCCTGCCGATGAGCGTGAAGTCTTTCCGCTCGAAATGCGAAACGGGATGACGATTCAGGGGGAGGATGGAGCAGAAAACTGTATTATCAGCGGTGCGTTCAATGCTAACAGCAATGCGGCCCTCATCCGCGGCGACAATATATCAGGGTTCAAAATTACGAATTTAACGTTAAAAGACATGAAGCGGACGGGCGGAACAATTAAAGGCGGAGCCTGTGAGTTCATTGAAAGTTCCGGTACAGTCCAGAGCTGTGTGATTAAAAACAATAAGAGTTCATACGGGGGAGGTATATGGCTTTCCGGCGATGGATTTACGACAACCGGAAACACTTTCACCGGAAATACAGGAAGTTTTGGCGGAGGTATTTATGTTGATTCTGCTTCATATCTTGATATTTCAGGAAATAGTTTCAGTGGAAACACCGGCTATGGTGGTGGTTTTTACGTTAAATCCATTTTTACCGGCAATGTGACAGGAAATAGTTTCAGTGGAAATTCCACTGCTGGTAATTATGGCGGCGGTTTTAACATCGGATCAAATTTTGTCGGAAATATTTCCGGCAACAATTTCAGCGGAAACTCTGGTGGTAGCTATGGCGGCGGTTTTCGAATTGGTGGATATATAACAGGCGATATTTTTAATAACAATTTCAGCGGAAACTCTGGTAGTTATGGCAGCGGGTTTTACATTGGCGGATATGTGACAGGCAAAATTAACGCCAATATATTTAGCAAAAATTCCGGTAGTTCTTCTGGCGGCGGGTTTTACCTTAATAAAGCCGGTGGCAATGCGAATGACGCCGTTATTTCGAACAATTATTTTCTTTACAATACGCTTACCGGAACGAATAAACTGCTGGGTGCCGGATTTTACACCCATCAAAATGTTACGGTAGTCAACAATACCTTTTACGGCGGATATAACACGAATGAATCGTGTGTCAATATAGACAATGACGCTCCCAGTTCGGTTGTCAGGGACAATATTTTTTCCGGAGTGGACACGGCTATATGGGAGGAAGGGGAGCTTAATCTCTACATCACTCACAACGACTTTTATAATCAGGCAAATATTTTACATCGGAACAATCAGGCTTTGGGAAACGACCTTTCTTTCCTTGAGATAGGGTACGAAGGCCTCAGCAACAACCATAACTGGGCGCCGGGAATTGTGGGTGAAACCGTAGATTCAGGCAGTTGGAGCCTTGATCCTGTTTATGATGCAGTAAATGACCGCACAGTTCTTACAGACAATACCAAGGCCTGGACCGGAAATAAATGGGCAGGCACCATGCTGAACGTTTCTGCCACACCCGGCGGGCGGCATCATTTTCTTATAACCGGCAACACGGTGACACAAATTTTTGTGAAGGGCAATGTAGCTGTTACCGGTCTTGTGGATAAGGGTGATTCTTTTACTATAGACGATTATCATCTTGATGACAGCTCGCAGAACATTGATGCCGGCACGTTTACCGGGGCAGGAGCAGACTATGAGGGGCAAACCCGGCCACAGGGAAGCCTGTTTGATATCGGGGCCGATGAATTCTT
>DYJH01000014.1 GCA_020723255.1 Desulfonema limicola | reverse complement strand
TACAAAACAAGCTTACAGATATGCGCCTTTACTTTCATACCCCCCTCTTATCCTCCTCCTTTGTCCATACAAAGAACCCTCCTTTCTTGTAAGTAATGTTCAATGTCAGCTTACATAGATTTAACCTCTTTTCAGGCTTTCCATTGATTTGACACACTAAAGAGAATTCATTTATCTTTTTTATAGTTATCTTTATCTATGATTTATTGCTTTGCTGTTATATATGCCCCAAATGAGTTTATAAAATTATCAGCATAGATCGTGCCATTATATTTTGTGTAGTAATATCAGAATATTATAAATTGCTTTAAGTTTGTTATCTTTCAAATTGCAAACTGTTGCAATTTATTGTTAATATTTGACAGTATTATTGTAATATATTTTAAAAAATAATCAAATAATGCATTTGATGTAAATTCATGATTAATTGGCAAAAAGCATTAGATTATTAAAAATTCTTTTTGTACTCTTGCTGTTTCGAAAAAAAACCAACCGAAAATATTGAGCGGTTGCATCTCACCTTGACACGAAGTTTTCCTTTTGGTATGTGATAAACAAAGCACATGCTCGAGAAAATCATTGTATTAGATTTATTCAATTGTTCCTGTGGTTCCTGTTTGCTTGGCATCAACTGCACTTTGTAATATTCGGAGAATTTTATGCCACATGATGTTTCGTTACCACGAAATGAAGTTTCGCCTGATAATGTCAAACTTTTTAAATCTCTCGGGGCTATCATCAAAGCATATCGGCAATGGCGGAGGATAAGCCAGGAATTATTTGCAGAATCAATCAAAATCAGCGTTCGGCAATTGCAAAATTGGGAAGCAAAACGTTGCCGTGCCAGAATTGAGAACCTGCACGACATTTCCGAATTTACCGGAATCCCTATGCAGGCTTTGGTAGCTCTTAATTCTGATCAGCCTGTATGGTATTACATAAGGAAACGTCGTTTTACTTATTCTTTAATTGAAACAGAACAGTTTTATTCTGATAACTTATTCAAACCAAAGGAAAAACCTGAAGACAATAGTCTGCTTAACACAATCACCATTAAAAAAGATAAACACCTTGATATGATCCTTTCATGTCACCGGGATCTTTACGGCACCGAAAAAACATTGCAAAAAGATATAATCATAGCAGCAACAAGAATACTTCCTGAAGTGAATATCATAATGGTTGATTATTTTGGTCATTATGTGGGACATCGAATCTGTTTGCCTTTAAAATTTGTTGTGTATCAAGAACTTATAAAACAAAATACAATTGAAAATTATCTGACCAGAAATATGATCAGTGATATTATATCGAAGGGCGAAGGGGTTTTTTTTAATTATTCGACATTTGCTGCAAATGTAAACGCATTATACAAGCTGATTTTAGATGGCATTGGATCACTCACAAAAATAAAACAAAAAGAAAGATTCATGTTTGCCACCCATACAGTCACAAAAGAAACTGCTATCATACAGAATAATATGCAAATGAATTATGTAAGGCATTATGCCAATCCGAATGATGATGAAATTTGCCCGGTAATTTATGATACAAAACTGGATTTTCAATTGAGACCTGACGGGCCATTTGGATGGATGCTTTGTCAAGACAAGGAAAAAGCGCCGACAAAAAACATAAAAAATAAAACTAAAAGGGAACAATCGCAGGCCATTGCCTTTCAAGCCTCAGACAAATTCTGCCATCAAACAAAAAGCCCTCCGGAATCAAAAATACCGGAAAATGAATTGCCTTTACTGGTTGACAGATTGCCTTCAATCGTTGATATAATGAAGCATGATAAACAATATGAGAATACACAATGCTTCAATTTAAAAACCGAAACATGCACAAACCCAAAATGCAAATTTTTTGGCAATGCAGAAAAAGGCAATGTTGTTTCCAATGGAACATACCGAACGAAGGAAGGAACACCCGGTCGTCGGTTTCTATGCAAAGAGTGCGGAAAATCTTTCTGCAGCCGGACAGGGACTATCTTTTATGACATACGTTCTCCGGAAGAAAAGGTTCTAAAGGCGCTTAAGCTTTTAGCCAAAGGAATGCCTTTGCAGCACATAGTAAAATTCATGGGAGTTAAGTTCCATACTGTCCGCCACTGGCTCGAAGTCGCCGCCTTACAAAATGACAAAATAAATGCTATTCTGATCAATGAGCCGGATATTTCCCGGACGGAGTTGGATACTTTATGGAGCTACGTCAAAACAAATTCACTTCGCCAGAGGGCTTTTCGTTACAGGGCAAAAAATAAATCGTATACAACGGGATAGGAGAGGCGTCTTTCCCTTGCTTGATACAACCATCGCTAACATTAGCGATTTTAATTTAATCAAAAGCTCCTTATCTTTAAGCGTAAGGAAGGCGGCCATCAAGTAAAAAAAACAATGGCCGCTTTCCCTGTTTTTTGGCGGGGCAAGGAAGGAGAACAGGCGCTTCTTGAAAGCTATGTAAAATTCCTGCCCCCTTTTTAATCTTAGGACTATTTACCAGCCGCATGCCCCCATTCGTTTAGAAATTCAAAGAAGATGCATACTGATGTTGATTGTCAAACAGACAGATGCCGGAACTATGGCTTCCTGCAAACCCAATTTGATGCATCGTTTACGTCACCGCCGAGGAACACCGATTTTTCCGGATAGGGGCAGAGCAGGTATGTCCGGGGTGTAGCAGGCAGGCTGGATTTTGGCTTAAGTTCTTTCGGAGGTTTTCCGTTTTCCACCCATCGCACTACCGCCTTCAATGCTTGCTCGTAAATGTCTTGAGGCGCAGCTCCAGGTCCACCCCAACCGTGAAACACGCCTGGCGCAAGGAACAACCGGGCGAAAGTTTGGGCATGTCCATAGCCGTGTTGCAGGCGCGCCAGTTCATCGTAGAAACGGATGGTGTCGCCGACCGCTATAGCGTTATCGCTTACGCCATGGAAGATCAACATTTTGCCGCCGGATCTCCTTAAGCCATCCAGTTCAGAGGGGTCCTGCGTCCCGGATCCTGGGAACACCTCTCCATATTTTTGAGCCCAGTCGAAATAATCTTGTTTGTTATTGAAGTCGAACTCCGTCGAGAAGTCATAACCCGGTCCGTACAGCCCCTTCGATGAAGTATTGAAACACTGCAACACACCCGGCAAGCCGACCCATGTATCGGGGTGCGTCATTCCGATGAGGAGCATAGACCATCCGCTTGGATTGGTAAGGGGAAACCCAGGATAATAACTCTTTCCGTCAAAGTTGATTCCGCCCGTTATGATGTCAATTGTCTCTATCTGCTGCGGAGTGAAGATACCGAGAGACGCCGGATCAAAACTTATTTTGGTATAATCCCAGATAAGCCCGTCCATCGCACCGTCGGAACCGTCAAACTGTTCTACTACAGCGTCTTCCAGCTCGCGGGTCTCAACGGGAGAAACCCAGGCTGTGTGATCATTCATAATGAAGTTGGCGATTTTGCCGAAGAAAATTTGGTTGTAAGGGTTGAGCCCCGGCCAGCCGACAATATATCCGTCAAAATCTTCCGGATAATGAATCGCCGAAACCATCCCGCTGCGGCCGCCGCCTGAGCCGCCGATGATATAACGGTATAGTTTCTTCGGTTTGCAATTATTCTTTTTTTGCTTGTCATCGAGTCCATAGTAAGCCGTCGTGATAGTTTGCGTTATAACCGCGCTCAGGTGGACGCCCCGCTGGTCATGGTCGAACGCCTTGGCGCGATTCCAGGCGAATCCGTATTCGCAACCAGGGGTCTGGCTTCCTGTGTCGGAGGTGGCAATCGCATAACCTTCAGCCAAGTGGAGGGCAGTGCTATGGTAATAGGCGTACACAGGATCTGTAATCGGATCGTGGAGATCCCCTGCCGAGCCGCCAAGAGCGCTGAAGAGATACCGGTTGCTGAATTTATCGGGAAGAGAAACCCTGAATTTGACCAGGCCGTCTTCAGCGCCTGGCCCATGGGTAATGACATTGCCGTCAACAAGGCAGAATGGCATCGGAAAGTTCGCCCTTGTTTCCTTTGTCACTTTGTCAATGGTTACCTCGGTTTCCGGAGGAAAGAGCGCCTGGATGCTTGCTACATCACAGTTAAGGACAGGACCATCCGGCGCGCCTGCATGGGAATCATCCATCCAACAAAAAAATGTCACAAAAAACAACAGAAAACAACTTAGCAAGCTAAAAATACTTTTTCGCTTTCTTTTCATTCCATTTCTCCTTTTTCATGTTTTGTTACTGCAACGATGTCCGTTGCGCCCCGCCAAATTTATTTTGCTATATTCTTAGGCAATTCTACATTTAAAAATCCAATAATTTATGTGTTTCAAGATCCTTTGCAGCCATACAGAACCGCTCAAGCGGCGGCATGGTTTTTTCTCCCGGATTAATATTGGATTGCCAGGCCACAAGCCCCCAGATTACCATGCGGCGATATTCGGTCCATGCTTCATCAAAAGTAAATATTTTGCCGCCTTTAGCGGTAAAGTAATCAAGGTAATGACGCAGAAGATCGCGTTCCGCCTTGCGGCGATCCTCAATCTCAATAGAGCCGATTATAAAATATGTAACATCGCGCCAGGGAAGACCTTTTCGCACTATCTGCCAATCGAACCAAAGACGTTTGCCGTCTTGCCGCAGGTAACTGTTGCCCAGATGTGCATCGCCGTGGATGAGACAACGCGGACCTTTGTAATTTGTCTCATGAGCGCGCAATGCAGCGGAAGCTTTTCTCAGCCGGGAAGGATCATCGGCCATCCATTCGGGAAACAAAGCAACGCGTTCCGGAATCTTATTATGGGCGTCAAAATAATCCGGTATCATGCTCCAGTAGTCATCGGTCACCGTCTCCGGCGCCATGGCCGTTTGCAGCCAGGTTTGTTTCGCCAGTTCCTTACTTGCCCAGGTACTGCCATGTATTGCCGCAAGCCCTTCCAGTGACCGTGCCATTTCATCCACGCCAATCGGGTTCGCCGAAGTCCCGAAAGTTCCACCTATTTCAATAAGGTCGTCAATTATCATGAGGCCTTGTTGGCCCTGTGCATCGTCATCCCAGTCGGCAAAGTAGCAAGCAGGAGCCGGTATAGTAAAGACATCTTTTGATTCTCTGTAAAAATTGTAGAACCGCGCTTCGTTTACACCGACCGGAAGGCTTGGCGCATGCCCTTCCAGATTCGACTTCAGACAGACGTGTTCCGGAATGCCTGCATCTATACCTGCCTGATTGAGGCCAAGTTTTAAACGCAACTTTGTGTCATGGCCGCCGATGAATTCAACGATTTCCATTTCGTTTACTTCGATACCGGGGTATTGCAACCGCAGTGTGCGGGACAGCCAATCCGCCGTAACATCTTTAATATCTACAGGAAGCCTTTCGGTTCTTAAAAATTTCTTTTTATTTCTTGTCTCGGCATGCATTCTATTATCCTCTTCTTTAATCTTAAACATTGCTTTCTTGCCTCACAGATCCTTCTGTGGGATCCCATCCTCTTTCTTTATAATATTCCGTCAGCAGGGCATCAAAACTCTCTTCGCTTACAGGATCGTGGTCTTCACCACCTGAGGCCAAACGCTCCGTAACAAAGCGCCAGGCGATGAAGCTATCATCTTTTCTTGTGCGGCCTTCCAGAAGGTCAAACTTCCTTCTGATATTCCAAACACGCACTGCAGCATGCAAGAGCTTTTCCCCGTCCGTCTTTATCCCTGTCAAAGCTTCATAGAGACCGGCCCACACGCTTAATTCCACCTTCTGATGGGGCGGCATCTGACACAAACCCAGACACTCGAACATTGTAGCATTATCCTCCGCCCACTTGGCAAACCGCGCCAGCCCGTACCCTTTCATATCCGTTACAGCTTGTTCGGCCTGATCCGGGGGCATTCCTAAATGCCTCTCTAAAAACTCTTTGGTTATCGTTTTGCCGGCCCAGCCCGGTGCGTGAAACCTGTCTCCCGAAGCGTTAATCATATCGCTGAACAAGTCAGGAGACATTGCCCGCCGCGGATCGTAATAAATCGCGTGCCCCCGGGTATGCACAGCATATTTTTCCGAGTTTTTTCCGATAAGCTGAGGCCCTTTGATCAGTCCTTGCGCAAGTATCTTGCCAAACCCCTGCTTTAATGCCATCTGCCGGAGCAGTTCCTGAACTTCTTCCGCTGCTCCCCATTTTAACTCAAGGCCATCGGTATCTGTTTTATCTATGATTTTTTTCTGATACAGCTCTATGGCAAAAGCAATAGCAGATCCGGCAGACAGATAATCCATACCCAGACGGTTGCATAATTCATCACACCTTATGGCGTCTTCCCATCCTTCAACCGCACAGTGGGCGGCAAATCCGTGAAAACCACCAACAAGACAGGAAACAGCCATGCTGTCCCCGGCCTTGTCTCCTTTAAGCATACGAATAAGGTGTTTGCAGCCGATAGGACATGCCATACAGGAAATATCTCCTCTTTTTATTTCGCTCATAAATCTGTCGAGAGGAAACTTGTAAGGCAGATCAGGAGGAACAACCTCACTGTAATTTTTGTATTCATGGGGACCGAATTGAGAGATAGGCGGACCCATAGCACGGAGAGTCCCCCATTCTCTGAAAACATTGATGGTTTCTTTCTGACTTTCAATAGACTGATGATAAGCCTTATCTATTAATTCGGAAAATCTGCCTGGATCAGCCACAGAAATGGACCTGGAACCGGAAAGAGCTATTGCCTTGAGATTTTTAGATCCCATAACTGCTCCCATACCCGACTGTGCATAGGCGGAATACTTGTTGACAATGATGCTGGCTTGAACGGCCATATTTTCCCCGGCAGGCCCTATACAGGCAACTACAAATTGCTTGCCAAGTTTCTGCCACAGCGCCTCAGTAGTATCCCACGTATCTTTCCCCCAGAGATCGCCTGCATCGCATATTTCTACATCGTCATCGATTTTCAGATAAACAGGGCGATCTGCTTCGCCTGTGATCATTAAATTGTCATAACCGGTAAACTTTAACATCCCCAGATGTCCGGTGCCGGAAATTCCGAGAAACCCCGATACAGGAGTCTTAGCGACAACAGTAGTCTTGCAGGCACCCGGAATTAATGTGCCGACAAAAGGACCGGCGCCAAAAATGAGAACATTTTTCGGTCCCAGAGCATCTTCTTTGGGACAGGCATTGTCATAGGCTAATTTAAAGCTTATCCCAAGTCCGCCGGTAAAGCTGGAGATCCACTCTTCGGGAAGCGGCTCTGTGAAGATTCGTTTTTCTCCCAGATCTATTTTCAAGATTTTTCCTGTATAGCCGCCAATCTTTTTCATAATACCCCCACTATAAAACCATCATTACCAGGTTAATGCGCCAAAATCGCAATGCTCCACACAAATACCGCAGCTTGTACAGTTTTCACGAAATTCCACATTAAACCAGGCATTGCTTTCATCCGGCCTCACCACTATCTGTGCTTCAGCTAAACTGAAAACTCTCTCCTTTGTGTTATAAAATGAACACGCGAGGGAACAACGAAGACACCCCGAGCAGTTCTCAGCTTTTATCTCTATTTGTGGTTCAGCCATAAATTTCTCCTTTATTAATGCATTGATATGTAATAACTACAGGCATAGAAGGTTTTGCAACTTTTCATAATGAGTCCTGGTAATAAAGCCTTTTGCTCTTTTCGATCTGGCAATATATCTTGCATCCTGCTCCATACGGGTAAAAAAGATAGCCATGCGCCAGGTGGCAAAAACCTCGTAGTAAAAGAGATTCTCAACAATTCTGTTCGTTACCTTCTCGTAGCGGGCAATGGTCTCTCCCATATCGGGAAGTCCAGCCAGGCGAGGAAAAGGCGAATCGGGACGCCCCACACTGGTAGCCCAATCCATATGGACAAACCAGCCAAGGTCGGATTCAGGATCCCCGATAAGAACCATTTCCCAGTCAAGAACCGCGGCTATTTCACCTTTGTTGATGATCATGTTTCCCAATCGGGCATCACCCCAGCATAACGAAAGGTGCTTCGGCGCAAAACTGTTCTGCAAAAGCCAGTCTCTGGTTGCTTCCAGTATCTGTGGCATCGGCTCTTTATTGAGCGCATAAATCTCCTCAAAATATGCGATCTGCCGCTCCATGAAGTCCGTGCCTCCTCGTGGAACACCCAAAAAGCTCAGGCCGGCTTTCTCCCAGTCGAGGGTATGAATATTGGCTATCGCATCCACGGCTTTCCACCAAATCCGGGCTTTTTCTTCCTCTGTCGCCTCAAAAAGCGGGCCGGCAATATGATAGGGAGGAAATTCTCCAGGAATCCATCCCTCAACCCGCTCCATAATGTAAAAAGGGCCGCCCAGCACTGACTCATTCTCTTCCAGCCAACGGACACGGGGAACAGGCACTGCTGTACCCCATAACCTTTCGAGCAGCATATACTGCTTTTTCATGTCGTAATGATACTTGGGAAACACCGAGATGCCGCGGGGAGGCCAACGAATCACCAGCTTTTCCTGTATCGTCTCCACCCCTTGCCGCCACTGTAGGTCGATAAAAAAAGTCTCGTTCATGCCATCGCCAGGTCTTTTCAACGGTGAAAGTATAAGTTCGCTATCACGGGGCAGCTTGCTTTTAAACCAATCCAGCAGATTAACCCGCATAGCCTCCAGATCTAATTCTTCCTTCATTATCGCCTCCTCTGTCAAGGTGCATAACGGGGGTGTTTCCCATAGACACCAAACTGCATCATTCCGTAACCGACCTCATCGCCGCAACGGCATTCAACCATGTATGTCGGCGCCTCGGACACCTCTTTGACAGCCCCCGGATTCAAAAGATCCAGTTTCTCACCATCTATCCAGTCATGTCCCATCCACCTGCCGAGGCGAAAGCCCTTGTAAGGCCAGTAACCGCCTGCCTGCAAGTAAATAATGGTAACTGCCCGAACAGTAATTTCTATTTCCTGCCCATCAGCGTCCGTGTAAACGATACGTCCCGACTGCAATCTTTTGGTTCCCGGCACAAGTTCGAAATCGTGAAACTCGCGTATAAGTTTTAGTTCAGGTTTGGCTTCGCTGTAAGCATAGCTGGCGGTACCGCTGAAATCCAGCACTTTGCCGTTATGGTCTTCTCTGAGAGTTGAGCAGATAGACCACTTATCGAACTGTAAAATATTCCAGTTCATCAAAAAACCTTTTAGCGGTTCCGGCGGCTGAAAACCATGATCTTCAGTGTACAGATTATGGTGCCAGCGGATTCCCCAGGAATGGTCCCGGTGAGCCCACCATGTATCGGGCTTGATGTCATAGGTTTTTCCTTCCACTTTAACCCAGCCCTTTGCTCGTCCCGTTTGTCCGAAACGGCAGATATTCTCTATTACACGGCCCCGGTTTCTGGCAAACTGGGGAATTTCTTCATGGGGTCTCATCCGGCCTTCAAAATCCACTTCCCAGCTGATACCGTAGTCGTTTTCCGCCAAAACCCAGGTGACCCGTTTCAGACCCTCAACTATATGATAGGAAAGCGGACCTACCTTAACCTCATCGTTTTTGGGCCTTAGTTCTCTTGATGCTCTAACGTTATATTGTGTTTTTTTGTCGATTGTTAATAACCCGGAGGAATCCATTACATTGCGGTTGGTAGAGACACCAAATACGGAACTCAAAAAAATTTTCCCCGAGATGTCAAATGCCCCACACCATACATTTTCTCGCCAGTTATCTCCGCTGTCCACAACATGGTCGAAGGTTGAGGGAATCTGGTGGCAAAGCAATTCATCGTTTTTAGTGAGCATGTTCAGTCTCCTTTGGAATAATCATTGTGTGTATTCACTTAGCATTATATTACATTGATATTCACAAGACAGCAGCCGGGTGACTTTGGTCTGTCGATTCACTGTGCCTTTTTCACCTCAACAAGCACATCGAATAATGCGGCATTGGGCTGGAAAATCGCTGCCTGGGCCGGGTTAATTATCCCATGCGTCAACTGGTTGTGGTGGCCCTCCAGATAATGTTCGGGCCACCAACCCTGCTGTATATCAACAACACCGGGCTTTATATTCGGGTTGAGTTTAGCTTTCAGTTTTACTTTTCCACGATCATTAAAGACCCGGACCACATCTCCATCAATAATTTTTCTTGGTTCAGCATCTTTTGGGTTAATATTGAGAAACGGTTCGGGATCATGCCTTGTCAGAGCTTCAACATTACCCATTGCCGAGCTTTTCCGGTACTTTGGATGTGAAGTTATAAAACTTAATGGATAGATTTTTGCTTTTTCGCTCCTAACGCTTTCTATGGGTTCTATATAAACAGGCAACTCCTGGCCGAAGGGTTTCAGCCTTTCAACATAGAATTCAATCCTGCCTGTCGGCGTTTTCAATTCCTGAATTTTTTCTGTCGGTTTTGCTTTTACCGGACCTTGTTTCAATCTTTCCAGATTAATACCTTCCATGGAAGGATGATCTGAAGCAAGAAACTCCTCTAAATATTGTTCCTCAGTCTTATTAAAGTATTCACCAAAACCCATTCTTCTGCCTAGTTCGGCTGCGATCTGAAAATCGGATTTAGATTCGTAAAGCGGTTCGATGACCTTCTGCTGGAGTTGTAAATACGGAGTGTAGACAGGATAACTATCAAGCAGATCAACATATTCAAAGAATGAGGCCTCCGGCAGAACGTAGTCTGCATATTTTGCCGTGACCGTCATGGCAAGATCGACAACCACAATCAGCTCCAGACAAGGCAGAAGATCATTAACAATCCTGTTCATATCCGGCATTTGATTGAGAAAGTTCTCGCTTGCAATCCATAGGGCTTTTACCGGAAAGGGATCACCTTTGGTAATGGCATCATCGAGCTTCATAACCGGCAGATGATAATATGTCTCACCCGGCATCATAACGGCAGACGAATTCAATACAAAACGGGAAAGTTCTTTCAGGTTTATATTTCCTGTAATTGCTGCCAGTGTATTGATAGCCCGCCAGGAAAGATCCCCATAAAAACTTCTTTGCGAACCCAGCCCCAAACGTATAACAGCCGGTTTTCCGGTTGCGTAATCAACAGCCAGACGATGTATTGTTTCAGCCGGAACATCTGTGATTTCCGATGCTTTTTCAGGCGTATAGATTTTAACCATATCAGCCAGCAACACAAAAGCCGGCTTGCAGGCGATGCCGTCAATCAAATAGCTGCCGCTAAGAGCCGGTGTTTGTGCCATATCAACTGCCTGAGCCTTGCCGGCAGCCTCGTCAAAGACCATGAATCGATCAGCTTTACCATCTTTGATCAGGTCAGTTTCTCTGAGAAACATTCCGTTATCATCTCTTACCAGTAAAGGGCCTACCGTATGGTCACCTATAAACCGTTTATCTACAAGCCCCTGTTCTATAATCACATGTATCATTGCAAGGGCCAGGGCACCGTCTGTCCCTGGTCTGATCGGGATATGCTCATCACAGCGGGAAGCTGTCCTGGAATAGCGCGGATCAATGCAAACTAGTTTACAGCCGTTTTCTTTGTCTCTCATTATTGTTCGCATGGTGCGCCAACTGGTGGATGCCGGATTGATGCCCCAAACGAAACTGAATTTAGGATCTTTATTGGGAACAAGATATCGCCCTCCAAGTGCCCCAAAAGTTGCCAGGTTGGCACAAAGTCCCGCGGAATCGCCAAAGCCGACAATATCAAGCCATGTGCTCTTTGTGAGGCTTGCCACCCTTGAATAACCTGCCCATTTCAGGTTCCCTACAGCACTTGGATCCGCATTCCAGACAATTGAACTAGGGCCATGACGCTTAATCAGTTCTTTTAGTTTATCTGCAATGCCATCCATCGCCTCTTCCCAGGACACCCGCTTCCATTTGCCTTCCCCCCGTTCACCTATGCGCTTCAACGGGTAACGAATACGGTCAGGGTGATATATCCATTGCGGTGTAGCAAGGCCTGTTGTGCAACAACCGCGATCAAAACTGTCGGGAAAGTCAGCAGGAGTCACCTTTGTAATCCTGCCGTCCTCTACGTGCGCCATAATCCCGCACATGGCACCGTCTCTTAAAGCACATACAGTACGAATTGTTTCTCTTTTATCTGTCTCAGACATCATCTGCCTCCTTGTCAACAATGGGGAACCAAGCATCTAGAAGTAGGTTTGCATATGGCCGCCGTCAACGACAATATATTGTCCGGTAATATAACTGGCTTTAGCCGAGCACAAAAAAACACATAAATCAGCAACTTCTTCGGGACGGCCAAAGTGCTTCATCGGAATCCGGTCCATGATCCGATCCATAAATTGCTGGTAGGTCAGCCCAGCGATATTGGCGCGTTTTTGAAAAAATGCATCAAACCTTTCACCTGTTTCTATGAATCCGGGCGCAATCATGTTTACGGTGATTCCAAACGGGGCTAGTTCATCGGCCAGGCTGCGGCTCAGTCCCAAAGAGGCGGGACGAACAGTATTGGCCAGCACATAATCAAATCCGAATCCGGCGAGGCGGCCTGGAAGCTTGGCATGACCGGAACCGATCGTTACGATGCGCCCCCATTTCTTGTCCTTCATGCCGGGTGCAACGGTACGGGCAAAATTGGCAAACCCCTTGACAACATAGGCGTAAGCTTGATCAAAATCAGCATCATTGAATTCATCGAATGTTCCTGCCGGCGGCCCCAGCGGAGAAAAGATGGCTATATCAGGAATACCGAAGGCTGCAGTTGCCTGTTCAATGATTTTTGGATGGTTGTTAAAATCATTTATATCAGCCGAAACAGCAATAGCCTTTCCACCTTCTTTCTGTATTGCGCTGACCGTACTTTCAAGTTGTTCCTGCCCTCGTGCAACAACCACAACACGGCAGCCATTGCGACCAAGTTCTTCCGAGATCTTGCGACCTATGCCGTGTGAACCCGCTGTAACAACAGCTACTTTCCCCTTAATCCCCAGATCCATTTTTTATCCTTTCTTTTAGATATTGCTTTTAGCCTCTCAATACCTGCAGCAATACTTCCGATAAATTTTTGACTTCCATTTTTTCCTGGAATGCCTGCTTAAGAAAATAATGACCATCGCCGCAGGGAACCAGAATGGTTTTCAAATTCTTTTTTTCAGCATCCTCTAAAATGCGATCAGGATGCTGTTTGCAGCAAAAACGGTTATCCAGGTCTACAAGCGTTAATCCTTTTATGCTGCCCAACACCTTACGATATCTCGGCCAATCAAGACTTCCGAAGTATGGGAAATGTTTGTGGCATCCTTCAAAATACCCCATCACCGTTGGAGCAATCTCAAGGGTTTTCTCTTCCAGCTTGTCCATAATCGGATCATAGACCCATCGGTGAATGTTGGCATCTTCCGGGAACGTCATTTTCACCAGAGCAGCGCATGCATGACAAACATAGACCATGTTTTTTGCTCCCGCCTGCTTTCCAAGATCCCAGTTAAATTGCATATATTCTTTACATCTTGCCTGTATTTTTTGCCTTTCTTCTTCTGTGACTTCCTCAAATTCGACACAGTCCTGAAACGGGGGGGCGCCGCAACAGATCTCCTTGTCCGGCGAGTAGTTATATTCAATTCCCAGCAGATCCAAAAGCTTGAGCGTGTCGCCAAACTTTGATAAGCTCATAAATGGAACATAACAACCGAATGTTATAAAGTTTTCTGAATTCTTCCTGGGTTCAGGAACACCAAGGGCTTTTAGCAATCCAACCCTTAAAAACCAAACAGGGGCATGATTTCCGGTATCGTCGATGCATTTTAACTGCTCTTCGAATGTTCTCCCTGCGGCAAGGTTGGCCATTAATTTTTGATAATTTTCAGTATAAGCAACTTTTCTTTTTTTCAAGATAATCTCCTCCTTTTGAATGCTCGTTCGACTTTCAAAATATTCTTACCTTCTTCCCCTAACTTTGCTTTGCTATAAAATATACGCGTATTTTTGGCAGATCAGAACAATCGCAAGATTCCGATCTATTAAACGCTCTTCATCCTCTTTTAACTTCACGCCGTCAGGAGTCTTTCGCCAGGCATCCATGCCCTTCCAGCCTTCTTCATCAAATTGAGTAATCGCAATCACATCGTAGGGTGGAGCCGGCATAATGCCATCTGCCAATGAAAGACCCTCATATACATAGTTTGCTATATATTTTTTGAGACGGGAGCCGAGCATCCGCGCCACCATCGGGGCATGTTTCTCACTGTGGTATTTCACAAATTCCTCACGGCTCAAATCGCTCCTCTTGGCAGCAAGGACAATCACGTTAACCCCGGTACGATCATCTTCAGAACTTACGATTACGTTTTCTTTATACAGCAACATCATCCCTGTTTTTCCGTCTCCGTATCTCTTTTCATCCTCTGCCAACATCATGCCCTCAGGATCTGTCTTTCTCCAAGTCCACATCTCTTTCCACAATTCATCCGTTAACCACTCAAGGACAACCCTATCCCATGGCAGTTCCGGTAAAGCATCCCCCGAAAGGGTGAAGGCCTTGTCAACATAGTAGCCGACATATTTTTTAAGACCGCGAGCGCCAAGTGTCCGTTTAGCCATAGGCGCATGAACCTCTCTGTGGTATCTACATGACTCGTCGTGGCTCATGCCGATTCGCTTTCTTCCGAATCCGATCGACTTTATCACAATCATACCTCCTTTTGATCTCTACCAGCTTGTTACCTCCAACCGGGGCTATTTCCTATGGTTCAAATAAAATTAACTGTGGAAAGCTTCTCCTCCCCACACAGGAGGTGTCTCCGCCAAAGTGAGAATACCAGGTTTAGCTTCGATGACGTAAGGAACAGCGTGTACCGCATGCATGGCTGTCGCCAAACAGGCCTGGTCCGAATGAATTTCGCCGTGAATACCGATTTCAATTGTTGCGGAAATTGAAGGAAGCCCTTCGATAACAATTGTCCAGTAACCATCGCCAACAGGCCATTCCGGCGCAAGATTTGGGTCCATTCGCGTATAATGCTGCATGATAATTCGTGGTTTTCCTCCGGATATGATCCGTGTACCGAAATTCATTGCTCCCACGGTTCCCTTGCGAATCAAACCTGCTGCCACATTAAAATCCTTGTCCGCTATAGCAACATTACGAAAGTTCTCTATCTTATCAATCTTAAGGCCGACAGTGTCTGCCACCAACATTGCCGAATGTTTCCATACGTGGCCAACAATCTCAAGGTTGCTAAATAATGGAGCAGGGTCATCAGGAGCGTAACCAAACCCCATAAGGTCAAACATCTGGAATTTACTCGGGTATTTGTCATAATGAAATGTTTCATAAAATATTAATTGATCAATACGGTTTGACAGCCTCGTCAGCAACAGCGCCATAGATTCAGCCCCAAAGCCGGGAGCCACGCCAAGACCATGAAAGGTACTGCGCCCCTGTTTACATGCATTCACTATCCGTTGTTCAAATTCAGCACCCATGGCTTTGGGATAAATAAATTCAACCGATGTTGTTATAACATTTTTCCCCGACGAAAGAAGATCACAGACATCCTGCAGGGCAGCCAAATTATCGTTTTCCGCTCCCGCCAGGAAAAGCACACAATCTGCTTCCGTATTAAAGATCGTTTCCCGGTTATTCGTTGCCTTAATACCAAGGTTGCGGGTGCCGCATATTTCACCCAGGTCTTTTCCAACTTTTTCTTTATTGTATACAAAGCCGCCGACAATTTCATATTCAGGCCTTTGTGCCATAGCTTTAGCAGCCATTTTAGCCATGTGCCCGGTTGCCCATTGGATGACCCGATATGCCATAGTCCACCTCCTTGTTCTATAGAAAGTTTTTAATGTAATCATTCACAATATATTTTAACGGCTTGTTACATTTAGCACCAAAATATTCTATAGTTGTATATCGTTGCTATATTTTTTCCACTTCTACGAGAACATCACAATATGCGGCATTCGGTTCGAAAATAGCCGCTTGCGCAGGATTAATCATATCGTGGGTCAATTCGTTTATATGTCCATCTATATACTGTTCAGACCACCAACCTTCATCGATGTTGACAATACCTGGCTTTATATCCTCACTTAGCACCGCTTTTACTTTGACCTGCCCTAAGTTGTTGAAAACACGAACTACATCTCCATCCTTTACTTTGCGTTGTTTGGCATCAGCCGGATTGATCTGAAGCGTAGGTTCGGGGTCGTTTTTTAGAAGACTGGGGTAATTACCCATCATTGTGTGTACCCGATAACGGGGATGGGATGTCAGAAGAGAAAGAGGGAATTCTTTAGCCTTTTTGCTGCGGACGCTCTCTAACGGTTCAATGTAAACCGGCAACTCCTGACCGACCGGTTTCAGTTTTTCCACGTAGAATTCTACCCTGCCGGTGGGAGTCCTAAGTTTATGAGCTTTATCCATGATCCTCTCCGGCACGGGCTCTGCCTTCAACCTCTCCAGAGAGATGCCTTCAAACAAAGGATGAGCCGCAGAAAGAATTTCCTCCATATATTGTTCTTCGGTCTTATTGAAGTACTTTCCAAAACCCATCTTTCTGCCCAGTTCGGCCGCTATCTGAAAATCGGACTTTGACTCATATAATGGTTCTATTACTTTCTGCTGTAAATGCATATAGTTTGTCCAACTCAATAGGCCATAGTGCAGGTCCGAACATTCAAAGGGCGAACATGTAGGCAATACATAATCGGCATATTTGGCAGTTTCAGTCATAAACAAGTCGGAAACAACAACAAGTTCAAGCTTCGGCAACAAATCATTCACAATCCTTTTCTGATTGGAAGCCTGACTGATAAAGTTATTAAATGCGAACCATAGCGCCTTTATGGGAAAAGGCTTCTGATTATCTATCTGGTCGTATATCTTCATTGCCGGGATACTCGTACAGCGTCCGTCAGGGATGGTGAAAGCACTGCTTATCTCAATAAAGGATAACGGTATATGCATATTTAAATTACCGGTAATTGCCGCCAATGTGTTCAGCGCCCGGCAAGTCAAATCGCCATGGAAAGTCCGCTGCAATCCCCATCCCCGATGGATAGAAGCCGGCTTTTGGACGGAATAATCAACAGCCAGACGTCTGATAGCATCAACCGGAATCTCAGTAATTTCAGATACCCTTTCCGGGGTATATTCCTGGACCATGTCGGCCAGCAACTGATATGCCGGCCGGCATTCAATGCCTTCCGGAGAACAGATGCCCGTGAGCACAGGCTTTACCTCCTGGGTGTCAGCGACTTGCACTGCCCCGGTATTTGCATCAAGCGCCATGAACCGCTGCTGGCTTTCACCCTCAACTATATCGCTCTCCCGCAGCAGCAAACCATTATCACTCCTCACCAGCAAAGGGCCTATAGTATTCTCAGCAATAAATCGCTCATCCTGCAGTCCCTGGGCCAAAATTACGTGGATCATTGCCAAGGCCAGCGCCGTATCAGTTCCAGGTCTTATGGGGATATACTCATCGGCAGCTCTGGAAGCTGTACTTGTGCGGCGGGGATCAATAACAACTACTTTGCAGCCTTTCTTTCTGGATTCGGTTATCCTGCGCATACGCCGCCAATCAGTTATATCGGGATTCTGGCCCCAAACGATGGTAAATTTTGGGTCTTCTACGCGGCTAAGATGAGCATCACCAAACATACAGCCGAAGGAAACAAAATCTGCACATGGTGCGGCCGAGTCTCCTAAGCCGACCAGGCTCACCCTACTTCCCTTAAGCAGGCTTGCCAGTCTTAAATATCCACCAACTTTGAGTGTTTCCGGAAATCCTTTAACGGCCCATGCAATTGACCTGGATTCGTATCTTTGTGCAATCTCCTTAAGCTTGCCTGCAATATCATCCATGGCTTCATCCCAGGAGATTCGTTCCCACTTGCCTTCTCCCCTTTTCCCGATACGTTTCAACGGGTAACGAAGACGGTCCTTGTGATAAACAAGTTCAGCGGCGGCAAGTCCTTTTCTGCAGGCGCCCCGGTAATCCGGGTCAGGTATATCAGCAGGTCTTATTTTGGTAATAACCCCATTTTTAACTTCCGCAGATAATCCACATGCAAACACATCCATTACAGTGCAGACCGTGCGGACTACTTTATTTTCACTCACCACATCCATAACAAGATACCTCCAAAAATAGGACAATCAGGGGATCAGGGTGCTCCCGCTCCGAAGGGCACAAAAGCCATACTCCGCTCTGCATAGGTCAATGTATTATCAATGGCGACATTATGACCATCTTGCAGAAAAATACGGCCTGAGGAGTCATCGCAAACGTGGTCAGTCCCATAAGAACATCATCAACCATCCATCTGCCTTTTTTTCCTCCACCAACGCGCCAAGCAATGACAAGCAAAAACATATCATAGTTCTGTGACTCACCCATTATCAGGGTGCCGTTCAGTTCCATGAAGTCACCGCCTTTGGGCAATTCCTCCACATGACTCATGTCCTCATACAGTTTTACATCACTGATGCCTTTTCTTTCAGTTTTCATTGCGTCACCCTTATTTAATTCCCAAATATCCTTCGGACCTCATGGCATATCTTCAGCACTTTTTGACTTCGCAAAGGCAATCGAAGATGGTATCCGGGGAATAGGCGAATTGGCTGTCAAGTATAGGTATAGGACTGATCATTTCTCGCTCACGGGCCACTGACCAATAGACTTCCCGGGCCTCATCCCTTATGCTCGGAGTAGCAAGAGAAGGGATGATATCCTGAAGATGGCCCTCAATAAATTGCTTCGGCCACCATCCATGGGGAATATTGACCACTCCCGCAGGAACGTCATCACAGATTCGTGCTTTCACTTTAAAACTACCCCGGTCGTTATAAACGCTTACCACGTCGCCGTTCATAATATTTCGTTTTCGCGCATCAATATTGTTAATACTGAGATAAGGCTCCTTCAGGTACCGAACCAGCATATCTGAATCGTTGGCAAATAAAGAGTGCATGAAGTGTCTGTTGTTTGCCGTGTTAAATACCAGGGGATACTTCTCAGCCAGAGCCGAGCGGGGGCTCTCCATCTGCTCGCGAAATACCGGCAAAGCATCACCTGCCTGCAAGAGATCTTCGTTATAAAACTCCAGTCTTCCAGAAGGAGTCATAAATTTAGTGGAAAACCATGGCTTGGAGGGACATTCTGATACATTTGCCCGGACAATCTTCTCGCTTTTGAGCCGTTCTACACTTAGTGGCGGCTGTATTCCTGCAATCGATGGATCTTGGGAATCCAGCCATAATGAAAGCCATTCTTCAAATGTCTTGTCAAAATACTCTCCCAAACCTACTCTTTTAGCAAGCTCACTCCAAAAATACAGAGGCGGCCTGCATTCATAGAGAGGGTCGATAGCCTTCTCCAGGTAAACGATATGCCCTTTATTGCCAATGACCACATCTTCCCGTTCAAAGAGAGTGCAGTCCGGCAGAATGTAGTCACCATATTCCGCAGTTGCAGTCATAAAGATATCGTTAACTACTAAAAGATCAATATTTGGCAATATCTCTTCGATCCACCGCCTCGGATTAGGATAGGTATGCAGAAAGTTCCAGCCGTAATTTATCCACGCCTTGATTGAATCACTATTGCCATTAATTATGGATTGGAGAATATGCGATAAAGGGGCAGAGGCGGCTCGCGCATCGGTGGCATGCAAAATTGAAAAAAGGTTAGGTCTCACAAGCCTTTTTGGCGATGCCCACAACCCGCGCACTGTCCCTCCACCTAATTGTCCTGTATTGCCGGTTATAGCTCCTAAGGTGTTTATTGCACGGTGGGTATTACCGCTGTTTAGATAGCGCAAACCATGGTCCACCAAAATCGCAGCCGGTTTTGCTGCCGCGTATTCTTGTGCCAGAGTCTTTATTATAGCGGCGGAAACATTTGCTATGGCTGCCGCCTCTTCTGGCGGATAAACGGCGGCCAGCTCCGACAATAGTTGGAAGGCCGGCTTGCACTCGATCATGGCCAGTCTATAAGTGCCCATCAATGCTGGTTTTATTCCCTCTGGATTACTTAGCCGTGGTTCGATGGATCGGACACAATCCGAGATCGTATCCCAAACGAGATATTTCTTCTCTGATCCTCCAGAGGATAAATCGCTCTCCCGCAACAATTTTCCATTATCCGTCCGAACAAGGAAAGAACCATTGGTATACTTCATGATATAGTTTTCATCATAGAGTTTTTCGCTAATAATGATATTAATCATGGATAGGGCTATCGCTCCGTCGCTGCCTGCCTGAACCGGAATCCACCAATCGGACGCCTTTGCCGTCCGGTCGAAGAGCAAACCGATATCGACCAATTTTGCTCCTTTCTTCTGGGCTTTCCGGATACATTCCCAACACCTGGGAGCCATTTCCGCCGGATTGGTTCCCCAGACGATCATATAACTTGTATTACCCTCTAAAAGAGATTCAGGATCCTGGTAAGCGCCGATTATTGAACCCATGGTGAAGTAATCGGCAAAATAGGAGTTGGAGTCTATCCCCAATGTATTATCCAAGTTGACAGCCTGCATAAGATGCAGAAACCTTTTTCCCAGAATATGTTGGATTCCATTAAATGGAGACATGCTATTTGGACAAGGCATCATACCGATCGCCTGTGGCCCATGTTCCGCCCTGATCTTCTTCAACTTATCGGCTATCTCATCAAGCGCCTGCTCCCATGTGATTCTTTCCCATTTCCCCTCCCCTCTCTTGCCTGCCCGCTTGAGAGGATACTTTAATCTGTCGTGATTGTAAGGGAAACGGGCCCCAGCCAAGCCTTTCATACATATAGTATCCTGTTGACCATCAGGATAAATTAGACGTTTTATCTTTAGGATCTTCCCGTCTTCAACATGAGCCTTGTGCAGACACCCACCGTGACATCCTTCACCTGCACAAGAAGTTATCACTGTTTTCTTTGCCATCACTGTTCGCTTTCAGGATAATTGTAACAAGCATTAGAATATTTATTCATGACAATGCTCTGTCCTCTTTGCTCTTGTGCATTCAAGCTTGAAATCATTTCATAGCATCTTTTCCACTTCCACAAGGACATCGCAAAAGGCAGCATTGGGTTCGAAAATAGCCGCTTGCGCCTGATTTATCATATCGTGGGTTAATTCGTTTATATGGCCTTCAATATAGTGTTCAGGCCACCAGCCTTGATCGATATTAACCACCCCGGGCTTTATATCCTCACTTAGTAACGCTTTTACCTTGACCTGCCCCAGGTTGTTGAAAACACGAACAACATCTCCATCCTTTATATTCCGCTTTCTGGCATCTTCCGGATTGATCTGCAGCGTGGGTTCGGGATCATTTTTCAGAAGACTGGGGCAATTGGCCATTGCAGTATGCACCCGATAGCGTGGATGGGAAGTGAGAAGAGAAAGGGGATATACTTTTGCTTTCGCACTGCGAGCGCTCTCCACCGGTTCAAGGTAAACCGGCAGTTCCTGGCCAAACTCTTTCAGCTTTTCCACATAGAATTCGATTCTGCCGGTGGAAGTAGCAAATTTCTGTGGGCTGTCAATTAGTCTTTCCGCCACAGGACCTGCTTTCAACCTCTCCAATGATATGCCTTCCATAGTCGGATGATCCGAAGTCAGGATCCCTTCTAAATATTCCTCCTCAGTCTTGTCAAAATACTCCCCAAATCCCATCTTCCGGCCCAACTCGGCTGCTATTTGAAAATCTGGCTTGGTTTCGTATAAAGGCTCTATTACTTTCTGCTGCAAATGCAGATAGTTGGTCCAATTAACCAGGCCGCAAAGCAAATCTGTATATTCGAACGGTGAACTTGCCGGTAATACATAATCAGCATATTTCGCCGTTGCTGTCATAAAGATATCGGAAACCACTATAAGGTCCAGCATAGGAAATAGCTCGTTCACGATCCTATTCTGGTTTGGCAACTGACTGACAAAGTTTTTAGCGGAAAACCATATTGCCTTAATAGGAAAGGGCTTCTGTTTGGCAATCTGATTATAGAGAGACATTATCGGTATATTCGTATAGGGCCCGCCCGGGACAGAAAAATCCATATTAAGAGTAAAACGTGATGGTATATGTAGATTAATATTGCCGGTGATCGCAGCTAAAGTATTTATCGCTCGGCACGTCAGATCGCCGTGAAAAGTCCGTTGGAATCCCCAACCTCGATGGATAGACGATGGTTTTTTGACACCATAGGCTGTTGCCAGGCGTATAATGACATCATGTGGAATACCAGTGATTTCAGACACCCTTGCCGGTGTATATTCTTTAACCATGTCTGCCAACAGCTGATATGCCGGTCGGCATTCAATACCAGCGATGGAACAGCAGCCGTAAATCGAAGGCATGATGCCAGGAGCATCGCAGGGCTGCACGGTCTCGGTGTTTGCATCAAAAACCATGAATCGCTGCCAACTTCCAAGCTCTGTCAGGTCGCTCTCCCGCAACAGAAAACCATTATCACTCCTCACCAGCAAAGGGCCAACGGTATTATCGGTTATAAACCGTTTATCCTGACGTTCTTGTTCCAAAACTACGTGAATCATTGCCAGAGCCAGCGCGGCATCGGTTCCTGGTCTTATGGGGATATACTCATCAGCAATTTTGGAAGCCGTGCTCGTGCGGCGAGGATCGATAACTATCACTTTGCAGCCCTTTTTCCTGGACTGCATGATCCGGTGCATACGCCTCCAATCGGTTACATCAGGATTTTGCCCCCAAACGATTGTAAGTTCAGGTTCTTCTATACGGCTAAGATGGGCGTCTCCGAAAATACATCCAAAGTTAGCAAGATCGGCACAGGGGGCAGCCGAGTCACCAAAACCAATAATACTAACCCTGCTCCCCTTGATCAGACTTGCCAGCCGTATATACCCTCCTCCTTTGAGCTCTGCCGGAGAACCTCTAGTGATCCAGGCAATTGATCTTGATTCGTATTTTTTTGCAATTTCTTTTAGTTTGCACGCAATGTCATCCAGAGCTTCCTCCCAGGAAATGCGTTCCCACTTGCCATCTCCCCGTTTTCCTGTGCGTTTAAGGGGATAACGGAGGCGATCTTTATGATAAACCAGCTCCATTGAGGCAAGTCCTTTACTGCAGGCACCCCGATCTGCCGGGTTGGGCATATCAGCAGCACTGACTTTAGTCATAACACCGTTGATCACCTCTACTGCCAGACCGCATGTTACGCCATCACCCAGAGCACACGCCGTGCGCACTACTTTACTTTTACTCATCTCATCCATACAAAATTCCTTCTGGAATTCGACAGCCAGTAGATTAGGGAGCTCCGCTCGCCAAGGGCATTGCGCTCCGGCCCCATTCCAAATAGGTCATCATATCTTTGATAGGAATATTTCGTCCATCAGGAAAAAAAGCATGACCATTGGAACGTACCAAAAATCCGTGACGAATCGTATATCCGTTACGTGTCATGACGCAAAAAGAACCCCGTCCGCCGGCAACCATGTTCATATCAACAACGCCAGCAGCCGAGTTCAGGTTGACATGCCAACGGATTGGAATTTGCATGCCTGTCTTGGGATCAAGCCACCATTCCAGTTCGTCTATGGTGATCTCACCTTTTCCGAAGGGAGTTTCTTGACCATCCACATAAACACGACTATATTCTATTCCCGAACCACGCTGCCTCCAGATATAAGTTTGGATCGTGTCATCGATAGCCCATATGTAGTAGTATGGATCGACCATATTTTTCATATGGTCATAGGTCTCGCCGAAGGTAATTAAATCGTGAGCGGCATATGCCTTCTCGAAGGTATATTTCTTGCCTCCCACTGTTATGGTGCCTTCCGCCCAGCATTGCTGCTCATAGCCTGCCCATAGGGTTTTCTTCAAATCCGACAATGGCCCATATACACGGGTGGCTTTTCCCATTCCCCCCGCTATAAGGTCGCACTCCACCCCCATATGCTCGCCCTTTACTTCCCAGTAGGGAGGATGGTTTATAAATATACGGTTTCCGTTTTTCCATACTACCCTGTCGCTTTCCTGCGTAATCTGAATATCGTCCGGCCACTCTCTTGCGTCCTGACGGTTGCCGATATAGTCGTTATCATGCATCCGGTATCTTTCGTCATGTGGAATCATCTGAAAAGTAGTATGTCCGATATTTGCCCTGTCTACCATCCATTTTCCTTTTTTTCCGCCTCCCACATGCCAGTTAATTGTTACAAGACACATGTCGTATCCCTGGGCTTCGCCCATAAAGAGCGTGCCGTTAATCTCCATAAAATCTTTACCGGGAGGCAGATCCGTAACATGGCTTGCGTCCTCATGCAGTTGCACATCGCTGATGCCTTTTCTTTCCGTTTTCATTGCTTCACCCTCCTATTGTATAATAATTTTTTATTTTCACGCTGTGAAATATTTATTCACATTCTTACGGAACAGATACGGGTTTACTTCCATATGCCGATGTTTTTGGAGGTTTGGTAAAAAATATAATAATACTGGAAACGAATGCCAAAGCCGCTGAACCGGCAAACACGCTGTAATAACTTTTTTGGGCATCATATACCAGTCCGGCTAAATACGGGGCGGAAGCTCCAAAGAGCTGAACGATAGGAAAGAGTATTCCCATAATGGCGGCAAATGAATTCGAACCGAAATAATTACCGATCAATGTTGGCCAGCAGATCGAAGCCGCACCGACTCCAACTCCGACAAAAATGGAAAACAGATAGATATTGGACACGCTCCTGGCATCAAGAAAGCAAAGTATGCCTACCGTCTCGAGCAGAAGTCCTACAGCCCATATATAACGAGGTTCAAACCGGTCTGCCAGAACTCCGCCGAGCATCCTTCCGCCAAGACTGAAAAGCATGTAATAGCTCATAGCCATGGCCGATATACCGGCCGGATGCCCCATATCCCGCAAATAAATGACGGCGTGGGCAATAAAGATCATCATCGGCCCCACAAAGGCTAAGGAAGAGATAAATAACATCCAGAAAGTAAGGGTTTTTATCGCATCCGCCGTTTTCCATTCTTCGGTGCTGCAAAATACTTTTCCGGCTCCAGGTTTTTTAACACCGGCATCCGGGCCAGATTCATCATTTTCATCTGCGCCATCCTGGAGTAACCCAATATCTGAGGGCTTGTTCTTAACAAAGAAAAACATCAAAACAAAGGAGAGAACCAGCAAGCCGGTAATGAAAAACCAGGCAACCTGCCAATTACCGTTAAAAGAAGAAATGATCTTATTTAATAAGGGTGGAGCAATTAATCCCCCCAAACTGCCTATTGTAACAGCAAAGGACATGGCCAGCGCCTTTTTTTTCCTGAACCAGAGGGTAACTCCGGCCTGTACAGGTATCAAGCCGCCAAATCCGGAGCCGATCCCCACAATCACACCAAAAACTGCAATATAATGCCAGCCTTTTGTAACCACCGTGGCCATTAAGAAAGCTCCGGCTATCAGCAGCAGACAACCTAAAAGCATTGTAAACCTGATCCCTTTTTTACCTATGCTATAACCAATAATCGGTGAGATTAGCCCGCTCAAGAGCCCGCAAACGGTGAACCCGAGTCCAAGAGTGCCTCGCCCTAAATGAAGGGATTCGGCCATGTAAGTATTCATAACACTTGCCCCGATGAATGGGAAGCCGGCATCTATCAGATAAATTATCCCCAAAACGGGAACCAGAATCCAGCCGTAAAATATTTTATTTTGAGCCAAAGTGTTCCTCCTTATCAATTACTTTTTAATTCGTTTCTGTAATATAAGTTGACTAGCCTGCATAGCTGAATTTGCGCCGATATCGGCAAATGTTCCATCGGCTTCGACAGTATTGCCTACAAAATAGAGCCCTTCAACCCCTGGCGCTTCTATCGGGCTGCGGTGCATTGGCAGCCAGGTGTTGCCGGTTCCCCACACCTTGGGCCACTGGTAATTTTCCCATTCGATAATTTCATCGAGATCCGAGTAATAGCGGCGCATGTATTTCATCAGGGCGTCCGCATCGGCTTTTGCAGATGCAAAATTGCCAGGAATTTCAGTAGTTCCATTAAGACACAAAACATGCTTGCCCTTCGGCGCTGCTTTCTTTGAGCTTAGGGAAGGGATACTCCACCCTATGGTTTTATTAAAGAGCACCTGGTTATAGCCAATGTACTGATCGGGTTTTCCTGTGGCTCTTATGGTGGGCAGACGGCTGACGCCGATATTTTTACACCAGAAGTCGCCTTTGTACCCGGTTTTAAGCTTTCGTGCGTTTTCTACCATCTGCTTGGGGAAATGACTTTCATTGAAAATACTGAATATATCCCAGACAGGCTCGGCATAAACAATCACAGGAACTTGAAACTCCTGAATAACATTAATTTTATCCCGGACTACAATACCCGTTATTTTATTGCCTTCTGTCGTGATCTCAACGGGTTCGAGACCCAGCTTAATTTCACCGCCGTTCTTTCTTATGACCCTGGCATAGGCTTCGGCCAATCCTTGCAGACCACCAACCTTGGAATCATTGATCCTGTATAGTCGATGTGGATTCTTAAACATCTGAATCCAGCGGCCGGTTGAGGTCTCCTCCAGAGGCAGGGCAAGGTGTACTATCGCCAGCCAATTTATGGCTTTGTCAAATGCTTCATCCCTGTCCTTTATGGTGGCCAGCCAATCTTTCATGGGAACATCTATCCATTTTTCTGGATCTTCCGCTGCCAAACTCTTTAACGTAGCCGTAACCTTGTTTGTTTGCTCCTGAGTGAGTTTAAGCACTTCGGTATAGAATTTTTTCCCTCCCTCCGCATCAGCATTCAAAACCACAACCTTGCCATCGGACACATTATGCATCAGCACAAGAGGATCGATAGGCCCCACCCAGGCAACATCGGCTCCGGCTTCTTTGGCTGCTTTAAAACCGTATTGTCCTTTATCGGTAATGATCACAAAATTATCCTCGAAATCCTTGGCATTGCTGGGCCCCCATTCAAGCCAGTATCCGTTATAATTGACTGCTCCCAGACGCCCCCCTATCTGGTCCGCCTGCTCTACGACCAAAATTTTGAGCCCGTTTTTTGCCAGAATTGCTCCGGAAATGAGGCCGCTATATCCTGCACCAACAACAATGGCGTCGTATTTGGCAATCTCTGCCCCTGTTTTTGTAACCGGCGGTTTCATCTTTTTAGTTCCGGCCTGAACCGTACCGGAACTAAAAAGCAAAACAGCTATCACAATAAATGACCACCCCAGCCAAACCAAAGCTCTTATCCGTTTTGCTTTCATTTTTTTCTCCTTTTATAATTTAAAATATCATCTGTTGCTTAAACAAACACAGGTATATATTTTACTAGGTTAAATGCTCAATTTACATCTGAAAGCTTTCTTCAGCGGATAGGGAAACCGCGACTCACGCACAAGGTTTGAAAATAGCGGGGCAGAATCTGCTGAAATTCAATCAGGCTCAGGTCGCTGGCTTCGACATACTCGCTGGCTGCTTCCAGCACTTTCTCCGGGTCTCCGGTTAAAAGATATTTCTTTACTTTATCCTCGTGATGAATGCCCATGGCTTCGGCAACAAGACTGATGGTATGTTTGATCTCAAAAGGATAGTGATTTTCATAGCCGCAGAAAGCAAGCTGGCAACCGGGACAGATCGTTGTCATGATATCAGCGCGCACAGCCATCGCTTCATTCAACCGGGCTATGTTCCTTTCAATCATCAAACCGGGAAAGTTGGCGTTGGCCTGAGCACCGCAACAGAGGCTATTCTCCCTGCTGTGTTCCATCTCTACTATTGTCAATCCCGGTATAGCTTCAAGCAGTTTGCGTGATATACCCCAGCTACCCCGCTGTCGCTGGCTGCAGGCATCGTGAATTGTGACCGTCTTATTGAGGGGCTGAGTGAAGTGTAGCTTGTCTATGTTGTCGGCTAAAAACTCCGTTATATGAATGGTTTCAAATGGAACCTGGATGAATTTTGAAAGCATATCATTACCTACGACACTACAGGCCGGGCAAAGTGCGACAACTTTTTTGGCGCCGAACCTGGACATGGTGGAAATATATTTTTCGGAAACTCTTGAGACGTCTTTCATATTTCCCAAAAGAAGAGGTGTTCCTCCGCAACAGAGATCACGTGCGCCAATCGCTACAAAATTAATTTTCATACTACTCAGGATATCCATAGCTTCAAGTACCAGGTTAGGAAAGCCCCGACCGACACAACTGGTAAAAAGAACTATATCGACAACTGCCGGGTCTGACGGTATTTCAGTAAGCCAGGGGACTTCTGATTTTTTCATCTGCAGGTCACCGAAAACATGGCCGAAATTGTAGCGGTGTTCGGCCAGGTGAATAAAGGCAAGTGGCGGCAAGCCTTCACCCGCTGCCCGAAGCCGGTGTCCGGCAAGCATAAAAGCCTGCTGCATATTCAGCCCCTTCGGGCAGGCCGGTTTGCATATATTTGTGCACCCCATCAAGCAGCCATATCCCATCTTATAAGCCTCTTCCGATGACGGTCCCCCTTTTAACAATTCGACAATTTTTTCAATAACTTCTGCCGGATTTTTATCAATCAGCTCAAGCTTGGGATCGTTAAATGAAGGGCAGGCCTCGAGGCATTGGCCACAAAGTGTGCACTCTTCCACAAAGTGCTTTACACCTTGTTCAAAACCTTCCGACAATGATGGAGGTTGTATATTATGTTCCATATTTTTTTTCCTTCACATTTTAAAATAAACTTTTATCAGGCCTTAGTTTCCTGCTTATTTTCCTTTTCCCTGAGAGCATGCAGAACTCTTTCCGGGGTAATAGGATATTCTTTGATCGGATAACCGACCGCATTGCTCACAGCATTGGCAATAGCTACTGTGCATACTATCGGTCCCTCGCCCCCCTCTTTTGCTCCAAAGGGTCCATCGGGATCATTCGATTCCACGAAAATACGCTCTACTTCCGGTACTTCAAAGGGACGGGGCAGTTTGTAGTCGAGAGGTGAGGGATTAAGTATGAGCCCCTTCTCCATGATACATTCTTCTGTCAGAAGCTGCCCCATGCCTCCAAACACCTGCGAGTCCAACTGGCCCTCCATTCCTAATGGGTTGATAACGCGACCCACATCATGGGCAACGGTCATCCTGATCAGCTTAACGACTCCTGTTTCCGGGTTCACTTCTACTTCGGCAATCTGAGCGCCAAAGGAAAAGGCAAGGGATGATACCCAGATTTCCCGGGATTTCGTGGGCGAGTTATAGAAGCCTCTTCCCATGACATGCCGTCCTTCATCGGAATGAAGCAGGGAGGATACCACGCTTTGAAAAGATATGGCCTTAGCCGGTGTCTTGCGAGGAAATACCTTTCTATCACGGAATACGAGCTGTGCAGCGGCCACGCCAAGTTTTTTTGAGGCCCCCTCCGCAAGCTGGTTCCTGGCATCAAGACAGGCCGCCTTCACGGCGTTACCCACAACAAACGTTCCCCTTTGGCTGCTTCCCGTAACATCATAAGGAACCAAATTAGTATCCCCGGCGATCACCGTGACGTCTCCTGCCGCTATTCCCAGTGTCTCCGCGGCAATCATGGCCATGGTCGTATGGGACCCCTGGCCCATATCAGAAAATCCAATATCAAGAAATATCTTGCCGTCCTCTCCGATCCTAACCATGGCGCTGCCGGTGTCGTGGTCCTTCATCCCGGACTTACCGCCGGAAAATATCCCCCCGCAGCCAATGCCAATTCCTTTATAGGGAGGGAGTTTCCCCTGCTTTTTCTTCCAGCCCGAGCTTTTAGCCGCTTTTTCCATGCATTCTTTCAGGCCGCAGCTTCCGTAATGGACACCCGCAATGGTGGTATCACCCTGTTCCCATGCGTTCTGATACCTTAACGCCAACGGGTCGATTCCGATATCCTGAGCAATCAGGTCAAGCTCGGCTTCTGCTACCAAATTCAATTGGCGAATTTCTCCGCCATGATGTCCAATATTCGGGGGATTATTGGTATAGACAATCTTTCCCAGCCGCCGCATCGCATCGTATCGGTAATTCATAGCCAGCACGTTGGAAAAACCCCGAAAGACGCCGGTTAATATGGAGTTCCAATGGGCGCCGCAGTCAAACAAAGAAACTACCTCAATGGCCTTGAGTTTCCCGTTTTTCATCACCCCTATTTTCACTGTATACTTATGCTCGCCACTATCCCGGGGCATAAGGAACTCCTCATCCGCCGCACAAAAAATTTTTACGGGCCGCATTGCTTTTCGGGAAAGAAGCGCTGCAATATAATGGTGATTACGGGGTCCGCCCCTGCTGGAAAAGGAACCTCCGGTGTTAAGATTGAAGATTCGTACATCACTCACCGAAAAGCCAAGAAGTGCGGCCAACCCCTTCTGCACAAAAAGCGGCGATTGATTGGGCGTCCAGACGCTCAGTTTTCCCGGCAGTGAATGATCGGCCACCACAACGTGATGCTCGGCATAACAATTGTGATTATGGTTCAGCTTGTACTCGTCCACCCGCACATGTTCAGCTTCCGAAAAAGCCTTATCCACATCGCCGACATCGATTTCGAACTCATCCGCGCAGTTGTTTTTGCGACCCTCACAAATTACCGGCGCCCCCTCAGCAAGGGCCTTTTCCAGGGAAAAGACCGCCTCCAGCTTTTCATATTCAACGCTGATGAGTTCCGCCGCTTCGGCTGCCGTGTCTTCATCAACCGCTGCCACGGCAGCCACCTCTGCACCTATGTAATTGACAAATTCCCGGCAAAGCAATTGCTCATCAGGGCCAACCATAAGACCCGGGCAGTCCTGATAAGTAATGACAGCCTTAACACCTGCTAACCTTTCTGCCTTGCCGGTATCAATGCTTATGATCCTCCCCCGGGCCACGGGGCTTCTGACTATCTTGCCGTAAAGCATCCCCGGTAAAGCAATGTCATCGGTAAACTGTGACCGGCCTGTGGTTTTGAGGGGTCCGTCAAGCTTGGGCTGCCTTTTACCTATAACGCTATAGCCATTGCTTCTGTCCGGCACTATTTCACCTCCATGCAGCGAGCTTCATCCGCCTGCTTCTCAGGATTTACGGTTAAAAATAATCCTTTTGCTTTTATTATTTCTTCCCTTTTGCTTTGATAGCTTGCAGAATCCTTTCCGGCGTAATAGGAAATTCCCTTACCGGATTGCCGATGGCGTTGTTCACTGCATTGGAGATAGCCATAGTGCAGACAATCGGGCCTTCTCCCACTTCTTTAGCTCCGTATGGCCCATAGGGATCATTTGTCTCAACAATAATATATTCCATCTCAGGAACTTCAAAAGAGCGGGCATGGCGGTAATTAAGCATTGTTGGATTGAGTATCTTGCCCTTTTCCATAACGCATTCCTCCGACAGAATCTGGCCCATTCCGCTGAAAACCTGACCGTCTATCTGGCCTTCGATTGCAAGCGGGTTAATGGCGCGACCAACATCATGGGCGTGAGTAACTTTAAGCAGCGTCACGATCCCTGTATCGGGATCCACTTCAACCTCGGCTACCTGAGCGCCAAAGGAATAGGCAAGTGTTGAAACCCAAGGCTCCCTGGAGGTAGTTGGTGTATGATAAAACCCCTTTCCCATGATATGTTTGCCATCCTCGGAATGCAATGTTTGGGAAACTACATCCTTAAATAGTACTGCTTTTTCCGGCTCCTCTCCGTAAAATACTTTCCCGTCGCGGAAGACCAGAAGAGAAGTCTTAACGCCAAGTTTCTTTGCCGCTGTTTCCGCAAGCTGTTTTCTGGCGTCAAGGCAGGCAAGTTTTACGGCATTCCCTGTGAAAAACGTGCCCCGCTGACCGAATGCCCCGATGTCAAATGGAGCGGCATTCGTATCTCCTGCTACTACTTCAACATCTTCTACGGCGATTCCTAAAGTTTCCGCTGCTATCATGGCCATTGCCGTATGGGAACCCTGACCCATATCGGGCAGGCCGATAAATAGAGAAATCTTCCCGTCTTCCCCGATTTTTATTAAAGCTCCGGATTTATCAGGACCACCGCTGTTCATGGCTCCGCAGCCAATGCCAATTCCTCTGAACGGCGGCAGCTTTTTAAACTTTTTCTTCCACGATGACTTTTTAGCAACTTTTTTGATCGATTCCTTCAAACCGCAGCTTGTATAATGCACATTTGTCAGGGTAGTATCA
The DNA here is from genome assembly GCA_020723255.1 of Desulfonema limicola. Classification (GTDB taxonomy): domain Bacteria; phylum Desulfobacterota; class Desulfobacteria; order Desulfobacterales; family RPRI01; genus RPRI01. The sequence goes on along the minus strand of DYJH01000014.1, from coordinate 5,254 downwards.
CCTTTGGCAACGGCGTTCTTGAATTTGAGTTCGAGCGGGTCCATCCCAATTTCTTCGGCAATAATATCAAGCTCTGTCTCCTGTGCCAGCTTCAATTGCAGAAAAGCAGCTCCATGCGGATACATGTTCGGAGGATTGTTGGTATAAACCGTTTTCTCCTTCCATCGCATTGCTTCCATATGGTAATTTTGTGGAATCAGATGATATTTATAGCGGAGCAGAACATTAAATGAAGAATTCCAATAAGCGCCGCAATCAAACAGATAGGTTGCTTCCATTGCTTTAAGGGTTCCATCATTCATTACCCCTGTTTTGATAATATATTTGAAATATCCGCCGCCGGGGTAAACAACAAATTCTTCATCCGCTGCGCATCTTATCTTGACGGGGCGGGATGCTTTTTTGGAAAGGATCGCCGCTATGAAATTGTGTTGTCTTGGCCCTATCCGGCCGGAAAAGGCCCCTCCGGTGTTAAGATTAAAGACCCTCACATTGCTTTCCGAAATGCCCAGTATGCTCCCCATGCTTTTCTGGATATAAAGAGGCGACTGATTGGGAGTCCAAATGCTTAGTTTTCCGGGCAGTGAATAGTCAGCAATCACCACATGGTGTTCTGCAAAACAATTGTGATTCGGGTTAAAAGTACATTCACCGACTCTCACATGATCGGCCTCGGCAAATGCCTTCTCCACATTTCCGAAATCAATATTGTAATCATCCATGATGTTTTTTTCATATCCCTCATGAATAACCGGCGCCCCCTTGGCGCTTGTCTCTTCAATGGAAAAGACAGCTTCAAGCGGTTCATACTCTACTCTGATCAACTCCGCCGCTTCTGCCGCCGTATCTTCATCAACCGCTGCAACTGCGGCAACTTCATCGCCTATAAAATTCACCCTGTCGCTGCACAGAATTTTACGGTCAGGGCTTACCATAAGCCCCGGGCAGTCTTCGTGTGTGACGATTGCTTTTACACCGGTTAACCCTTCGGCCTTTGTTGTATCAATACTGATAATTTTACCTCTTGCCACCGGGCTTCTGACTATCTTTCCATGAAGCATTCCCGGCAAATCTATATCATCAGTAAATTGCGACCGGCCGGTGGTTTTAAGCGGTCCGTCAAGCTTGGGCTGCCTTTTTCCTATAACGCTATAGTCATTGCTGCTGCGCGGCATTATTTCACCTCCCTGCCGGCCTGGACGGCTTTTTTGACTGCCTCAACGGTCTTGATATGGCCTGTGCACCTGCAATAAGTCCCGGCTAAAGCCTCCTTGATCGCGGTATCGTCAGGATTGGGATTTTCATCGAGCAGGGCTTTGGCGGTCATTATTACTCCGGGGGTGCAAAATCCGCATTGCACAGCGCCGTTATCAATAAAAGACTGCTGCAAAGGATGCAATCCATCGGAACTTCCCAAAGATTCAATGGTTGTAATAGAATGCCCCGCACAGTCCACAGCCAGGGCAAGGCACGACAGGATGGCTTTACCGTCCATGATTACCGTGCAAACGCCGCAGGCGCCTTGCTCGCAAGCGCGTTTCGTCCCCGTGAGTTTCAAATCCTCCCGCAGTACATCAACTAAGGTACGCCAAGGATTCACAGCAATTTCATGCACCTCGCCATTTACATTAAGCGTTATGATACTTTTCAATGCCTTTTCCTCCTTTTTCTACTTCCGTTTCAGGCTTGATAAGGCCCGTTTTACAAGCACCTCAACGATCTGCCGCTTGTAACCAGCCGAGGTAAAAAGATTGGTAACGGCTCCGGTTTCCCCGCGGGCAATTTCTGCTGCCTTGCCAATGGCTGATTCATTAAATCCCGATTCCATTACAGTCTCCGCTGCCTTGGCAAGAAACAGTGGAACGGAACTTATGGAATTTATGATAAGCGATATTTCCTTTTTCCTGCCGTTGCCCTTGACCGATGCGCCTATACTGCCTATCGCAAAATCGAGCCCCTTCCGGTGCTGTATCTTTATAAAAGTTGAGCGATCCTTTCCGGTTTCACAAGGAATAATCACAGAAGTCAGCATTTCTCCCTTTTCCAGAACCGTATGATGTCTGCCGTCATCCCGAAAAAATTCCCGGAGAGAAATCCATCTTTTGTTATCTTTCTTTTGAAGACATACTCTCGCGCCAAGGGCGATCAGCATCGGCGCCGTATCAGAGCTGTTAATCGCATGGCATCGCTTTGAGCCGCTGATTGCATGACACACTTTTCCTCCCGTCCTGTAGCATCCTTCTACGGCGTGACGCCATTGCTTTGACTGATTATAGTACCAGCACCGCGGCGCAAGGCAGAGGTTTCCTCCAATGGTGGCCATATTTCTTATATGCATGGAACCGACGGAGCTTATGGCATCATGAAGGGCAGGTAATTTTTTTAAAACAAGACTGTGCTTGACAAGATCCGATAGATTTGCGCAGGCTCCAATCTGAAGATTCCCTTCCGCATCTTCAGATACAGAGCCAAGCTCAGGAACAGAACGGATGCTTATGACCTTTTGAGGAGAAATTACACCCTGCTTAAGACTGACCAGAAAGTCTGTTCCGCCTGCCATAATCCTTGACTCATGGCCTGATCCTTCCAATAGCTCCAGGCATTCATATAGTGAAGACGGTCTCAGATACTCAAACCTCGGAAGACGCATTTTAAACCTCCCTTCGGAAAATATAGTATTATATTATCAAGAACCCTTTTAAATCGTTTTTCACTCTCAATCAGCGACTTCTCAACATTTGCTTTTTATTTGATGATCTTCTGAAGTTTCCGGTTGGTCTCCAAGAGATCATCAGACCAAGCCTCGGATAGCATATCAAGCTCGGAATGTTCCGTACTTGTAACAGCGTCTGTAAATGCCTGTCTATATTTTACAGAATGTGTCGATATGATGATTATACTCCAAAATTTGCAGATCGTGATCGTTGGTTCAGATGGTGTTTCCATCGTCAATAAAATCAAACGTATTTACCTTGAGCGCCAGGAATAAATAAGATTGACAACAGGATATTTTCACAGTAAAAATCAGCTTCCCGGATCCAAAAATTAATTACTGCTGATCTATTCAGTTGGTTCTGATTTCTTGACACAAATCATGCTTGTGCCCTCAAAGGGAATTATTATGTCATCTGAGATTTCTTTACCACGAAAAAAGCTTTCGTCCGATAACGCCAATCTCTATAAATCACTTGGATCTCTCATTAAGGAATACCGGGAATGGCGGGAGATAAGTCAGGAAACATTCGCAGAATTAATCAAAATCAGTGTCAGAGAATTACAGAACTGGGAAGCCAATCGTCGGCGTGCACGAATTGAAAATCTTCACGATGTGTCTGAATTAACAGGAATCCCGATGCAAGCATTAGTTGCTCTCAATGCAGACCAGCCTGTCTGGTATTCCCTGCGAAAACGGTTCTTTACTTATTCATTGATAGAAAACGCACAGTTTTCCTCTAAAGAGTTGTTCATATCCGGTAAAATATCTGAAGACTGTACGCTGATAAAGACAGCAACAATTTCAACAGAAAAACAGATAGATATGATCCTTTCATGTCACCGGGATCTTTATGGCACAAAAAACCCTTTACAAAAAGATATAATCAAGGCAGCCACAGGTATAGTTCCCGACCTTAATATCATTGTCTTTGATTATTGGGGTCATTATGTAGCTCATCGGATTTGTTTGCCTATAAAAACGGATATATATCAAGTGCTCAAAAAACAAAACGTACTTGAAAATTATCTGACTACTGAAATGATTAGCGATATTATAGCTCTGGACGAAGGCGTTTTTTTCTTATATTCTACATTTTCCTCAAATATCAGTACAGCTTACAGGCTGATCTCAGGCGATATACGAGTCCTTTCAAAAATTAAACATAAAGATAACTATATTCTTGCTAGTCATACAGTTACAAAAGAGTCATCAATTATACAGAATAATTTAAATATGACTTTTGTAAGGGATTATGCTCATATGCAAAATGAAGTATGTCCGGCAATTTATGAGACAAAATTGGATTTTCTTCTAAGACCGGACGGGCCATTTGGGTGGTTGATTGAACCTGTTTATGAAAAAGGGTTGGAAGAGAATACGATCAGAAAATCCCGATTGAAAAAATTACCGGCTATTACTGATAAAGATGCTGATAAACTCAATCATCCAGATGAAAGACCTTCACCGGTAACACTATCAGAAATTAGATTGCCTGCAATCGTTGATAATTTGCCTGCAATCGTTGATGAAAGAAATCGAGACACTCATAACGAAAATGCCCGCAACAATATTTTAAAAACAGAATTTTGCACAAATCCAAAATGCATTCTTTATGGTAAAATAGAAAAAGGCAATATTGTTTTCAATGGAACCTACCGCACAAAGAAAGGTAACCCAGTCCGCCGTTTTTTATGCAAACAATGCGGCAAATCTTTTTGCAGCAGGACAAAAACCATCTTTTATGATCTCCGGACTTCGGAAGAAAAAGTATTTAATGCAATAAAACTATTGGTCAAGGGAATGCCGGTGCAACGTGTAGCAAAATCTCTTGGAGCAAAACCCGACACGATACGCCACTGGCTTCAAATTGCAGCCGCCCATAGCGATAAAATCAATACTATGTTGATAAATGAGCAGGATATTTCCCGGAATGATTTAGATTTATTATGGACCTTTGTCAGAACCAATTCACTTCACAAAAGAGCGCTTCTTTTCAAAACTAAAAATAAGTCTCTTACAGAGGAATAGGGGGGACTGTATGCTTAAGTCAACTTGGGTATGGGACCCCTGGCCCATGTCGGGCAATCCGGTGTAAAGGAAAATCTTGCCGTCCTCGCCGATCTTGACTAAGGCGGTGCCGGTGTCATGATCTCCCTGCTCCCAACCATTTTATCGGCGAACTACTCTGACCTTAGAGCCTGGAAATAAATTATTCATAAAGATATAGCTTGTTTAAAATTTTACATGTGCCATGTTTGCTGTATGATTCCGTCAAACATAGGCAATACAATCAAAGCCAAGTATGAAACTCTAAGGTCTGAACTTAATGAAAAAGCACGTCGCCTTTGGGCAGCCACTGAAGCCAATTCATTAGGACATGGAGGGATCAGAGCTGTATCAAAGGCTACCGGTCTTGCTGAAAGCACGATAAGGATTGGCCAATCTGAAATTGCACGTTCTTCAAGAATACTAAAAGAACAAGAAGCCCGCAGGATAAGGAGAAAGGGCGCTGGGAGAAAACTTATTATTGAGCAAGAC
>DYJH01000217.1 GCA_020723255.1 Desulfonema limicola | reverse complement strand
AAGCTGCAGGAAGGTCTTGATGCGCTTAAAAAATAAGAGTTGATTTTTGTAGTATTATCAAGGTGAAGCATAATTTTAAGCGATTGTTTTGAATTCTTTATAATTTTAACTATCTATTATTTGTTGAAATAACATCACCTCTTTATTCCCCCTGAAAATCAATCTTATAATTTCAAATAAGCTTGCCCAATATTGGGACTGAAAATTATTGACATTAATAAAAAACTGTCATAAATAGTAACATTTGGTGGCGGGCATAACTCAGCTGGTAGAGTGCAAGCTTCCCAAGCTTGGAGTCGCGAGTTCGAATCTCGTTGCCCGCTCCAGATAAAATTCGCCTTTTCCGTACAAAAAGGCTTTTGGCAGGGTCGATGAATGTTGCAGTTTGGAGATACTTATTGAGTATATTTACTTTTAAAGCCATGTAGTTTTTCTCGATCCATTTTTCATAAGAGTATCAGTTTTAATAAGGAGACGGGCGGTTGCCCGTTTTTTATTTTAGTGATTAAATGAAAAAGCAACAATCTGAAGCAAGGCTTTATACTCCTATAATACGGGAAGAACTAATTGCTAAGGTTAAAGAATTTGCTGAACTGATATGTGAATCAAAAGACATGGATTTGATAAATGTAGAATATCAGCAGGAACCTGGAGGTAGAGTAATTCGTATTTATATTGATAAACAAGGCGGTGTAACTCTGAACGACTGCACTTGGGTAAGTCGCCAATTAAGTGATATACTGGATATTAATCTGAATACCGACTTGCCGTACAATCTTGAAGTTTCATCTCCTGGTCCTAATCGTCCTTTAGTAAAACCGGAGGATTTTGAAAAGTATAAAGGGAATATGGCAAAAATCAGAACTTCCGTTCCTTATGAAGGGCAAAAAAATTTTAAAGGAGTTTTGCTTGGCTATAATGATGGATTTGTTAATATTAATGTTAACAACAAAACAGTTGCTTTCCCTTACAAGGAAATTAAAAAGGCGCAGCTTTTCAACTATAACGGAGAATACAGATGCTAATATCAGAGATAAAACGTGTCGTTGATCAGGTTAGCCGGGACAGGGGTATAGATAAAAATGTTCTCATCAAAGCAATTGAAGAGGCGCTAAAATCTGCTGCAAGGAAAAAATATGGAAATAAAATAGATATAGAAATTCAATATAATGAGGAAAGCGGTGATATAGAAGCTTTTCAATTTAAGAAAGTAGTTGAAATTGTTACTGACAGCATGACACAGATAAGTCTTGAAGAGGGACAAAAACTGGACCCTGAATGTGAAACAGGCGATAGTTTGGGTACTAAAATGGATACTACGGCTTTTGGAAGAATAGCGGCTCAATCTGCTAAACAAGTAATTATACAGAAAATGAAAGATGCCGAAAAAAATGCTGTTTATTCAAGTTTTATTGACCGCAAAGGTGAAATAATAAACGGAATCGTCCAACGAATTGAGCATTCCGGAGACATTATAGTGAACCTCGGACAGACGGAAGGTATTTTGCCAGTTAATGAACAGATCCCAAAAGAGAACTATAAACGTGGTGATCGTATAAGAGCACTTCTTCTGGAAGTACTTCAGGATGCGCGTGGGCCTCAGGTTGTGCTTTCCAGGACCCATGCTAATTTTCTTGTAAATCTTTTTAAAACAGAAGTTCCTGAAATCAGTGAAGGGATTGTCAGGATTATGGGAGCTGTTCGAGAACCGGGGGTCCGTGCTAAAATTGCCGTTTCTTCAAATGATTCTGATATACATCCGGTTGGCGCCTGTGTGGGAATGAAGGGGAGCCGGGTCCAAAATGTCGTACAGGAATTAAGAGGAGAAAAGATAGATATAATTCCATGGCATGTTGATACGGCAAAATACGTTTGCAATGCCCTGGCTCCAGCTGAAATAATCAGAGTGATCATTGATGAAGACAATCATGCGATGGAAGTGATAGTTCCTGACGAATCCCTTTCTATTGCCATAGGAAAACGGGGTCAGAATGTACGACTTGCTTCAAAATTGACCGGCTGGAATCTGGATGTTCAGAGCGAGTCGCATTATAATGAAGTTTTGAAAAAGGGCTATGATTCTCTTGTGTCTCTGCCAGGCGTCGGAATAAATCTTGCCAATTCATTGATTGAGAAAGGTTTTACATCTGCAGATGAAATAAGCAGCGCCTCAGCCAGTGATTTGATGCAGGTAAAGGGTGTTGCCAAAGAAAAAGCCGAGAAATTAATAAATTCTGCGACAGAGGCAATTTCTAAAGAGGATGATAATAAACGCACAGATTAATAATAATATTTGGGGGGCCACATGGCAAAGATCAGAGTATATGAACTTGCCAGAGATCTTAATATGACGAACCAGGCTCTTCTTGATAAGATAAAAAGTTTAAATATCTATGTCAAGAGCCACGTTAGTTCTTTGGATGAAGAAACGGTTGCAAAAATAAAAGCTGGCTTTAATTCTACAAAGTCAGAAGAAGTGGCTGAAATCCGTATCAAGCCGACTATAATAAGAAGGCGGAAAATCGTTGTTCAGGATCAGGAGGAAACAAAGCCCGAAACACACAAAGAGGAAGCTCACGTTGAAGCTGAGCAGGAAGAAAAAGTGCCCGAACCTGAAATCAAGATTCCTGTTGAAGAAGCCAGGAGGCCGGTTATTGAAAAAAAGCCTGAGGCAAAGCCCGTGGCAGAAATTGAAAAGCAGCCTATAGTCCAAACTGCCGCTCCCTTTAAAGTAATTAAAAAAGTTAAAAAGGAACAACCGGCAAAAATAGTTAAGTTGCCTGAGATTGAAAAGAAAGACGAAGTATTAGAAGAGATTCCACCTGTACAAGAAGTTATCGTTGCTAAAACAGAACCACCTAAAGAGCAAAAAATTCCCGATTTAAAAGGCTCTCCCGTAAAGGTTCAGCAACCGGAACATGCAAAAAAAACCTTTGTCAGCCCTAAAAAAACGGTTGAGATAACTCCTGGATTGCCGGAAAAACCCTTTTTGGGAGAAACAGTTTCAAAAAAAGAAGAAGTTGTTTCTGATAAGAAAAAAGTTAAGGGCAGGGATAAACGCGAAGAAGATGTGGATTTCAAAGAAAGAAAATTATTTAAGAAAAAATCACCTTTTAAGAAAAAAGAAATAATAGAAGTAGAAGATCTTTTTACTCCTGAACGTAAATTCCGTAAAGAAAAAAAGGGCGCTAAAGCTAAGGCCATACAAGGCCAAAAGCCGCAGATAACCATACCGAAAGCGATAAAACGCAGAATAAAAATTGATGATGCTATTGTTTTGTCCGATCTCGCGAAAAGAATGGGGATAAAGTCAAGCGAAATGATAAAAACGCTTATGAGTCTTGGTGTGCTGGCAACCGTCAACCAAACGATAGATTTTGATACGGCTTCATTGGTTGCAGTGGAATTTAATTATGAATTAGAGCGCGCATCTTTCGCTGAAAGCACTTTAATAAAGACGGAAAAATTCGACCCCAGTTTACTGGTGAGCAGGCCACCGGTGGTCACTATAATGGGCCACGTTGATCATGGCAAAACATCTCTTTTAGATGTGATACGCAAAACAAAAATGACAGAAACCGAAGCAGGCGGGATAACCCAGCATATAGGAGCATACCACGTTTCAACCGATAATGGTCAGATAGTTTTTTTGGATACTCCGGGCCATGAAGCTTTTACCGCTATGCGCGCTAGAGGCGCTAAAATAACAGATATTGTTGTACTTGTTGTAGCAGCCGATGACGGTGTAAAACCGCAAACCTTAGAAGCCATTAACCATGCAAAGGCTGCTGCTGTTCCTATAATTGTAGCTATAAACAAAATCGACAAACCCGAAGCAGATCCGGATAGAGTTAAGCGTGAATTGGCTGATCAGGAACTTGTTCCGGAAGAATGGGGTGGAACTACTCCGTTTCTAAAGGTATCCGCAAAACAAAATACCGGAATAGACGATCTCCTTGAAATGATTCTGCTTCAGGCAGAAGTTCTTGAATTAAAAGCAAACCCGAATAAGCTTGCTGTTGGGTATGTTGTTGAAGCCAAACTTGATTCCGGAAGAGGGCCTGTAGCAACCGTACTAATAAAAGAAGGCACGCTTCGCTTGGGCGAATCTGTGGTTTGCGGGATACATTACGGCAAGGTACGCGCGCTTTTAAATGACATGGGTTTAAAAATAGAACAAGCGGGCCCGTCAATTCCGGCTGAGGTTATAGGATTTTCTGGCGTGCCTATGGCGGGAGACGAACTTATAGCTCTTGCCGATGAAAAGGATGCCAAACAGGTCAGCACTTACCGGATTCAAAAACAACGATCCAAAGAGCTTGCTAAAACGAGCAGACTTAACCTTGAAAATTTATTTGAACGGATTCAGGAAGGCAAAATCAAAAGCCTTACCTTAATAATAAAAGCAGATGTTAACGGATCCATAGAAGCTATAAGAGATTCGCTGAACAAACTGTCAAACAAAGAAGTTAAAATCGATATAATACATTCCGGAACCGGAACCATCACAGAATCGGATGTCTCTCTTGCCGCTGTTTCCAACGCAATCATCATTGGTTTTAATGTCCGTCCAAATTCCAAAATTCAGACAATGGCAAACGAAGAAAATGTAGATATTCGTTACTACAATATAATATATAATGTAATTAAAGATATAAAAAATGCGATAGTCGGCCTGATGGCTTCGACATTTGAAGAAAAAACTCTTGGAAGAGCTCAGGTCAGAGAAGTATTCCATGTTCCTAAGTTTGGCGCTATTGCAGGAAGCTATGTTTCTGAAGGCAAAATAGAACGTGGCCGTCAAATACGGCTTATAAGAGACGGCATAGTCTTGTTTGAGGGTAAAAATTCATCTTTAAGAAGATTTAAAGATGATGTCAAAGAAGTTCTTACAGGCTTTGAATGCGGAATAGGCATAGAAAATTACAATGATATAAAACTAGGCGATATAATAGAGTTTTACTATATAGAAGAAATCAAGCCGGAACTCGAATAATGCTGGACTTTTTACAAGTCCGGCATCAGGCCGAGGGCTGTTAAGCCCCGGCATGGGGTGAGGGTGGAACCACTTGAATTTACTTCAAGTGGCGGG
>DYJH01000216.1 GCA_020723255.1 Desulfonema limicola | reverse complement strand
CAACCGGTTTCTCTATGGCAGGGCCATCAATGTTTAAGGCGTGAATGAGGATTGGCGCTAATTTTCTTTCTATCCATACTTTAAATTATCTGATCCTATGATATATAATTATAATCAGATAAAAGTTGAAATGTGAAAAGTATTCCGACAGTAAGAAAGCTTATCATATCCATGCAGGCAATATGGCAGGCATTATGGAACTAAGAAATGCCAAATTGTTTATGAAAGAAGCATATCCAAAGGGATGGCCCATAACCGGTTATCAAGGCGTGCAGGGGTAGTTCCGTTATAAGCAAGGATTGCCGCTTTGCAGTAAGGACTTGATTTTAAGAAAGCCTTAAGGCCTGATAAATCTTTATTACCCCAGCGGGACGCCGCTTTAACTTCGATTGCAAGTGTTTCCTGCCCTTGAGCAATGATCAAATCTACTTCATGGCGTCCCTGCACACCCCAGAAAAATAGTTTTGCCTTCGGCCAGCATGCCTCGATAATAGCAGACAGGTTTTGATAAATATAAGTTTCAAACAAAGCTCCTTTTAGAGGAGTACTTAATGTTGTATCTTCGTCTTCATAACCATTTAAATAAGAAGCCAGCCCTGAGTCGGAGAAATAAACTTTAGGAGATTTTATCAGGCGGCTTGAAGGGTTGGCAATGTAAGGAAGTAGCCTGCTGATAACAAAAGAAGTTTCCAGTAGACCCAAATATCTTGAGGCGGTAACACTGTTTAATTTTGCATCGCGTGCTAATTCGCTTAATTTGAGAATCTGGCCGGTGCGTAGAGATGTTAATTGTAATAGATAACGAAAAGATATCAAATCCGCAACTTGTGAAAGACTTCGGATATCACGTTCCAGGTATGTTTGTTCATATCCTTTGAACCAGAATTGTGTTTCAGATTCTTTTGACAGACAGACAGAGGGCATCCCGCCCAATATAATTTCCCTGTTTTCGATTGGCTTAGATTTTTCTTTTGAACTGCTGATATCTAATGTTTTAAAAAAATTGCTCAAAAACGGTTCTGAGTTAATTGTTCCTGCTATTTCGCGTCTTGTAAACGGATGAAGTTGGAAATAGACAGCCCGCCCGGCGAGACTTTCGGATATATCTTTCAAAAGGGCAAAATTAGCAGACCCGGAAAGCAGAAAGCGGCCCGGTACTCTCTGCTGGTCAACTGCTTGTTTAACTGCCGTAAGCAATTCCGGACAACGCTGGGCTTCGTCAAAAGTAAGTGGCCCCTTCATATTTAAAAGAGATTCCGGATTTTTTTTGGCCGCTTCAAGGTGCGCAAAATCATCCAGTGAAATATAATTACGATCCTTAAAAGCAGAATCGTTAAGAAGCAAGGTGCTTTTACCGGACTGACGCATCCCTGTCAGTACTACTACTGGCATATTTGCAAGTGCTTTTTTTAATAAAACTGATATTTCTCTTAAATAATAAAATGTCATAATGCAACATACAATATATGCAAAAAGACACTGTGTCAAGATTGTTGGTTTTAATAACGCCTTATATCTGCACTTCAAACTAATTTTTCTTTTCTTCGATAGCCCGGGGTAATCCGGTATTAAACTTAAATAAATCTTTGCTTGATACATGCGGATTAAATTTGATATCTGTCAATTTTAGAAATAACAGTTCATGGCTTTATACATATGCATATTTTTAAAAGGATTCGTAAATGAATAAACTTTGGGATTATCAGGATTATGTAAATCATCTTTCACATAAGAACAGATTGGTGCGGTGTTGGGCTTTTGAGGCTTTGGAGAATCATTACCCGAACAGATATACTGATGAAGTTTGTAAACTGATTGGCGATGAAGATGAACATCTGGCATGCGCTGCACCAAAATATCTTGCAAAACACAATGCTGTTCAACATGCACCGGCAATTTTGGAAAGCTTCAAAAGTAGTCAGGGTAATATTCCCGGCAATTGTGCAATAGCTCTTGCAAAAATGTACTATGAACCGGCATTTGATGTGATGCTGGAATACTTTATGGATCCCGGTACTATGGAGACCTTTTCCGGCATTTTTTATTACCTTGGCAAGATCCGTCGTGAAGAATGCAGGGTCGCATTAAAATCCGCCGTTTTCCAATTGACGGATGACTTCTTTATGGGATCAGCGATGGCAAATTTATTGAGGCATCATAATCCCGAAGACATAAATCCGGTTCTGGAAAAGTATTTTGAATTTACTGAACGCAGCAATCGAAACGATATGCTTTTGAAAAATATATCAACCCCCTTAGGTGCAGGAGATTATTTTGCTGACCTGACAGAGTATGGACAAAATAATATTTTAGTAGAACCTCTTGAAACAATAGATGGTCTTGTTTCAAGAAATTCACATATAGAACTGGATGAAATCCTGCGTAAAAATATGGTTATGACTCTTGAAAAAAAGAGGTACGAGGATTTCTCCACAATGATCATGTTTGACGCACGTAATATTGTTAATGCGCGCTACCCCGAAAATAACTGCCCCGGATTTTTAAGCGAATTATTCGGTCAGGATACAATGTGTGTTGGTTTGCTTGAGGATCTTTCAAAACGTTTGGCTTTATGGAAACAAGCTAAGCATTCCGAAGAATTAGTCGCAAATCTAATATCTCTGATTATATCAGTATATTTTGCCGTCAAAGAGCGCGGCGCTTATCAAAAGGCGTTATATCCCGATGCCGGTGTTGATGAACTGATTCATGCGGTAAAAAATTCAGGATGCCTTTTACCGGAGCAGATTCAAAAAAAGATAAAGGAGCTGGCTCCAATATCAGAGTTAAAAGCTGCTTTAACGTATGACCTTATGAACTGGGGAGATACCTGGATCGTCAGAATAATGGGGCGGATTGGAAATAAAGACTTTGTTCCCGACTTGATTCGTGTACTTCGTATTTCAGACAGCATGGACTATATATATAGTGACGCGCTAAGATCAATAAACGCGCTGGATGAATCCGCAGATGAAAGTATTCTTACTGCAATTAAAAACCGGGAGCTGGAAGACTGGGAAAGTTTCCCGATACTTGAGCGCCTTCCATACTCTGAGGCATACGATCTTGCCATTCACAGGTGGGAAAATGAAAGTGACGATGATATGGATTCCTATGAAATGTTTTCCTGTTGTATAGAAGGAATCGGTGATCGAAGAGGGATTGAAAAACTGCAATATATTTATGCAAATGAAAATGATGCAAGTTATATTGGCGATTCTTTAGAATGCCTGGCTGAAATTTATGCAGTTGATATTCCCGAATTGCCGGATATTATCAAAAGCCGGAAAGAACAGGAGAAAAGGCAAAAGGACAGGGAGAACGAGCTAAATGAAATGGCCAAAAATTACAGAAAAGAGAAAGAATCGGAAGTATTCAAAGACATAGAAAATATCATCCCGTTTAAAAGAGATACTCCTAAAGTGGGCAGGAATGAGCCCTGCCCTTGCGGAAGCGGCAAAAAATATAAAAAATGCTGTTTGAACAAAATTAAATAATACGAGCTCTTTTCAAAATGGGACGTTTTGAAACTGGATCTATACGAATTATCCTGATGCAATTAAGAACGGGGAGAGAGGGACCGGGAAAGTTTCCTGATACTTGAGTATCTTCCAATTTCCGAGGCGTATGCCCTCGCACTTAACAGACGGGAAAACGACGCTGTTGCGGTTCAAAGGGCGGTAAGGCACTGAAGCCGAACCGCCCTTATACTTTTCAAAATTCCACAGTCAATCTGGGATTCTTAAGTCTAAGAAAACCGGAAAACAGGAATTTGACTACTGAGAAATTTTTAAAAATACACCACAATAGCTTTAGTATCCCCCTATATGTAATCCCGGTTCTTATATGCCACTGAACCGGTGAAACCGTTTTGACATGAAGAACGAGAATATCTCCTTCTAAACTACAGCTTACAGGTTCGGCATACAGCATAGTGTTTCCCAGACCAGTCGATTTTAGCATCATGCTTGCACTAACTTCTTTTTCTTCAGCCATGGTTCCCCCATTTCTATAAATTATATTTAATTATCATTTCCCCACTTCATGGGATTCCATTGAATCTGCTACAATCCTTTTAGCATCTATTTCAAAATCGGAATGGCATTCGGATATAAACCGGGCATAATGTCTCAGTCCCACCCATGTTTCAGGATCAATTTTAAAGCTGCCAAAAGCGTCAATAGGCACGTTTTTTACTATGTGCTTAATGTTATAGGTTGCCGTTCCCTTGATCCTTGGTTCATCAATAGTAAGAACAATCTTTTTAGGCAGGCTGGCGCCAGACTCCGTCAATTCAAGGTCGACTAATTCCACATACATGGCAGCATGATTTGAATATTCGAACAGCTTATCCCCGCTTAAGGACCAAAGCCACTTGCATCTTTGAAAACCAAAGGTAGGGTTAAGTACCGCATCCCACCAAACCAGCGTGTGCTGGGGAAGATATACCTTTCCCCATGTCCAGCAATGGTGTTGAAAATGACCGGGAGGAGCGTATTTCCATTCATGATCTCCATAGCCTTCTCCCTCTACCGGAATTTCTTTACCCTCTATGATCAGTTTGCCTGTAACCCGGCATCGGGGGCGAACGGCATATCCAAAATATAATGGTGTCGGCGGGCTTTGCTCTCTTCCCTGATAAACCCCGTCGGGGGGTTCAAAAATCGGTTGTGTCAGGCATTCGTAGACAAAATCCGCGCCCATGTTTTCATGACGAAAATGCATTTCATATTTAGGGAATTTACCATACACATAATTATCGCCCATCTTGACATCACAGTATTCCGTTTTTGCGCTGATTTTATCCGTATCAAAAAAAGCAACAACATTGGTATTTTTTCCATCCGGTCCACAAACGTCAAGCCAAATACTGGACTTGGCGGGAGCAGTATGAAACATAAGTTGCATGGAATATCCGTTGGTGAAAATACCATCATGAAACCACAACTGCATTACTCCCGGCTGAGGGCGAAAACCATGGTGTATTTCATCGGGCCAATATAATTTTGGATCTCTCTCCATAGTATAATCCTCCTGTTATTTCTTTCTTTCGTTAATCTCTTTTTTCCCTAGTAGAAAAAATTTCTGTGGCGGCGTATAAAATGCCGCCCTACAG
>DYJH01000013.1 GCA_020723255.1 Desulfonema limicola | reverse complement strand
TTATTTGATAAAGCCAAAATGGTACCTTTACAAAAATCAATAGCGGATTTTGGGAAATTATGTTGTTTGTTTGTATTTATATATGTATATAAAAGGCAATAGAGTGGTTTATTTCAATTAAAATGGGTGCGCCGATTTATAAAAAAATAGATATGTTAGAAAGAAAACAGGAGGCAAAGAGAAATTGGTTTTAAAAACAGATGATAAAAAGAAGTTGATCGAAAAATACAAGTTACATGAAAATGATACGGGTTCTCCCGAGGTTCAGGTAGGGTTGTTAACCCATAGGATATCTTATCTTACCGAACACTTGAAGGTTCATGATAAGGACCATCATTCAAGAAGAGGCCTGCTTATGCTTGTAGGAAAAAGGCGAAGGTTATTGAATTATGTTAAAAACAAGGATGTACAACGTTACAGAACAATCATTGATTCTCTTGGGTTGAGAAGATAAATTATTTGATCAGTTCAAAAGGCAGAACCCTTCGAGCCGAAAAATATTGCCTGCCGGCAATTATAATTCCGGTAATTTTTAGGAGATTTTTATGATAAACACATATAGAGTTGATATAGGGGGAAAAACTCTTAGCATACAGGCAGGCAAACTGGCCAAGCAGGCATCTGGCTCAGTAACAGTTCAATACGGTGATACTGTTGTGCTTGTTACCGCAGTTTCTTCATATGAAGAACGACCAGGTGATTTTTTACCTCTTTCCGTTGAATATCAGGAAAAAATATATGCCGCAGGGCGTATCCCAGGAAATTATTTCAGGCGTGAAATCGGAAGGCCTTCAGAGAAAGAAACTCTGACTTCGCGTTTGATTGACAGGCCTATCAGGCCCTTGTTTCCCAAAACTTACTGTTGTGAAATCCAGATAATTGCGACAGTTCTTTCTATGGATCATGAACATGATCCTGATGTGCTTGCTATGATAGGCGCATCAGCCGCTCTCGAAATATCCGACATACCTTTTGCCGGGCCGATTGCCAGTGTCAGAGTAATCAGAAAAGACGGTCAATATATTATAAACCCGACCATAAAAGAGTGTGATGGCAGTGATATCAATATAATTGTCGCAGGTTCAAAAACCGGTGTTGTCATGGTTGAAGGAGCTAGCAGCGTAGTAAGCGAAAAAGATATGCTTGAAGCCATATTTTGCGGCCATGAAGCTATGCAACCGATCATAGATATTCAGCATAAACTGAAAGAAACAAACGGGATTCCGAAAAGAAATTTCACAGAAAAGAAAAAAGACCCTGCTTTTGAAGAAAAAGTTGAAGCCGTTGCCACCTCCCGTATGCGCGAAGATCTTCTTATTCCCGGAAAGACAGAAAGACATACCGCTTTGCGAGCTTTAAAGACCGAATTGTTTGAGCAGCTTGGCAGTGAATATGCTGATCGCAAGGAAGAATATTTCGAGATATTTTATGAGCTTCAGAAAAAAATATGCAGAAACCTCATAATTAAAGAGGGACGGCGCATAGACAGCAGAAAATTTGACGAGATAAGGCCCATTACATGCGAAGTTGGTTTGCTTCCGAGGCCTCACGGCAGCGCTCTTTTTACACGGGGTGAAACACAGGTGCTGGCAGTGCTAACTCTTGGTTCAGGCCCTGATGAACAAAGAGTTGAAACTTTAAGCGGTGAAGAGTTAAGGCCGTTTATGCTCCACTATAATTTTCCTCCTTTTTCAGTCGGTGAAACCAAACGCCTTGCAGGGCCGAGCAGAAGAGATATCGGACATGGAGGGCTTTCAACCCGCGCTCTGGAAAAAGTTCTTCCTCCCAAAGAAGAGTTTGATTATACAATTCGCCTTGTTTCCGAAGTTCTTGAATCGAACGGCTCCTCATCTATGGGAACTGTCTGTTCAGGCACCCTGGCCTTGATGGATGGCGGAGTTCCTATTAAAGCGCCGGTTTCAGGCATTGCGATGGGGCTTGTCAAAGAAGGCGATCAGGTTGTAATTCTTTCCGATATTTTAGGAGATGAAGATCATTCCGGAGATATGGATTTTAAGGTTACCGGAACCAGAGACGGAATAACAGCTCTTCAGATGGATATAAAAATACACGAGCTGTCCAGAGCTATTCTGGAAAAAGCTCTGGAACAGGCACGCACAGGAAGAATTTTTATCCTTGAAAAAATGCTGGAAGCTATCGGCCGGCCCCGCGAAAAAATATCACCGCATGCCCCGGCTATAATAACTTTAAAAGTTCATCCGGATAAGATAAGGGAAATTATAGGCCCGGGTGGAAAAACTATCAGGTCTATTCAGAGCGAAACGAATACCCGTGTCGAAATTGATGATTATGGCCTTGTAAAGATTGCAGCCATGTCGAAAGAAGACGGAGCGGCGGCGCTCAATCTTATAAACAAGATAACCCTTGAGCCTGAAGTTGGCGCAGTTTATGACGGAACAGTGGTTAAGATCATGGATTTTGGCGCTTTTGTGCAGATACTGCCCGGTACGGACGGGCTTGTGCACATATCGCAGCTTGCAAACAAAAGGGTAACCAAGGTTTCTGATATAGTAAAAGAAGGAGATATATTAAAAGTTAAGGTTCTTGAAATATCTAAAGACGGCAAAATCCGCTTAAGCCATAAAGCCGTTCTAGAAGATGAAAATGTACCGGCCTGAAAACAAAACTGTACTTTCAAACGGCGTTAGAATAATCACCAATAATATGCCCCACTCATGCTCTGTCTCAATGGGTATATGGGTAACTGCCGGCGCCCGTGATGAATCTCAGGAAGAAAGCGGTCTTTCCCATTTTATCGAACATATGCTCTTTAAGGGCACAACCAAAAGGTCTGCATTTCAGATCGCAAAGGAATTCGATGCCATGGGCGGGAATGCGAATGCATTTACTTCCATGGAGACAACCTGCTATCATACAAAAGTAATAACATCTCATATTAATACCGCAGCCGACCTTCTTTTTGATATTTTCTTAAATTCTACATTTGATATAAATGAAATTGAAAAAGAGCGTCCCGTCATAATTCAGGAAATAGGAATGGTTGAAGATAATCCTGAAGAATATATACATCTTCTTTCAGACCAATGCTTTTTTAAAAACAATCCACTAGGATCTTCAGTGCTTGGAACACGCTCAAATATCATTAGTTTTAAGCCCGAAAAAATAAAAGAGTTTTTCAAAATCCGTTACCAGCCTTCTGCCATTGTTATTTCGGTTGCCGGCAACATAGAACACAATCAAATTTTAGATATTATTGGCCCTGTTTTTGAATCTTATGAAAATACCTCGTTTCCCCCTGAACGGATAACTCCTGATGCGCAAAAAGGCTTAAATATTTTTGGCAAGGATTTAGAACAGGTTCATATATGTGCTTTATATAAAGGATTGTCTCTCACAGATGAAAGAAGGTATGCTTATTCGCTTATAAATACTATACTCGGCGGCAATATGAGCTCAAGACTTTTCCAGCAAATACGTGAAAAAAGAGGGCTTGCTTATTCGGTTTATTCTTTTGTCTCGTCTTATATTGATACAGGCATGCTATGCGCATATGCCGCTGTTGATCCTGGCAATGCCTTGGAAGCGGCGGATTTAATAATAAAGGAAGTTGAAAATATCAAAAAGCGTCCTATAGATGATTTTGAGATCAAAGATGCCGTTGAATATTCTAAAGGCTGTTTGATTCTTGCATCCGAAAGTACTGATAATCAGATGTTCAGGCAGGCGCAAAATGAAATAAATTTAAATCGCCATGTTCCGCTTCAGGAAGTAATCGGCAAAATTGAATCGGTTACAAAAGATGAAGTATTTGATCTTGCAAATTTGCTTTTTAACTTCGACAATTTATCACTAACCATTCTTGGGCCTGTTTCAGATAAAAAACAGTTTGAGGATATTTTAAAGTCCATCTGATGGGAAATACTCCTGTGATCCGATTTTTGCGGTTAAATGGCGATAAGGATTCCGACATCCCGCTACCGCGCTATATGACGCCTTACAGTGCAGGCATGGATGTATGCGCCTGCCTTGAAAAAAAATTTGTTCTTAATCCGGGAGATATCGCTCTGATACCAACCGGTCTGGCAGTTGCGATACCGGAAGGATTTGAAATAGAAATACGTCCGAGAAGCGGGCTCGCAGTTACGCATGGGATAGGCATTATAAATTCTCCCGGCACAATAGATTCGGATTATCGCGGTGAAATAAAAATAGCGGTGATTAACCACGGGAAAAAGGATTATATTTTTAATCGTGGAGACAGAATTGCCCAGATGCTTGTTAAGCGGGTATATCAAGCAGCAATAGAAATCGCCGACAGACTTGAAGATACAAAGCGCGGCAAAGGAGGCTTCGGCCACACCGGAGTATAATGTGAATAAAAACACATCTTCCATAAAAGCCGGCAAACCGTCTGGTCTTAAGCTTTGCATGCTTGCAAGCGGCAGCAAAGGAAATTCAATATATATTTCAGACGGCTGCACATCAGTTCTCATAGATGCCGGACTATCCGGGCTTGAGATAGAACGGAGGATGAAAGCGAGCAATCTTGCGCCTGAAAATCTTGATGCAATTATTGTAACTCATGAACATGCCGATCACATACACGGAGTAGGAGTTCTTTCCCGCCGGTTTTCCATTCCTGTCCATATAAGCCATAAAACCCAAAAAGCAGCATCTTCGTTTCTCGGAAGAATCGATGAATTTATGAATTTTGAATGCGGTACGGGATTTAATATAAATGATATCCATTTTCATCCTTTTTCATTATCACATGATGCAAGAGATACAGCCGGATTTACGGTATCAAAAAACAAAACAAAAATAGGAATAGCAACGGATCTCGGGATTGCAACCGCAATGGTAAAAGAAAATCTTAAGATGTGTTCCGTATTAATCATTGAGGCAAATCACGATCCTGATATGCTCGCAAACGGACCTTACCCCTGGCCTTTGAAACAGCGGATAAAAAGCAGATCAGGCCATTTGTCAAATGAAGATTCAAAAGTGCTTCTGCAAGATATTGTACATGATAATCTTGAACATGTGATCTTGTCCCATATAAGCGAAACAAACAATACGCCGGAAAAAGCTATAAGTGTTGTAGGTTGCGCCTTAACACACTGCAAAGCCAGAATCGATGTCGCACGCCAGGACAGATGCGGGGCAATTATTAAGGCCTCATACTGCAGCTAGTAGTTTGTAAGCTTGAACCTGATGCAGAAATCATTTCAAGATTGTAACGAGATAACATGTCGGATTATCTATATAAAATAGTGAGAGATCAAAAACAGGGACGAGCCGTTGGAATCACTTCAATATGTTCGGCTAACTTATTTGTTATCAGAGCCGCTCTGGAACACGCACAAAAACAAAATCAATCTGTTTGCATAGAATCGACGGGACAGCAGGTTAATCAATTTGGCGGCTACACCGGTATGAAGCCAAAGCAATTCGCCCAATACGTCAGACAGGTTTTGAAAAAAAAGTCGCTTGGTGAAGACCAAATAATTTTGGGAGGAGACCATTTGGGACCGGGCGCCTGGCATTTCGAGAATTCGGACTCAGCTATGTCGAAGGCAAAGGAATTGATACGACATTGTGTTCAAGCCGGCTACCGGAAGTTGCATTTGGATCCCAGCGTGCCTTGCCGGGATGATATTTATGACGGCCGTCCATATCTTAGCCTGGAAACTATAGCGGACAGGACGGCTTCTCTTTGCGAAATTGCCGAAAAGGCTTCCAAAGCCCGGCAAGAAGAAAAAGACAAACTCGTATATATCATTGGTGCGGAAGTGCCGGCTTCCGGCGGAGTGCATGAAGTAAATAGTAATTTGTGCGTTTCATCCGTCAAAAGCGTTAAAGAAACGATAGACAGCATGCGGAGAGCGTTCATTGAAAGAGGGCTTGAGTCCGCTTGGGGTCGCTGTTTAGCGCTTGTTGTGGAGACTGGTGCAACATTTGGCCAGGAAGCAATATACGACTATGACGGCAAAAAATTCGAAGATCTTAAATTGTTTATGGAAAAACATGAAAGTATGGTTTTTGAAGCCCATTCCACTGATTTCCAGACTCAGCAAGCGCTCATCAGGATGGTCGGAGACCATTGTGCAATTCTTAAGGTTGGCCCGTGGCTTACGTTTGCAGCAAGAGAAGCTCTTTATGCCCTGTCATATATCGAGCGAGAATGGCTGGGAAGGCGGCGCAGGGTTATTCTATCGCGGCTTCCTGAGTTGATGCAAGAACTTGCGCACGCAGACCGGACTCATTGGCATAAGCACTATCATGGCGGCAAGGCATATTTGCGATATATAACCGCTTACGGCTTCAGTGACAGGATACGATATTACTGGTCACATCCCAGATGTTCGGATACTATAACATTGCTGTTCCAAAATCTTGCGCAATATGGGATTCCTCTACCGCTTCTCAGTCAATACATGCCCGCTCAGTACGAAGCAGTACGGGAAGGCCGGATAAAGTGCGAACCAAACTGTCTTGTGCATGATAAAATTATGGAAATTTTAAATAAATACGCAAAAGCCTGTGGCGATCAAAAAACAGCATGTAATGAAAGCTAATTTCACCCGGATTATCTACCGTTTACTTACACCTTTACATTCAGTATGAGACCTTTGCATAATAACCCCTTTTGGCCGATTACTTAGTCAGGCTCAAATTATGCAATATATCCCGTCAGTGATATAAATACTTTACCAGAAGTAGACCTGCACAATCAGAAAAAGTACTGGTTCTTCAAACACGTTCCCAGGACAGAGATGCAGTCTGCTGCATCCACCGCAACAATAGTGGGGCCGAGCTCAATGTCAAAGTATTGTCAATCAGTTTGATAAAGCGTACTTGGTCAACACCGGTCCAGTTTGGGAATAAAATGTAATAGCCTATAGCATCTCGGCCGAAGGGATGCGACTTGCTTGTCCGGTGTCTTGACGTAAAAAGACAGCAATCTCCACGTGCCTATTAGACGGCGAAGAATAAACTGGCTATCGTTTGATGACATAGATATTCCCCTTATATTAAAATATACAAATCATTCGGTTTTGAACATCCTCAACTTATCCCTTAGCTGTCGCACACAACCTAACGTAAGGCCTTCGTTACCTTCTCTGGCATTATTAACAAGACTCCCGACCAATCCCCCTACATCCTCCTTTAGGCGTTTATAGTCGGCCTCACTGTTTAGAAGTGGTCCTAATTTCACCAAGTCATCATGAGCCGATTCGATTTCCTTGATTGTCCCCCCACTTATTACTATATTTTGGGCCAACATCACCGCTTCTTCCAGATCACTCAGGTAGCTAAATATTATGTATTCTTCTCCTCTCTTCTCTTCCATCTTTCCTCCTTTCTAAGGCCTTCCAAGATATTGAAACCAGATGGAGTAATTAATTCTATCTTGTTCTTTCTTTAGTTGTGTTTCATAGCTCTCATCGATAACCTCTTTAGGCCTTATCAACCATACTCCGCTGGGATTGGCCTCCGGCATCCGCTTCCAGACCTCCTTGAAAAAGCTGTCGCGCAAAGCTCCTTCTATTATAAATCTATAAGGTTCTCCTTTGATTTGATAGGCTAAACCCCCTTTACAAACGGCTATTGTAACCAGCTTCTTAAACCAAAGATTATGCAGCATATTCTTCTGAGACCGAGAGCCTTCAAACAATTCGACATAGGCCAGGAAATCTTCATCTAAGGCTGCAAGAGAACCCTTTAAAACTGTGTGGGGAACACCATCCTTATCGGTAGTGGTCAGAAGCTTAACCGACTCAGGATCTTCTAAAAGTCCTTTTAGTTCCAATGATATCTTCATGTTTGCTCCTTCCTATAAAAGCCTAAGCCAATCCACATGACCTGCTAAGGGTTGGTGTTTGTAATACCACTGATGGGCAAGAATTCCTATTTCATGCTTTTTCATGAGTTCATACCTGCCGATGTCCAGTTTCGCATAAAACTCCAAAGGGGGCGGTGTTGCTCCCATCTTGAAAAACTCTGTGCCCGGCATGACCGACCAGTTGCTTCCTACGGGAATTACACCATTTTTGAGCAAGAAATCATAGCCGGTTAAGCTGGAGTTTACGGCTTCATCAATGTCTGTAAATCCATAGGGAGGAGGAGCCATTTCTATTCCCGGAACAAAACCGCAAACCACATTGCCCTTGCCAAAGATATCCACTGCTTTTAAGGTTTTCTCGATCCACTTGTCATATCCTATATTCTTTTCTTTTCCAGGGCATGTGAGTTTCCACTTTTCCTTATCCCAGACCTCGATATAATTCCCAAGACCGGAAATACCTGCATCGAATAACCTGCGGTTTTGCTCCTCCTCCAGGGGTGTCATAATGATATTCAGGGGAAGACGATCTACCCCTAAGATTTCCTTCCCCGCTTTGGTTATTGCCTTTATCAGACTAATATTTATTTCCAGTTCACGCTCGAATTTCTCCCGGGGATCTGCCCCTCCCGTGAGGAACATAAAACGCCATCTCCCCTTCTCCTTCAAGGCCTCGCAGGTTGTTTCATAAATCTCGTCAGGGGTTATCCGTATCTTAAAACCTCTTCCCATCTTCATCTGATGTTTTGCATTATAATCCATATCGCAAAACTTACACTGAAGCCCTTCGCTCCAGGAGTGGCAGTGACGGGATTGACAGAAATAAAACATATCAGGACCGCCGAGGTTGGCAACTTTTTGCATCGGAACGCCGCTTGTTGTCATTTTATCATAATATTCCGGTTTTTTAAAAAAATGAACCTCTTCCAAGGGCTCTCCATCTGATAATATCCAGAATTCATCATTAATAAGATCAAGGGTGTAAGGATCGTATGGCGGGGGACTAAGGATAAACCAGACACACGTTCCATCATTAAAACAAAAAGGGCCCGGCACTTTATAATCGGTTGTCCGATCCGCATGATGCCATTGGAACAGGACTTCAGGACAATGCTCATAATAAGGGTCTTGGAGCCTTTTCATAGCCGGTTCTGTCGGCGCTAAACCCCTTCTGAGGAGATCGGTCTTGAGGAGAAATGACCTAGGCGCATTCGGATGCTTTTGACAAACAATATCAAACTCCTCTTTTCTTTTTGACTCGAGAAATTTATATTCCATTTTTTGCCTCCTTTCTTGATATTGACACAATATTGGCTAACTGTTTTTATAACGCTTTTCAATCAAGGTCCCTTTAGCCGAAACTCCACCTGCCCTTTCAAAAGTGCCGGCTGCTACAAGTTTGACATCCGGTCGCACCTCCAGCTTATTTCTTATCTCCTGAATTATAATATCTCTGAGTGCCGGCAACTCACTTTGGCTTAAACCGGCATGTTCGATCTCAAGCTTCAGGGGAGGTTTTACATCAGGACCAGGCTCATCCAGAATAATGCGCATTTCTCCTGTCACCCGAGGGAAGAATGTATTTACAATTCCCTTTACGGCCGTGGGATAAATATTTACGCCTTTTACTATCAGCATTTCATCCGCTCTGCCGACAATTCTGATTCTAAGCCCTCTAAAGCCGCATCCAGGGCATTCTTTTGTGAAAACCTGGTGTAAATCACCCCAGGCGTATCTGAAAAAAGGTTTGGCCTCCTGTTCCAGAGCAGTGAAAATGGCGTGTCCGATCACGCCTTCCGCAATTTGAATAGCCTTGCCTGTCTCAGGATCAATAAGATCTCCCGGCCAGATGAAATAGTCTGCGCAGTTCATGTGCATGCCGTAATATTCTTTTGAATCACACGAAACCATGTGAGCTCCTTGGCCACCGCCGGCAGAATCAAATATTTTTGCGCCATAGGCATCTTCAAGTTTTTTCCTGACCGAAGGAATCCCGGCTCCCGGCGCACCGGCACACAAAAGTATCTTAATCCCAAGTTCACTTATGCTCTTTTTCAATACCTCCGGACATCTCTCTATCAGATGCTCCATTAATGGCGCAGTGCCTACAATGGCTGCAGGCCTGAATAAATTTAGCATCCGCAAAATCCGATCCGTGCCTGCCTCTGCTCCGACAGGAATGGAACAAGCGCCATAAGAGGTCAATGCATGATTTACCGGCCAGCCGCCGGCATGCATGCTTTGAGCAAATATATTAGCCACAAAATTACCGTGCCTTATACCGGCTTTCCAAAAAACACGAGCCCAGACTTCGTCATTGATACGAAGATCTTTTACTGTATATATGTAAGAAAAGGTGGGATCGCCTGTGGTACCTCCTGTAGCTGTCATTCCTATAACTTTTTCAACAGGCGCACAAAGGAATGTGCCAAATGGATGGCCATCTCCTCTGTCAAGAGACTCTTTCTGGCTTTTTATCTCCATTTCTTTGTTGCCCATAATCGGCAAATTATAAAAATCCTCCCACGTTTTAACATCACCCGGTTTCACTCCGGCATCATCAAATTTCTTTTTATAATAAAGAGGAGAGTTGTTGTAGATATAATGAATTTGGTTCTTCAGCTTTCCAAATTGAATATCACTCATCTCCTCATAAGATTTTGTCTCCATTTCCTCGTTCCAATATTTTCTCTCTGACATTTTGCAATACCTTTATAATTTAATCTCTATATTGTGTAGAATCGGTGTGCAGGAAGGCGTGGCTTCCACCTCTATCTGACTGCTGCATCCTGGACAGTAAAACTCCCGGTATATCATCCAATCCTTGTCCGGTCCCAGATAATCCCTTTGGATATCCTTGGGGTCCCTGTCATAAATCAGAGCGTACAACTTGAAGTTCTCATAGGCTGAACAATAGACATGAGAGCAATTGCTGCAGGCAGCATATTTATCGCCCTTAGCATCCTCCACAATCTTTACATAAGGGGTCAGCTTAAGAACTTCCCTTACCGGCTTTACATCCGGTTTTGACAGTTCTTTTTTGGCAAACTCCTTCTCAAATGTCAGTTGCTCTCTAAAGCCATCCGAATAAGCACTTATCTCATCAAAAAAATCCAGCACCGGCTTAGAGAAATCTCTTTTTTCCCTTTTCTCCACCATCTGGGAAACAAACTTTTGTCCGGGAATTCCCTCATAAAGTCTTTTTTTCTTTTTTGCCGCTCTCATCTTCTGCGTTTCAACTTTGTCCACCTCTAAAGTTTCAGGATCAACAGCGATGCAATA
The DNA here is from genome assembly GCA_020723255.1 of Desulfonema limicola. Classification (GTDB taxonomy): domain Bacteria; phylum Desulfobacterota; class Desulfobacteria; order Desulfobacterales; family RPRI01; genus RPRI01. Next base: position 26,412 of record DYJH01000013.1, on the reverse strand, counting down.
TACATCTTTTGCCATATCTAATGAGGTTAATTTGTTTCGGATATCATTGACTATAGCCTCAGTGTCCCTCTCAAGGGGATCACCTGATCCGCCTCCGCCCCAGCACTGAGATGCTATTATATCGTTCTCACTTGCAGGTGTCATAGGATAGGCCGGATAGGGTTTCTGAACCTTGTTTCCGTATATCTGGAGTAATTCTTCTGTGGAATGAGGTATTGATTCTCCTCTTTTTCCCCTCTCCCGGAAATCCGCATCTCTGGCTATAAACAAACTGGCCTTAGCCGGCGGATACCCGCCGTATATTCCCTGCACGCCGCTGACATATCCACCGGAACCGAGATGGCCGACAACCGCGAAAGGAGATGCATGAACGGAAACGATTGTCTCGCCGGCAGAACCGCCCCTGTACTTGCCTGCCCCCCCTGAATCGACGATGTGCCTTCTGCCGAGATGAAAGATTGGCACCTTGACCTCGTTGCCTTCCGCATCCCCAAAATCCGTCCATGGATTCCATTCAGTTACGCTAGTGTCTTGCCCGTCTTTGTCATATCGCGCACCTCCACCGGTCATCATGCAGCTTGTTATGGCGGCGGCACAATTCCTGCCATACCTGTCCAGTCCTCCAGCCAGTATGACATTAAGAAATGCGCACGGCGCAATCATATCGTTAAAATTACTTGCGATAAAAGAACTGCGTGTAATCAATTCATTAACAATGCCCATAACCTGCATTCCTATTCCGACAGGGGCATAGGCAACAGCCGCGCTCTGATCAGCGGAGATCATAGATCCTTTAGGAATATCGATGTTCAACGCCTTCAGACAACCTGTATTCCATCTGGCGTCATAAAATAGCTGCCACAGAAGAGTGCAGAATATCAGTCCCTCTAAAGCCGGATAGGCGGCATTATTGTAGCCTGCCGCCTGGGGAGATACCACAGGCGCCGTTATGTTCATCATGCCATCTTCTGTAATCTCAATCGCCAGTTCAACCATCCTCAGCTTTTGCAATGTTGAGTTTACACAATCCGTAAAACACCTGGCTCTGAATTTTCCTTTTGCCAGTTGTTTTATTTTCCGCTTAGCCTGGGCCTCGGCATCTTTGACCAGTTGACTGGAAGCGGCCATATAAAAGTCAATGCCGAACTCATCAATGATTTTTATAATATGGGTTCTCGCCCTTTCATTGCCGGCAATTTTTGCTCTGGTGTCTATATCTATGCCTCGCGGGTCGCGGACAGCGCGCCTCATCATATTCATTATGTCACGCTTTACCTTGCCCCTTTCAACTATTTTTACACCGGGGAGGCATATGCCCTCATGCCAGAATTCGGTTGCTGTGGCTGGCATGCCACCCGGCTCAATGGCTCCCACTTCCGGAACATGGGTGCCGTTCCCAAGCCAGCCGATATGCTTGTCTTTATAGAATAATGGGGCGATGATCATCATGTCAGGGATGTGCATCCCGCCAAGATGGCAATCATTGCATATAAATTGGTCTCCCTCATAAATACCGATATCCTCCTCATATTTATCTGCTATGATATATCTAATGTTGTGAGTAATACTTGCCACATGAGCCAAAAGTCCGGCAGACATAAGTATTGTTTCTCCATCGGGCCGGCAAACGCACTGCATTGCCTCATTTGCTTCCCTGACAATCTCGGATGCCGAAAGCAGCTTGATGGCCTCCTTTGCATCAAACAAAGCTTCATGGAGCCTGTTGTAAAAAAGTTCATATTCGATCGGATCTATATGTATGCAATTGTTCATTAGTATTTCCTCCGTTTCTTTTTTCAAATATCTCCCATCACCATATTCATATACTGATCGATAGTAACCTTTCTGTCCGGAGGAACGACAAGGTTAGTGTCAACCCCCTCAATTATGGCCGGACCAAAAATTATATTCCCCACTTGTACCTTATTCATATCAAAAACGCGGGCGGATATATTCTTGCCGTTAAAATAAACATCTCGTTCACTCTTTATAGCAGGCCCGGGGTCATCACTCACAAAGTGTTTCTCAGGTATTACAGGCGTTGTGACAACCGCCGATCCTTGCAGCGCTATACCCATAATTTCAACACCGCCTTCAGGATATAGCGCTCCTTCCGAAAATAATCTGACGTATTCAGATTCAAAGGCAGTAAGTATTGCCTTTAAATCATCAGTTGTATTTATCTGATTCACAGGAGACATGAATTCCACCTCATCAAGCTGTCCGCCGTATCTTATTCGAACAGGATAAACAAGCTTCACAGCCTTCTTGGCAAAACCCTCCGCCTCCATGTCCTCAAAGCAGCGACGCTCCAGGTCTTTATACATACGGTTGAACCTCTCGATATCCTCTCTTGGAAGCCTTTCCAAACCAGCAATCCTAAACCGTCGTGTCGATTTGTCAAATTCGATGTTCGTCATAACGGCAAAGGGAGAACTCTCGTAACGGTGCAGGACATTGGCGGTAGAAGCTCCAAACGCAGAAAAGGTGGCCGAATATGGCATAGAGATTACCTTTTGAAAACCAAGGTCTTTGCTGTATCCTGCGCAGTGCACCGGCCCGGCGCCTCCAAAAGCAAATAGTATAAACTCCCTCGGATCCAAACCCCTTGTTGTAAAAGCCGTGTTCAGGACATCCTTCATATAAGAATCTACAACAAGACAAATTGCTTCCGCAGCATCTAATACTGTCATTCCCAAAGGATCAGCTATTATCTCTTTCATAGCCCGGACTGCTTTTTCTTTATTTAGTTTTATGGTTCCGCCCAGGAAATAATCGGGGTCTATCCTGCCCATGATAACATCCGCATCTGTGACCGTGGGTTGAGTCCCGCCTTTATCATAACAGACGGGGCCGGGAGTTGATCCTGCGCTTTTAGGCCCTACACGCAGGGTGCCGCTCAACTTGTCAATATATGCAATAGTTCCTCCGCCGGCGCCGAATGTTAATATCTCACGCATTGGATTCTGAAGGTTGTAACGACCGACCACCGGCTCTCTTAAAAACTTGGCGCCATCTTCCGGAACGATGCTGACATCAAAACTGGTGCCACCCACGTCACTTCCGACTCCATTCTTATATCCATATAGCTTCATGAAAGACTCTACACCCGTGAGCCCACCAACCGGCCCGGAATGCAGGGTCGTTATTGGTCTGACTACCTCGGAGCGGGAGAGACCACCCGCGGCCTGCATAACCAGAAGGGGACGATCATACCCATAATCGTCCAATTTATGTTTGATGTTTTTAAAAAGCCTTCTAACGGCCTTGCCCACAAAAAGGTCGGCAATAGTGCTGTTTGAACGTGAATATTCCCTGATCAGGGGCGAAACCACATACGATAAAGAAACCTGCATGTCCGGGGCTATTTGCTCAATAATTTCGCCGATTCTCTTTTCATGGGCGCTATTGACATAGGAACAGAGCAGACATACGGCTATCCCTTCCACTTCTTCCTTAATCAATTCCTTGACCGCATTTACTACATCATGCTCATTGAGAGGGATAACAACTTCACCAATGTTATCTATACGTTCAGTCACGCCCTTGATCAATGACCTGGGAACCAGAGGCTGGGGCTTATCAGTATCAGGCACATGCATGCTTATTGACGGATGAATACCTGCCCATCGACCTACACCCCGCATCATGATAGTCGTGTCCTCAAACCCGGCTGTGGTAATCAGACCTAATTTCGGTCCCTGAAGAGTTAATAAGGCATTAGTCCCGGCTGTAGTGCCGAAGCCTAATAGTTTGCAATTTTTAAGCACATCTATTAGTCCCTTTCCAAGTTGCTGTGCCGCGTTTTCAATGCAATTAAAAAAACATGTTGCTAAGTTATCCGGCGTCGTGGATGCCTTGCCGCTCACAAATGATCCGTCCTCTTTTATGATGACACAATCAGAAAAGGTCCCACCTGTATCTAAATAAATGAGATATTTTTTATCTTCCGCCATCTTATGATTTCCTTTCTCAATTCGCATAGTAACTAACAGAATCAATTTGCATTCTCTTAAAAAATGATATAAAATCATATAAAATTAGTACTTAGTAATTATGTAAGGATTATAAAAAGGATTATAGAATTGAAGCGGTCTATTCCACAAGGAAAATACATTTCCGCTAGTGATACAATATTTTACAAATCACTGGGTGCTCTGATTAAAGATTACCGAGAATGGCGTAAGATAAGTCAGGAGAGTTTTGCCTCATCGCTCGGAGTCAGCGTCCGGCAACTACGGAATTGGGAGACTAATCGGAATAGGGTACGGCTTGACAATCTGCATGATATTGCTGAAGTCACCGGAATTCCAATGCAGGTTTGCATCGTCCTTAACGCCGATGAGCCCGTTTGGTACTCAATACAGAAAAGGCGCTTTGCCCTGTCATTAATGGAAAACAAATTATTTCACTCAAAAGATTCATGTGTGAACCATGAGCAGTCCGTTGATGCCGATCTCTTGTATAATGAAAAGATTACCAAGGACAAACATATCAGCATGATGCTTGCCTGTCATCATGATATTTACGGCGACGAGAAACCCATGGGGGAAGATGTTATCAAGGCTGCTATAAGGTTATTGCCTGAATTGAATCGCATTGTTTTTGACTGCTGGGGACATTATGTGGGGCATCAAATCTGTTTACCCATAGCAAAGGACGTTTACGCAGAGATCATTAAAAAGGGAACTTTCGAAGGACATCTGACTCCCGACAGGTTAAGCAATATTCTGACCTTTCAGCAAGGCGTTTTTTTTACTTATTCCATCTTTTCTGCAAGCTTGAATGTAGGATATAGACACAATGTAACTAACGTACAATATTTTAGAAAAATTACGCATAAGAAAAATTATTTGATTGCTATCAATTCTGCTACAGAGGAGGGGCAAATACATCTTTCGAGCTTAGGATTCAGACTTGCTGGAAAGCATAATTGCCTGCCCGGTAAAATTCATTCTAATATTTATGAAATAGAATTAGTTGAGATGTCGCGGATTCTTGGTCCTTTCGGGGCGTTAGGAATTGTAATGCATAATGAGAGTAAGATAAAAGCACATACCGATAAAACAGAAACCGATGGGGAACTAACCGTTGGCGGGTATTCATCCGTTGAAAAAGGACACCGGAATAATTGGGGGCAGCAATATGGCAAAGAAAAAAATACTTGCCCGAATCCTGCATGCAATTTACAGCCTGAAGGAGGAAAATCATATATCATCTCTAATGGAACATACCGAACCAAGGACGGAACGATGGTCCGCAGGTTTCTATGTAAGGAATGTGGCAGATCTTTCTGCAGCAGAGCAAGGAGTATTTTTTCCGGACTCCGTTCTCCGCAAGAAAAGGTTATCAGTGCCTTTAAGCTTTTATTGCAAGGAATATCCTTACGAGGCGCAGCAAAGATCATAGGTGTTGATCACCATACGATCCGCAACTGGCTCATGCTTATTGCCGGACAGAGTGGAAATTTAGATCCCTTACTGATGGAGCAATTGAAGATATCCCCAATTGAGATAGAGATCTTAAAAAAGCGTTTCTAGTGTTCTACACGATCCGATCAAAAAGCAAAATAACAGAGCTGACCTCACTGCCATCCCACTGCATTGGCGGTGTTCGAATCTTGAGCCGGTTTCCTGACACCTCAAATAGCCGCCTTTGTGATGTCCCTTCCCAGTTTGGAAATAAAGAGGCTTCCACATGGTGAATGACTACATTTTCTCCTTCAAGTTCATAACTTCCGTAATACGCCTGGCATCCTCTATAGCCGGCCATTTCCTCGTCTGTTCCCTTCATCAGGTCGTCAGATGCAAAAGCAGGGCGGCCTCCGGGCATAACTTGTCCGAAAAACCGCCCGGATGCAGTGTACATAATTGTTCCTTGCACATGTTTACCAAAAGGGTAGATGACTTCATTTCCTGTTTGCATCTCAAACGAAATGAGTCTCCACTCACCAATAACCGGTGCTTGTGTTCTTGGGGATATAGGTTCCATTGTTTCTCTCCATAATTTGTAATAGATAGTCTCTTGAGCCGGGGACAACTATTTTCTTGAATCAAGCATCTCAAAAAAATCGGACAACTGCCGGCGCATCTCCGCCTTGCTGACAAAGGCCGGATCGGTGGTGTCACATTTGACTCTGATGGTGGGGATGCCGATCTTTTCGAGGGACTTGGCCATCAGATCAACCGCACCGGCCTGGCGACAGCTAAAACCGTCCCACCAGATTGCTCCATCAGGCTTAAATTCATCCACCTGGCTAACTATGTCCTGAATATAGTCCTCAGTGGGTCCTTGCAAAACATTCATAAGAGGGCCATAATACCAGCGTTTGGCCATGGATTCCAGCGGCTTGTCCGGATCCATCACTAAGCCTCTATCATACATAATCAGTCCCTCCAGGACTATATTGGCCCCATATTCCTGCTGCATCCACTCCAGAATCCCCAAATCCCAGGCCGGAGCCATAAAGAGGTCGAAGAGGCGGTATTTCTCTCTGACCTCAGGGTAAGCGCCTACTCCTGTTTTGACCCTCTCATAAAGCTCATTTCTTAAAACCTCCCAGTAATAAACTCCTTCAGGCGTCCCGGCAAAAAACCAGTTGATCCAGTTGGTCTCCCATGACCGACGGTTGTCCATTGGGCTTGGAAAGGCTTTTCTCAACTCCCAAACCTCCCACCATAAATCAATCATCTTCTGGGAATAAATCATAGATGCACTCAATTTATCCCAATTCATCTTCCTGCCGCTTTGATCTTCAAGAAAAGTAATTAACTTTTTAAACTCCGTAACCAGGTAATTAATCGATTTCTGATTTTTGTAGTAGGGTGTATCTACCTGAAAATGAGGAACTCCATAAAGCTCAGCCCCAATTTTCATGGAATTGGCAAAGGCATCACACCCGCCTCCTACATCGATAAAAACGTTTGGCCTGGGCAGCCAGCCTGAAACGCAATGGGCGATAACATTTTTATGAGCGCTGCAAATCTCCTCGGCTGTGCCGTACTGCCGGTATATCTCCATGGCTTTTGGATATTCTTTAATACACTGGGTGATGGCAAAACAGGTGCCCACAAGAAGAACCGGCGCCATGTCCATAGCGTAAAATATCTCCGCCGGAACACTTGTAGCATGTGCAAATTCTTTGCCACGTGCAGATCTTAATCTTTCGAGGTATTTGATATAAAGCTCAAAATAGGCGACTTGACTCTTGCTAGGATTTTTCTTCTCCTTCCGGTAGTTCAGGATCGACTTCCAGACATCGATACCTTTATCCCATATACTATTGTCAACCTCAATGATCTTTCTCATGGGTTTTCAACACTCTCCTCGAGCATTTCGATAAAGGCTTGGACCCGTGTTTTCACCTGTCCGCTGATATTGGCACCATATTCCATGTCCAGGTTAAGAAGCGGGATATTGAGATCTAATAATCTGTCCCTCAACCGGGGGGCATCAAAGATATGAATAGAGCAATAGCGGATAACCGTGGAGATCACCCCCTGAACTCTGTACTCCATGGCCAGATCGGTTATGGTTTGGAAGCGGTCTTCGGAAGGATACATCCTGGGGCAAGGAAATTTTTTCAGGTAATACGCTGCAAGAGCTCCAAGAGGGCTGTTGCAACTCTGAAGATCGATTTCTCCTAACCAGTGCCGGGTCCCGCTGCACAGGGCGTCAATTACCACCAGGCCGCCTAATTCCTCAATCCCCTTAATAAATTCATAGTTGTTTAAGATGCTGCCGCTCAGCATCAGCCTGACCCCGTTTTTTTTATCAGGGGCTTTGTCCTCCATCTCTGAAAGAATACCCTCCAACAGGGGGAGAAATTCTTTCATAGGGATAGCCGTCATCGCATTCAATATTTCCTGCACATCTGAACCTGTAAGAGGAGGATTATTTTTTTTTCGCATCAGATAGAGCCTTGCCAGCAGCCGTCTGGCTTGATTTGAGGTTTTGATGGCTTCTATCAGGGCATCATCGGTAATGCTGACTCCGAAGGTCTTTTCAAACTTCCGGCGGATTGTCTCCAGCTCATCAGTAAAGAACCTTACCGCTTCCTCGTCCATTTTATGGGGGACAGACAAAGTATATAAAACAGGAAGATTTGTATGATAAGGCAAGGCATCTCCCAGCCTCCTCATCCCGTCACAGGTAGCACAATTTATGAAGCCATCTAAAAAATCATACTGTTTATCCAGCACAAGCTGCAAAACCGTCCGTGTAAAGGAACATGAATAAAGATTGAGAAAGGCTGTTGCCTCATGCATCTTTATTTCTCCGGGTTTTCCCATTACCCTGAGCGGAACCATTCCTGCCGCCTCGATGATTTCCACGGGGACATAGTTGCACAGCCAACCGATAATCTTTTGCCCCTTCCCCTTGGCCTCCTTAAGATAATTGTTGTAAAAATGTCCAGTTATTGTTCGCAGTTTTTCCAGACTCTTTATCATAGATACCCGTCATTTTTTGAACGAAGAAAAGTCCGCTTTGCGCTTTTCCACAAAGGCTGTCATTGCCTCTTTGGATTCCTGAGTTTCCCAAAGCATTGGCGCTAAAATCAAGCCATGTCTTAAAGCACTGTGAAGGAGATCGGGAATAACTCCCAGGGCAACCTTCGCAGTTCTCACGGCCTGGGGGCTCATCTCAGAGAGCCGCTTACACCAGGCATTCACCGCCTCTTCCAGTTTATTTTCAGGAACTACTTTGTTTATCAATCCAGCCTTTTCCGCATCTTTTGCATCATATCTTTTTGAGAGAAAAACTGCCTCTCTTGCCCTTTTATCTCCCATGATCAAGGGAAACATCTGAGTAGCCCCAAACATAGGGCAGCTTCCTACTCTAAGTTCAGGCTGCTCAAATTGGGCATTATCCGAGGCAACGGCAAGGTCGCAAAAAACAACAAATTCAAGTCCCCAACCCATACAAAAGCCATTTACCGCCGCAATAACGGGCTTACCTATGCCCCTCATCAAGTTAGCCAGCTTAAGACATTGGGCGGCTAACTCCCTTCCGTTTTCAGGAGAAAAATCTTTAAAAAGTGAAAGATCTCCCCCGGCACAAAAGGCATCTCCTTTACCGGTAACCACTACTGCTACTAAGCTGTTATCCCTGTCTGCATCCTCAAAGGCGATAATCAGCTCCTCTATCGTCTTTAGTCTTATAGCATTATAAACCTCCGGCCGGTTGAAGGTGATCTTAGCTGCCCCATCCCTTTTTTCATAAATAATGTCTTCAAAGTTGGTCATTATTTTAGCCTTTCTAATACGATCTTCCAGCAAATTAATATAGCGTTTACCACTCATACCCTAATTTGAATGTTACATCACTTGTGGGAATTAGAGTTCCAAAACCCCAGCTGGATTTCGTATCTCCGAAAAATGCCTGCAGTTTCAGATCGCTATAAGTCCTGGGAGTAATATACCATTTTATTGAAGGAGCAATCATTCCCGTTCCACCTTCTCCATGCTTTCCTGGATTGTATGCCACTGTGAACGAAGGATTAAGCCTGGATGCCCACCAATAGGTTTGCGCCTGAGCCATGAACACATCCTGCTCTCTTATGTTTCTGCGGTCCTGCCTTATCCTGGTAGTTGATCCGGTATAATACCACCTGTTATCCAAACGATTATTCCACTCATTGATCACCTTATGCAGCCATTCAAATGAAACTTTTGTAAGGTCTTTAGATAGCCATCTTATACGCAATTCCTTGTCAATCGATAGCGTAGTTTTTGTTACCGGCTTTAAAAGATATGTAATACCCACCCACTGGATAGGAGGCAACCTCGCTGCTGGTCCATTCAGAATGGTATCTGCACTTACAATATTGATCGGATAAGCTGTATAGTGTGATATCTCGCCTCTTATAATAGCTTCCGTACCAAATGCCAATAATTGATAGCTAAAATAACCGCCATAAACATGTTGTTTGTTGTGTGTAAAAGAAGCCAGCGTGGGTATCGGTCGACCACCTATTATTATCCAGTTCTTAAGCTGGACTGCAGGATCATTAACCACATCCCTGAAATAAAGCAGAGAAATATTAAGCCGTTCTCCGATTTGAGCATTTACTTTTGCGCCATATTCATTTTCATTGGTAGGAACATCCTCCCTGACGTCGAGACCCCTAAAATCAACAAAAGGTAAAATACTAATATAAGGGGCCTCTAAACCTGCTGTACGGTTGCCCGCAACACTGTCCCTTACCGAAAACTGAGTCGGCCTGATGTCAGGAACCCACAATAAATCAAAATTAAGTCCGATATTACTAAAACGGGGTACGCTGTAATTTAACCGGCACATCCAAAGAGGTGTCTTAACATCATCCGGACTTTGAAAAAACATAGCATAAGATTGATCCGGTGGGTTTATAACATCATTAAGAGTTTCAAGCAGGCCCTCACCCCAGGAAACAATCTGTCTTCCAGGCCTGAAGAACCCCCCCTCAGAATCGCCTCTATAAACAAAATCAATAAAAGCTTCTCTTAAATCATTCTCGAACCTGATGTCTCTTAGACCATAATCGAATCTGGAAGCACCTATATTATCCTTAATATTATATGCATGTGCACGAAAATCAAAAATCGAATCATAGGCGCCCCGATAAGTCAAATGGACTTTTTCCACACTTACAGTACCCCATACCAATCCAGGTTCAACGTCAATATCGAACTTTAAGGTATTTCTCTGTTGAACTCCATAAGCTTCATCGAAAAAACCGTACTGAATACCATCCTTATCCCGTAAAATAAAATTGGATTCAAAGTTACCATGAAAACTAGTAGTCATTTCCGCCGCTGCATTTGAAGATAAAACTCCAAACATTACCAATATAACAAACACACAAAAAGCTGCTCTACCCCATCTTCTTTTTCTCATATTTTTTCTCCTTCTATAAAAAGGGTGACGTCTTTTCACAACCGCCTTATTTAGATAACATGAGGAAATTATCCACGCTAAAAAATCTGGGCCCCAGCATTGAAGCGGGCATATATAAGAATGATTCCGATGACGCTGATCGGCATAGAGCTGTAGTATGACGAACTTTTTCATCAGTATAGAGCTGAGTATCAAAATCTCCTGTATTGTTTTTACCGCTTGGGCTCTCGCTGTAATGTAATAAAGTTGTGATCCACGTGCGGAATTCACCGGATTTTTCATATACTTCTTTGTACCATATGGTATAGGTTTCCTGATCGACATAATTTACATGTAACCCCCAATTATAATACGGGTCTTTTGGCATCTGTTCCACAATCCATACTTTTCTTGGAACATAGGTAATATTAAGAGGCGCCCACGATACGCCCTTCCATTTTGGGTCTTGATAGCCAAATATGGGGTGAGAACCAGTATAGGGAAACACTTTGGTTATTCTTCCATCCGGCAATTCCTGTACAGGAAGCATATCCGGACTGGTAAAAGAAACAAGAATTGTCTTTTCTCCCACGTAGCTCCATTTCATGGTGTTATCTTTTCCAAACCACATAAAATTTGTGTCCATCCATGAGTCAGAGCCCATGTATGGGTCAGACCTTGATGTTGTGGGAGTTTGGCGAATCCTGCGAATTGCAGGAACATAGGCATAACTGGTATTATCCCTTGCATCCATATAAAACCAGGTCATTGTATTGGTACCTCTACCGCTCATCGGTTCCAAAACTCTCCGAAATTCGAAGGACAGAAACTTTTCAGAATTTTTTATTTCCTGACCCGGTGGCCGACCATTCATATAAAGGCGTTGATCCAAGCCTAATAAAGAACGTTCCTCTCCTTTTTTGTCTATCCACATGAGATGGACATATTCTCTTGAGCCCATAAAGCGGTATCTCTGAAAATTGAAGTTTAATATGATCTTTATCCCGGCTTTGGGATCTTTAATATCTAAGTTGGGAAAAGGATAACCATAAACGTTTTCTGGGTATTTTCCGGTGCTTTTATCGATCAAATCGCCCTCAGGAGTTACGTCGTATTTCCCTTCATTTTTTGCGCTTGCTGCAAGAAAGCCGTCAGTATGTTTGTATTTGAAGTTTAATTTACCAGGTGTAATAGAATAGTCGCCCCTTTCAATCGCACGGTACATAGCTGGGATAAGCATATCTTTGTAATGACTGCAGTTTGTCTTGTCGATCACATCCGGCAAATCCATAGCCTGTCCTATACTACCGCACAAAAACAGAACTAACAAAGAAAACAATGATAATCTAAAAAACTTTAAAATTCTTATTCGTTTCATCTTCTCATTCTCCTCTTTCCCAGTTATTGTTATAATTAATTCCCCCCCCCTTATAAGCTCGTTCCGCCTTGATCTACTCTCCTCAGCAGCAGCTACTGTATTCGGTGCGGGCAATAATCTCATTCTGGATGTCAGCATCGAGAAGCACAAAGAAGGCACTAAATCCTGCCACTCGGATCACCAAATTCCGATATTGATCAGGATGTTTCTGCGCCTCCTTCAATAATTTGGCACTGGCCACATTGAATTGGATATGATATCCCCCCATGTCCATATAAGTCTTGATCATGGCTATTAATTTTTTTTGATCCGATTCGGTTGCCAGTGCTGTGGGATGCAACTTCATATTGAAGATATTGCCGGCGTATTTTCTCATATCAATAGCGCCTGAAGCGGAGCGGAGCAAGGCCGTAGGACCTTTGCGGTCCGTGCCGGGCGTAGCCGATACCGTGCCGTCTGTCAAGGACCCACAAGCTCTGCCGTTAGGCTGAGCGCCTACGTGAGCGCCAAAATTACCGTGACCTGATACTACAATCGCATAAGGCCGGCCCCCTTTATGATCTTTACCCAGACGGTTTTCATAAGAGAGATCCTCCTTCGCGAACTCGTCATAAAGGCTTCTTACGATCCTATCCACAGAATCGTCTTCATTGCCGTATTTTACTACGCCTGAGAGCCTGTGCTGTAATTCCTCATAACCAACAAAGTTCGCCTTCAGTGCCTGGTTCAACGTATCCATAGTAACCTTTTTTTCTTCAAATACGATCTGCTTGATAGCCCTTAGTGAGTTTGCAGTATCCACAACCCCCGCAGGACAATCGAGATCGCCGGCATATTTTGCGCCGCCATTATAACGATCCTTGCCCCTTTTCATGCAATCATCCGTAAAAACCGAGGCTAAAGGTACGGGATAATATTTGGCATGAACATTATCGGATATAGTGTGCAGCTTGCGGATCAGTCCCGTAAAGTATAGGAACTGTTTCATGAAAGCCTCATAAAATTCTTCGTAGGTCTTGAAGTCTTGTGCATCACCTGTTTTTAATCCTGCTTGCCTGCCTGTTAAGGGATCAATCCCGTTATTGAGGGTTAACGACAGAATTTTGGGGGTATTTAACAAGCCCCCCCATGAACCATCAGTGCTGTGCCTGGGAAAACTCTGGCTGCAGCCGAAAACCGTAAAGTCATATGCTTCCTCCAACGAACAGTTCCAACGATCAAGGTTACGCACCACCGCCATATGGCCGTTGATAAGAGCAGGCTTACCCAGACCAATCTTTATAACATCCATACATTTCATGAGAAAAGCGTCTGATATATTATTGTGAAGGACTGCTACTGTACTTGGTTGAATCATACGCACCCGCTTTTCCGCCTCAAGCCAGAGGAAATCAATATCATTGGTTGCATCCTTTCCGTCCGGGGTAAACCCACCCAGAACAAAACTCTGAGCAGTATGCTGTTGCCCCCCCTTCATAAGCGTCTTGCTTGGGTTCTGCACACCGATTTCGGAAAGTTTGATGCATAGTAATTCCAAAAGCTCGATTGTATCTTCTTCTGTAATTTTGCCAAGCTCCATATCTTTTTTATAGTAAGGGTACATATACTGAGGGAAACGTCCCGGAACAATGGCTGCCGAAGGCTGTTCAATCCACAATGCGGCGTGGATAAACCAATAGAATTGCAGCGCCTCACGGAAATTACGTGCGGGATATTCCGGCACCCTTCTGCTGGTACTGGCAATTTCCTGAAAAGCAGCTTTCTTTTCGGCATTATTTTCCTTTTCGGCCATCTTTTCAGCTAAATCGGCATAGCGGTTTGCCCAGGCAATGACGGCATTTAAGCTGATTATGGCTGCCTGATAGAAATCTCTTTTCTTAAATTCCCTATAATTGAGAACATTTATCCCTTCCAAAGCTTGCTCTGCTTCTTGAATCAGTTCTCTCAATCCTTTACTCAGAAGCTTTTCGTAAGGAGGCAACAAATAGCCAAGTGGAAAACCCACAATATCCATCCAAAAAGCGTTATCCCTTAAATAAACTCGATCTACCCCGGTTAGTTCCTGAAATATCTCATTTGTTCGAGCAAGATGACTCTTATTCCGAAAGAACTCATCTACGCGCTCGAAAAGTTCTTTTTCTTCATCGCTTAAAATAACATCACCAAAGCTGCTGATCAGCTTTGTCGTAATATCATAATCCGGGCATGGATTAACACCCCTCCGGAATTGCGTGAGAGTGCCAACGATGGGATTTTCGTCAATGAAGATTGTCATCCCACGGAGGTACCTGTCCAATACCTTGGCCCGCGTAATAATGGTAGGTTCACCCCCTGCCTCTTGATAAACCTCCAGTAGAAACTTGGCACGCTCCAAGGAAGTCCGAACCTCTATTTCATTAAAGCTCTCCTTCAGTCTTTGCACCCTGCCACTCAGCATTGGTTTATCGGCTACCTGATAAGACCCGATCTCCTTTTCTTTTAGCATTACGTTTGTCTTCATTGATTATTCCTCCTTTATAAATCTTTTTTAAAAGATAAAAATCAATCCTAAATGAGAGTGGGCAAGAAATCCTCTAATTCTTTTCTTTAATGCCAAAACCAACCACTAAGCCTCGTTACGGGGCTGTTTGCTCCTGCCAGATCTCGCCATCATTGGTCGTTTGAAAGATCACACCGGAATAGCACAACCCCAATCAGTTTGAAGATTTTGAAAGGAAAACAGAAGAGTAATATTTTCATCTTTACGGTCTGATTTTGTGTAATTTTAAATTAAAAAAATACACATCACAAGGAAAATACATTTCCTCCTCTGATGCAACATTCTATAGATATTGAATGTTCTATATTATCAATAATATTTAACATATGATATTATAACGACCAGCTTTCATAAGCGAATCATTATCGTCGTCCTTGACGTGAATACTTCAAAGATAAAACATTAACTATGGGGAATTAATCGTTGGCGGGTATTTAACTTTTGAAAAAGCTTACCGGTGTAAAAAGGGAATAAAGTATGGCAAATAAACAAAAACATGCCCCAGCCCTGAATATAATATATGGCCTAAAGAAGCAAAATCGAACATCATCTCTAATGGAACATTTCTATCTTTTAAATCACACGTAATTCATTGATGTTAGTATGGTGGAGATGAGGGGGGTCGAACCCCTGGCCTCGGCGTTGCGAACGCCGCGCTCTCCCAACTGAGCTACATCCCCACAACGATGTTTTAATATCAAATTGCAAAATGCCGGTCAATTTAAAAATGACGGCTTCGTAAAAACTCCCTCTGTTGTGTTGCGCTTCATCTTTCGTCATTGCAGCGTACTATAACTACTCTTTATTCCTCAAGATTTGCGCGCCTTGCATATGAAGCTTTTTCGAAGCCGTCCAAATTATGACTTTTTAAGAGTTCATCAAAAATAGATTTATATTTAGACGGCAAAATGATAAAGGAGGGTATAAATAAAGCGGAGGTTTGTTAAATGAGTTATGAGGTTATCTTAAATGATGCTTTCAAGCGTTTTACGCTTGATCAGGACAAGATCAAAACACCGGAGGAAACGATCAAAAGCTTTAAAGAAAAACTTAAAGGACTTGATATTGATATACTTGAAAGCACGTTAAGAATAGATAACGGAAGACTTGGAATTCCAGTTTATTTCAGTGTATGTGGTAAAGATGCATCAAGTGTTACGGGAACGAAAAAACAGATGGGAAAAGGTGCAACTCCTTCACAGGCCGAGGCAAGCGCCGTTATGGAACTTGCCGAAAGATTCAGTTTTTTTTCTTTTTGTAAAAATTCCGATAATTTTTTCTATGAAAAACCTGTAAACATTAAAGAATCTGCAATCTCCTTTGAAATGATTGCAAAGTCTGTTCATGATTCTTCCCAGGATCTTGATATAACACGAAAGATATATGAAAATTTAACCTTGGAATGGACATGGGCATATAACCTGACAAGAAAAGAAAAAGTGCTTATCCCGTTTAATTGGTTTTATATGATTAACGAATTTAACGGCCCATCGGCAGGAAACTGCGTTGAAGAGGCGCTGTGCCAGGGAATATGCGAAATCGTTGAGAGGCATGTTTCATCATTGGTCAGCGCAAATAACCTGAAGGTTCCTATGATCAATCCTGATTCTGCAACTGATCGCATGGTTGTTGAAATGATAGAAAAATACCGTACAGCAGGAATAAAGCTGTATATTTCGGATTTTTCTTTAGAACTTGGAATCCCAACTGTCGGAGTACTTGCCTATGATCCGTCAACCTTTCCGGAAAAAAGCGAAATAGTATGGACTGCCGGAACCACCCCTGATCCTCAAAAAGCTCTGAGCAGGGCTCTCACCGAAGTAGCCCAGCTTGCGGGAGATTTTAATACTTCGTCTAATTATGTTGCTAGCGGCCTTCCGAAATTTGATACTGTTGACAAAGCCGGATTTATAATTGAAGCTGAAACAGCAAAAAACATTCAAAGCCTGCCTGATATTTCCAATAATAATATTAAAGTTGAGGTCGAAAACCTTATTTCGGCGCTTTCCGCAAACAACATGGAAGTAATTGTTATAAATACGATGCACCCTCAGCTTAAGATACCCGCATTTTACACTATAGTGCCAGGGACTCATTTCAGAGAAAGAGCTGTCAACGCAAGCACCGGCTTATTCTGCGCCAAAATTATTGTTGAAAACTATGAACACGAAAAGGCTCTTGATGAATTAAGGCGTATGGATCAGTTGCTTCCCGGGAAGTATTTCATAAAGTTTTATATCGGCCAGATATACATTTTGCTGGAAGACCCTGCCTCAGCTCTGCCTTATTTCAAACATGCTCTCGATTTAGACCCGTCAAAGCAGGATATAGCCAGCATATATTCTTATATCGGAGTTTGTTATAAAGAAACGGGAGAATACAGGCAGGCTCTTTATGCCCTAAAAGAAGGTGAAAAGCATGACAATGAAAGAACCGATATTTTCAATCTGATGGGATTTTGCCACTTCATGCTGAAAGAACATGATATGGCTATAGAGAATTTTAAGAAAGTTTTAAGAATAAATCCCGCTTCCGCAATCGATTATGCCAATATTGCTTCAAATTACCGCGACATGGGAGACAAAGAAAAAGCAATACACTATTACAGAACAGCTCTTGAGCTTGACCCTTCAATAGAATTCGCAAAAATTAATATAGATAAGCTGCTTAAGATATAGCAGACTTGTAAAAGGGATCAATCAAACCGCAAACTACATAGGGTGGCGCCAGAGTAAATTCACAAATACTATGAACAAACAAAACAATACATTTGAAAGAACTTTAACATGGTATGAAAATAAAAACGGGCTTATTTTTGCAATCTTTTTATCCGCAACTCTGAAAATTATTTTGATGCTGTTTAATAAGACTTTTAGCCATGACGGGACTCTTTATATCAATGCAGCGCAAAATTTTGCATCCGGAAATTTTACGGATGGGTTAGCCCTTTACCCAATGCCATTATTCTCTTTAATTATTACTTTTGTTCATTTTTTTGTACCTGATTGGGAAATAGCCGGAAAACTCATCTCCTTAACCAGTATAGTTCTGGCAACTATACCTCTATACCTCTTGACCGCCGATATTTTCAATCGCAAGGCTGCCTTTTGGGCTTCAATTACTTTTGCTGTTTCACCCTTGCCAAATGAATGGGCTGTTGATGTAATTCGCGATCCTGTTTTTGTTTTATTGGTTTTATGGTCTGTTTATTTTGCAGAAAATGCCTTTAGATCAAAACGTCCGGTATTTTTTCTTCTAACCGCTTTTTTTTCCTGTATTTCCAAT
Organism: Desulfonema limicola; assembly: GCA_020723255.1. Taxonomy (GTDB): domain Bacteria; phylum Desulfobacterota; class Desulfobacteria; order Desulfobacterales; family RPRI01; genus RPRI01. The sequence goes on along the minus strand of DYJH01000013.1, from coordinate 8,353 downwards.
CTAATAAGAATAGAGGGTATCGTCCTTATTCCATTTTTCTTTTTCTTTACAACCGGCCTGATTGTACTAAAAAAGAAAGAAAGAGCCTCTTTAATCAAAGGTATTTTAATATTTACGACTTTTTGTGTATTTTTTGCCGGTATTTTTTTTCTGGTAACAAAGATGGGCGGGAAACCTTTCAGCAGGATTATTGAAGTCACAGAAAAAACAGAAGGTATATTCAAGTTAAATTTTCTTGATAACTACCATAGGATATATACTCAGCTTAAAGATATGGAAAAGGTATCTCTTCAACACCATCAAACTGAGAATTTCGCTGAAACAGCAAAGAAATTTATTCCTATCATATATTTATTGAGCCTGTTAAATGCATTTGTTATGGTGATGTTTCCCTTATATATTATTCCCATGATATGGGCTTGTAAGTACCCTTCTGAACAGGGGCAAGCTTATATATTTGCGCTTGTGCTATGTTACCTTCTCTTGATCTATTACGTATTAATCGAGAAAGATTTAATGCAATTAAGGTTTTTATTTGCACCAGTATCTCTGGCATATATCCAGGTTGGTCTGGGAATGGAAAAGATGATTAACCGCTTAAAATCATCTTCAATGCCACAAATATGTTTTTCAGTTATTATAGTCATTTTTATAGTATTGCCTATTTCGAAAAGTGTATATGAAATTGCAAAATCAGATAATATCCTTCGGGAAACGGGCAAATGGCTGGCTGCAAATGAGAAATTTTATGGGGCAAAATTGCTAGTTAATGATAATAGAGCTGCTTTTTTTGCTGAAAGAAAAATGGGTGATTATCTTTATTTTGAAAAAGACAAATACGACTTTAGCGCTATGGAGAAATACGCTTTACAAAATCAGGTGGATATTTTAATTATAAAAGTTCCGGTAAAAGAAAAAGCTTTGTTAAATAATTTTTCATATTATACAAGACTAAAAGAATTTACCGGTAAAGACAAAAATGCCTATGTATTATGCTCTTCATCTTTCTATAGAGGCCTTCCAAACAAGTGACAGATCATAAATTTATCAAAGATTTTTTGCCAAATATTACAGGCATGAAATATACGACACAAGCCAGCTCTTATTATTAAGCCATTCAGCTGATAACAACATACACGGATAATAATTGCCGGGCAGATATTAAGGCATACAGGTAAGCCGCTTTAAAGTTGATGTGTCGCTTTAATGACTGCCGCAGTAAATTTTTTGCCTGCTGATAATTTCTTTCATGCATAGCTGATTTAGCGGCTCTATATCCTTCTCTTGCCAGCCTTTTCATTGCTGTTTTTTCCGGCACCGCTTCCTTTCCGCCATATTCATAATAGAACCTTTCAAGCATTTTAAGTTCGGTCAGTATGTTATTGAAAGAAGCCGCTGAAAGATTGCTGCTGTGTCTTCTTCGTTTAAATGTAGGCTCGGAAAGAGCAATAAACCGGCATTTGAGCGAGAGGCGAAGCCATAAGTCGTAATCTGAGCAAACACGAAGGCTTGTATCAAATCCACCTATATTGTCCAAAATATGCCTGGGAAACATTGATCCGCAGGAATGAATGAAAATGTCCCGAAAAAGATGTTTTGTAACATTTCCGCTATATAGCTTTCGCCTGCTTTTTTTTGTTTCGTTTCCATGCTCGTCTATACCGATGTAACTACCGTAAACAACAACATCATCCGGCTCTTGTTTAACAGCTTCAACCATACGTTCAAGAGCATCCGAAATTAATAAATCGTCAGAGTCAATAAAGGTTATATACCTGCCGTTTGCAAGCTCAATCAGTTTATTTCTGGCGCTTGCATCACCGCTGTTTTTTTGCCAGTGGTAACAAACAGGATAACCTGATTTTTTAAGCATTTGTTCAGTGCCATCGGTTGAACCATCATCAACAACAACTATTTCGTAATTATTATATGACTGAGCAAAAATGCTTTTTAGAGTTTCTTTTAAATACTCTTTGCGGTTGTAGGTAGGAATACAAATGCTGATTTCAGGTTCCATATTATGATATTATTGTCTATCTAAATTCTGAAAGTTAACATTAGTGATATATTCATATATATGATAATTTCAGCTTGTATAATTTTTTTCTTTGTCGTTCAAGAATCTTTATTAGATTTATTATTAATGGTATAGGTAAACTGATATGGCATTCCAACAAAAAGTTATAGAAATTCAATTACCTGATTGGATGGATACTTTTATCAATAGGTACCCATCTAATATTTCATCTATCGAAGACCGTATGTCTTTTGTGATCGAAGCTTCTAAAATCAATGTTTCAAATGGTGCCGGCGGCCCTTTTGCAGCTGCTATATTTGAATCTGATTCCGGAAAATTAGTTTCCCTCGGCGTAAACTTGGTTATTTCTGAAGGCTTATCTTTTCTTCATGCAGAATTGGTAGCTTTTGCGCTCGCACAGAAAAAAGTCGGCGCCTATGACCTTGGCGGGGAAAACTTGCCTGCCCATGAACTTGTTTCAAGCACAGAACCATGCGCCATGTGTTTGGGGGCAATTGTATGGTCCGGAGTAAGAAGAGTCATTACAGGTGCTAATGATTATGATGCTAGAAAAATCGGTTTTGATGAAGGCCCAAAAATTATTGATTGGAGAAGCGAGCTTGAGAAAAGAGGAATATCAGTAATATGCGATGTCAAACAGCAAGAAGCGGCAAAAGTTCTACTTGACTATTTTTTACAAGGAGGAAAAATCTATAATGCACGAGAATCTGGTGAAAATTGATCTGAACCATAAGCTCCGGTACAGCATTGTTTATTACTTGCCCAAAGACATAAGCAGTGCAACTACTGTGTGGTTTTGGATTCTTTTCCGGAGTCTTTTTTAATTTTTTTAAGAATCTCTTCTAGTTCAGCTTTTCTGTTGTTGTCGTTTGTTTTCTGTAATGCCTTTTCAAGGTGGAAGCGGGCATTTTTAAAATCTTCTTTGTCATTATAGTATAAACCCAAATAATAATGGGCGTCTGCTACATTATCCATTTTCCCGCAAGTTTCGCCAAGAAGATATAATGCCCGTTTATAATATGGGTATTTTTCTGTAATAGTTAGAAATAATTCCGTTGCTTCTTTAAGTTTTCCTGTTTCCGCTTTGATGCGCCCCAAAAACAGAAGAATTTCAGGGTCATCCGGTGCAAGACTTGCCGCACCTTCAAGAGTTTTTTGCGCTTCAGGATAACGTCCATCCTGAAAATATGTTTTTCCGAGATCCCTTAAAATTTCAGAGCTAAAAGGGTTTTCCTCAAGTGCTTTTTTAAAATAGGCAATAGCATCTGATCTGTCACCGGTTTCAGCCAAAATCAGTGCATATTTATATTGCGCCATATAATCTTTTGGCTTATTTGTCACATCCTGTTTGAACTTTTGTAAAACATTTTCTTTATTACCGTACAAAACGGTAAGCCTTATATGGGTCTTTTCAAAATTATTATATTTTGAAGACGGTTTTTTGTCTGAAACTTCAGGATGTTTTTCTATTCTGCCGCTAAGATAGCTTATGCGGTCATCAACCGCAGGGTGAGTTGAAAGATAAACAGGAATTTCAGATGGATCAAACCACCGTTTGTCACGGATTTTCTTTAACATACTCAACGTTCCTTTTCCGGTGTATCCAGCCTTTCTAAGGTAATTCAATCCGATCTGATCGGCCTGCATTTCATCTTCACGGCTGTAAGCAAGGGAAAGAGACTGACCCATAGCAGCCGAGCCCATGATTAAAGCGTTAGTAGCCTCTCCTGCTCCGCCTGCACCAAGAAGTATGCCGGCAGCCATTCCTGCGAGAGTTGCAATACCGATTTTTTTTGATTTTTCAAACCGTTCGGAAAGATGGCGGCAAATTACATGGCTGATTTCATGAGCAAGTATGCCTGCAAGTTCTTCCTCATTATCCATAGCCTCAAAAAGTCCGCTATGAATGAATATATTGCCTGCCGGTCCTGCGAATGCATTGTAATTTTCATCTCTGATTACATAAAAGTGGTAGACAAATGGCTGAGGCGTGGCAGCATCTAGTATTTTAGCCCCGATATCGTTGATATATTTTACAATAACCGGATCATCTGCAATTTCATAATGCTCTGAAACCGATTTCATAAATTCACTCGAAAGATCTTCTTCTTCTTTAACAGTCATACAAAAAGCATTCGGACTGACTGAAGAGAATACAAGAAAACAAATTATGATATATGTAAAAAATATTCTTATCGAAGATTTCATTTGTTTGATTTTATAAACTAGCCTAACCTGCTTGTTGCTGCAAATAAAGCACAATATTTGATTTTCAAGTAGTTATTTCATATTCGGTTTGATTTGATTAATTGTTTAGTCTATAATCCTAATATACATCAATAGTAATGAAAATGCAAAAAGTCTAAAGAAAGTATCAAATTTGATGGACTCGTAAGAAGTCCATCAACAGGCCGAGAGCGGTTAAGCTCCGGCCTGGGGTGAGGGTGGAACCACTTGAATTTACTTCAAATGGCTGGAGAGGAGAAACCCTCTCCAGCTGAGTAAAAAGTCGTTTTTGACTTTTTACGAAGGCATCAAATTTGACTTTTATGGTTTCTGATTTCATATATAAAAGAAGGGAATATTTTTATGGTTGTCAAAGAAAGTGTAATTGAAAGAGAGATTTTAAGCCGAGCCATGGATAATGAGCTTTCCTGCCCCGATGCTTTTGAGGTTGCATGGAAATTACAAATACCGGCTCGCGATGTAGGATCAGCTGCAGACCGGCTTAATCATAAAATTGTAAAGTGCCAGCTTGGACTGTTTGGGCACAGACCGGATAAAAAAATTGTAAAAGTAAACGATTTTATATCAAAAGATCTTGAAGCTGCCATACACAACCGTCTTGATAACGGCAAAATTTTATGCATTAACGCATGGGAAATTGCCGGCGCTTTAAACTTGTCAAGGTTTTCTGTAAGCTGTGCCTGCGAAACTCTTGGAATAAAAATAAAAGAGTGCCAGCTTGGAGCCTTTTAACGGCATGATTGTATGATAACGATGCCCCGTCTTTACAACACAGTTATTGTATTTATGTATATTTTTTTCTGCATATATACAATCTGGGAAAAGACTTCTGAAAATACTAACCTTAAAAATATTTTAAGGTACGGAAAAATAACGGTAATTACACAGAACAATGCTCATAGCTATTATTTTTATAAAGATCATCCTATGGGGTTTGAATATGATTTGGCCAAAGCTTTTGCAAATTATCTTGGTGTAAATCTTAACGTGCAGGTAGTGGAAAAATCGGAAGACTTGATACCTGCTTTGATAAAAAACAAAGAAGCTTTTATTGCAGCAAATATCACAATATCTCCCGAAAGGGAAAAAGAAGCCGCTTTTTCAAATAGCTACATGGACATCCGCCAGCATATTATTATAAGAAAAAACAATAGGAAGTTCATACAAAACCCGGATGATCTTGCAGGACAAAACATTTATGTGAGAAAAGGATCATCCTATGAAAATCAGCTTAACAAGTTGAAAGAGAAGGGGATTAAACTCAATATAATATCCGGCGAAAACACCAATGACGAGGAATTGATAAAAGAAGTCGCTCAGAACAAGATTAAGATCACCGTTGCATACTCAAATATAGCCGTTCTTAACAGAAGATATTATCCGCAGATTGAAGTTGCGTGTGCGATAAGTGAAACAGAGCCGGTAGGATGGGCTGTTGAACGCAATTCCAAAACTCTTTTGGAACGTATGAACAATTTCTTTGATACGATAAAAAAAAATGGGAAATATGCCGCAATTTACAGCAGGTATTATTCCGGGGTTGATTCTTTCGACTACAATGATGTAACTGTTTTTTATACAATGATGAAAACGAGGTTTCCTATTTACAGTCAGTTTATAAAGGAAGCCTCAAGCGCTTACGGTTTTGACTGGAGGCTGATAGCAGCTCTTGCATATCAGGAATCCCAGTTTGATCCTTTTGCACAAAGCCATGCAGGAGCATACGGATTCATGCAGATAGCTCCTGAAACAGCGATAAGCTTAGGATCAACGGACATATTCGATCCTGAACAAAACATCTATACGGGCATAAGGCATTTAAAAAATTTGTATAATTACTATGGTATGGCAGCGGAATCGGACAGACTCCTTATCGCTCTTGCCGCTTATAATGTAGGTGAAGCTCATATAGCGGACGCCATGAATCTTGCGGTAAAAAAAAATATGGATCCGAATTGCTGGGCATCTATTTCTAAAATTCTTCCCTTATTGAGCGAACAAAGGTATTATTCCAAAGCAAAATACGGATATTGCAGAGGATCAGAAACAGTGTATCATATTAACCAGATTATGAACTATTTCGAAATCCTGAAAAAGGATGCTATAAAATATCAGAAGAAAAAGCGCCATAGCGGTAAAACAACGCATTGAGAACTTAAGCTTTTCATTTTCGGAGAAATAAATGTATATCGTAACAGCAAGCGAAATGCAGCAGATGGATAAAAGCACTATAGATTTTGGACTTCCCGGCAGGGTGCTCATGGAAAATGCCGGATGTGGCGCTGCGCAAATACTCCTTGAAAGATTTTGCGCAAATAGTATAAAAAAAGTTGGCATTCTGGCAGGACGTGGAAATAACGGCGGTGATGGTTTTGTGATAGCGAGGCGTCTTGCCCAGAAAGGAATTGATGTAAACGTGTATCTTCTGGCCAAAGCATCTCTTGTAAAAGGAGATGCCCTTGAAAATCTCAAGCTGCTTTACCCGCTGGAAATTCCGGTTTTTGAAATAACGGAGAGAAAAAGTTTTATCGCTAATCAGATTATTATGCGAGACAGGGATATTTGGGTGGATGCAATATTCGGAACCGGTCTGAAATCAAATATAGATGGGAATATTAAAGATGTTATAAGTTTTATAAACAGCCTGGAAAAACCTGTGTTTGCAGTTGACATTTCTTCCGGGATCGATTCGGATACCGGACAGATACACGGTGAATGTATTCGCGCTGATGTTACGGCAACTTTCGGATATGCAAAAATAGGGCATTATATTTATCCCGGCGCAGAATATTCAGGTGAAATTGAAATTGTAGATATCGGCATTCCAAATATTATTGCCGATAAAATTGCGCCGAAACAGAGCCTGCTCAAACATGAAAGGATATGCTCTATTCTTAAGCCAAGAAGAAAAGATGCACACAAGGGAAGCACAGGCCATGTATTGGTCATCGGCGGCTCTCCCGGAAAAACCGGAGCTGCCGCAATGACTGCTCTGGCGGCAATGAGAGCAGGCGCCGGGCTTGTCACGCTCGGTGTGCCCAAAAGCCTCCATAACGTGATTGAATCATCGACACTTGAAGTCATGTCCTGCCCGCTTGTTGAAAATTCTGAGGGATTTCTTTCTGAGTCCTCTTTTGATGCAGTTATGCACAATGTCACAGGCAAGAAATGCCTTGCAATTGGCCCGGGGATAGGAACCGATCCTTCTACTAAAAAGCTTATTATCCGATTGCTTTGTGAGATAGAACTCCCTGTTGTTCTTGATGCAGATGGCCTCAACTTGCTTGCCGGAGAAACAAATGAGCTCAAAAAGCTTAAGTCACCGGCTGTTTTGACTCCTCATCCGGGTGAGATGTCGAGGCTCACAGGAAAAACGGTTTTACAGATTCAAAACAACAGAGTTGCATGCGCCCGGGAATTTGCTGCAGAGTACAACGTTCATCTGGTTCTGAAGGGCGCAGGAACTGTAATTGCACATCCGGATGGCAGTGTATTTATAAATTCAACAGGAAATTCAGGCATGGCATCCGGGGGAATGGGAGATATTTTAACCGGTATTATTGCCGGATTTATCGCCCAGAATTATTCAGCAGAAGACGCTGTAAAACTGGGAGTTTACCTTCACGGAGCCGCCGGAGATGATCTTTCAGAAAGCATGGGGCCTTTTGGCTTCCTTGCATCCGATATGTTAAAAATTCTTCCAGCACAAATAGGAATTCATTCAATAAAATCTTTCGGAGACTAATAAATATGGTCACGTTATGCAACCTGAACACAAATAATCTAATTGTAGATGTGACCACTGACTCCTGTAAGGAAACACAAAATCTGGGAGAAAAAGTCGGGGAAAAAATTATTGATAAAATTACAATTGCATTGTCCGGAGAGCTTGGAAGCGGAAAAACTTCCTTTGTACAGGGTCTTGCCAAAGGGCTTGAAGTGCCGGGTAAATTTTATATTACAAGCCCGACTTACTCAATTATTCATGAATATCCTGGGCGCATTCCTCTTTTCCATATTGATTTATATCGCTTAACGGATAAAGATGATATTAATGATACAGGGCTT
>DYJH01000215.1:2340-5169 GCA_020723255.1 Desulfonema limicola | reverse complement strand
ATTGAAAGTTCCAGAAATTCCCGTTATTGAAAAGAAACTATTCAATAACTTGTTGAGGACACAAAAGCTTAAGTTGGAAGGTGAGTTTCATAAACAGATCTGACCATGGCTAAACGTTGGGTTTGGGGCTTAATAATCCCCTCTTTCTTTGAAACAAATTCAATTGGAAACTGCTCAGATCGATGAAAGATTTCTTCATTAGCTATAGCTCTACAGACCAGCAGTGGGCAGAGTGGATTGCCTGGTGCTTGGAAGAAGAGGGATATACTTCCGTCCTACAAGCCTGGGATTTTCGTCCGGGTTCAAACTTCATACTCGAAATGCACAAAGCGGCGGCCGATGCCAAACGAACCATTGCTGTGCTATCGCCTAATTACTTGAATTCACCCTACACGCAATCTGAATGGGCGACGGCATTTGTACAAGATCCTACTGGTGCAAAGAAAGCGCTGCTGTAAGGAGGTTTTCCCGCAGGAGTTAGTTTATCGGTAAGAAGTGGTCAAAGAACAGTGGATAAAGCAGGCTATTGTATCGTTGATGCATAATAATTTTGGCAAGTTAAATGTTTATTCACTATTCAAGATGTGACACCAATACCCTACAGTCTCGAAGGCAGGAACATAGTAATTTCATTGGGCTCGAATGCCGGATCAAGTTCTGCATAACGGTTTTGGGTGTTTATGCAAAACCATTATTTCCAAATGTGGTTATCCTGGCAAACTATACATAGCATCTTGACTTTTAGATAAACTAAAGGTAACTTTAAGATAAACCAAACGTTAATATAAAATATAGGTGAATATATATGACACAATATTTAAGTTCTAAGGAGTTTCGCCAGCGCCTTCCCAATATTTCCGAAGATCTCAAGAAATGGGGAGAGATTATAGTGTTGAAAAAATCAAAACCGTTATTTAAAATAATATCTTTCGAAGAGAATTCATCAGATCTATTGAACCGGGCATCTGCAATCCAGGATCCAGCACAACCTGATCTTCAGGAAATAGCCGAAATCGTCCATAAGATTAGAGAAGCAAGTTGAAAATCATTATTGATACAAATGTTGCTATCTCAGGCTTGTTATGGGGCGGAGCTCCCAATCATATCCTGAAATTATGCAGGAATGGAATTGTCGGCATTCTTGAGTGCGCCGAGACCCTGGATGAAGTAAAAACAGTACTTCAATATCCCAGATTTTCTGATAGACTTTCTGCCTTGGGGGTTACTGCTATCGAAGCTTTCGCCTATTTCATGAATCTTTCTACCTATGTCACATCACCGGAAATTATTCCTGAAGTTATAATTAAAGATCCGGCAGATAATGTTTTTTTGGGACTTGCCTCAAAACACAGTGCATCCCTTATTGTTTCAGGGGATAAACATTTACTTGAGGTTAATAGTTATAACGGCATTCAAATTGTAACGCCAAGTGAATGCGTGAATGTGATTTTAAGCATTAATAAATAAGTATATAATAAGAAAAATATACTATTTTCTTCTTCAAAATCCAGGATTTGCCTTAGAATTTGAATATTGCAAAATATCTGTTAATAGATTATATGCAATTTCAGATTAAATAAGTTATGCAGCCATAATAATTGATCAAAACTTCTTACGCTCGAACATTTATAATTTACTGTTCAAGATTTGAGTTCGGTAGTCTTCCTCTTTGATAAACAGGGTTGGTTGGCCGTTCCTGACATTTAGCACTAACTAACAGATTCAACATACGATAAGATGACATGAGCGAACTTGCACTTAAATTAATAGAAGAAAACAAGGCTGCCCACGCACGGGGTGACAAATCTGCCGAAGTTCTGTGTTTAGGCAATTGTGGCCTTACGGACCTCCCAAAGCAGCTTTTTGATCTGAATTGGCTAATAGAACTAAGGTTAGGACCTGAATTCAGGGATTATAAAACGCAATCATTTTTGATAAGCGAAAATAAGGGCCGACAAAACCAGATCACAAATATACCAGAAGGAATTATCAAACTTGAGAACCTCCGGACGCTCGACTTAAGTTACAACTGGATCAGCGATTTTAGTATGTTAGAAGAGCTTACCGGTCTTCAGACACTCCATTTAATGTCCAACAGGATCATCGATATCCGGTTCTTAGAAAAGCTTACCAGCCTTCAGACGCTCAACTTATTTGACAACCGGATTAGAGATATCCGGTTTTTAGAAAAACTTACCGGCCTTCAGACGCTCGACTTAAGTTCTAACCAGATTAGCGATATAAGTATTTTAGAAAATCTTACCGGTCTTCAGATGCTCCACTTAGATTTCAATCAGATCAGCGATTTCAGTATCTTAGAGAAGCTTACCAGCCTTCAGAGGCTCAGCTTAAGCAAAAACCAGATCAGCAATATCCGGTTTTTAGAAAAGCTTACCAGACTTCAGACGCTCGACTTAAGTTCTAACCAGATTAGCGATATAAGTATTTTAGAAAATCTTACCGGTCTCCAGTCGCTCGGCTTAAGTGAAAACCGAATCAGCGATATAAGTATTTTAGAAAATCTTACCGGTCTTCAAGAACTCTACTTAAGATTTAATAAAATATCTGAATTTCCAAGGTTTCTTCTAAGCATGTCTAAGTTAGTAGAATTGCATCTCCATCGTAATCCCATTTGGGATGTTCCCTCCGAAATTATCAATATAAGTAGCCCCTATAAATTAAACTGCCTGAAAAGGGCGCGTGACTACTTTGCCGCATTAAAAAAAGGCAGTATTCCCAACAACGAGGCTAAATTGATTCTGCTGGGCAATGGCCGTGTGGGCAAAACCAGTCTGATAACAGCCATGCTTGATAAAAAATTTTATAAGG
>DYJH01000215.1:0-2330 GCA_020723255.1 Desulfonema limicola | reverse complement strand
AATCCACCGATAAAATTTTGCTGAGATCATGGCCACTGGATGATGTTAAACCGGGCATATTGAAAGGCGAGCCCCTTCGGATCAATATCTGGGACTTCGGCGGTCAGGATATTTACTATGCCACGCATCGCATTTTCCTTCGCACACGGGCACTATTTCTCTTGGTCTGGGACAGACAAACCGAAGAAGCCACAACCCACAACGACAATTATGGGGACTCTTTTGAAAACTTCAAACTTTTGCACTGGATCGACTATATCCGTACCGCATCAGATAGCAGCCCGGTCATTGTAGTGCAAAACAAGGTTGACAAACGAGACGATAAATACACTGGTTATGAAAAACTGCTCCGGGAGAATTATGAACCAATATTTGATTTCCAGTATGTCAGCGCCAAAATCATGCACAAGGAAGGTATCCCCATCCTTCTGGATTGCATCCGTGAAGCATATGAAAATAAAGTCCCGGCAATCGGGCAGTTAATCGGCAAGCAGTGGATGGCTGTAAAGAAAAGATTAAGGCAGTTGCAGGACAAACGAAGCATTGAATATGGCGAATACCTGGATATTTGCCGGGAGGAAGGCTTGGAGGGAACCGAGCATGAAACATTGATTAACCTGCTCCACGATTCCGGTTTCCTTTATTACCTGAAGCAGGCAAATTCCCATAAAGTTATCATTGATCAACGATGGGCCATTGATGCGGTATATGCAGTTTTAAATCGAAAAGACGACTGCTATAATGAGCTATGCCATATCAACAGGCACGGATTTACACTTTCCGATCTTGGAAGGTTTGTATGGGATAAGAATTATTCACCGGAAGAGCAAAAAGAATTGTTAAAGTTCATGGTGGATGCCAAAGTCTGCTTTGAATTTACAAAAGGCATATATGTAGCTCCACAGCTTTTAGATCCAAAACCTCCATCAAAAATCGAACGCAGAAAAGAATGGATGGAGCCTAAAGGTCCGGCAATTAAATTTTGCTATAAATTTTTACACAGCGCTATCATAGAGGGATTTATTGTCAAAGCCGGTAGAATGGTAAAAGATGATGATCCCATAATCTGGAGAAATGGTATCGCAATATATGATGATACTTGCAATACTGATGCATTGATAGAGGCCGATGCAACCAAAAAAGAAATCAGGATTTTCACGCACGGTGATCAACCACTGGTTTTAATCAAAAAAATAATAGAAGAACTGAACGAGCTACATAGAGACTACGAACCGGAAATTTTATTTTCAACAAATGGCGGCGCCCATTTTGTTTCAAAAAAAGATATCGAAGACTATCATCGGGCAGAGGCCAGCAAGGTAAAAGATGAAACCGGGGAGTTTGTTGAGCTTTTGGGATTCTTGCCCTTTCTACAAATGTTTAAAACGGAATATTATGACGATGAGCAAAAGAAAGGATTGCCCGAAACAAAGCTCAAAGATTATAGAATGGTACCGGAAAAACCCGTGCTAAAATGTTTCATTTCTTACGCCCATGCTTATGATGATTATTATAAAGTATTTCTTGATGATTTTGAAACGGCAACAACAAATCTTTCCTTCACACAACTTAAAATCTGGTCTGATGAAAAAATACCTTTGGGAGAAGACTGGCATGAAAGCATCCAGGCGGAAGTAGCGACCTGCGATTTTGCAATACTGCTTATTAGCGATAAATTTATGGCATCCAAGTATATTAAACAGGAAGAGGTGGCTAAATTATTTAAACGAAAAAAAACGGACGGCATATTGGTGCTGCCGGTATATTTTTATACCTGCCGTTTTACAGACTGGCCCGAATTAGGAAAAAACCAACTATTCAAACCAAAAGGTGCCGATTACGGATACGGTGAGAAGGATAAAAGAAACTGGTTTTGCTATGCCGACTTAGTTGAGATTGAAATGAAAGATGGAGTAACAATGATAAAGCCAAATCCAAATCGCAGCAGATACATGATGGATTTTATAAATAAAATTGAAGATATGTTAAAAGAGATTGTCGAAAGAAAGTACGGCTATCATTAACGGCATTCCGGTAATCAATCCAAAAAATTTCTATTCACTATTGAAGGCAAGTAAAACTAAACCCCTTGATAAAAGTATGATCATTCAAATTGTCCATTGTAATTTTTTTGAGTTCTTCTACTTCTTTTCTGAGATCAGTATTATCAAGAAGCATTGGTCTTGGGGTCTGCTCTTGGCTCTTGACTCGTCAGCAAATATATTCAAAAGTAAAAAAGACGCCCGAATACAGTCAGCCCGCTTTTTGAATTTCGTTAGGGACTGTTAAATAATAACCTTTACAATTAAGTAAACACATGTTATCTATGT
>DYJH01000214.1 GCA_020723255.1 Desulfonema limicola | reverse complement strand
CGAATAGTTTTTCTGATTGTTTCGAGCACCGCCTAACCCTTTCCATGCCTCTGCATTTTTTGGGTCAAGCTTGACAGCTTTCTCAAAGGCTACTTCTGAGCCTGCAAAGTTTTTCTGGTTGTTACGAACACGGCCTAACCATTTCCATGTCTCTGCATCTTTTGGGTCAAGCCCGACAGCTTTTTCAAGCGCTGCTTCTGAGCCTGCAAAGTTTTTCTGGTTGTTACGAACACGGCCTAACCATTTCCATGTCTCTGCATCTTTTGGGTCAAGCCCGACAGCTTTTTCAAGCGCTGCTTCTGCGTCTGCAAAGTTATCCTGCTTAAAACGTAGGCGTGATAGATCAATCCATGCCTTTTTATCTTCTTTATCGATTTCAAGGCACTTTTCTACTGCTTTCAAAGCATTATCTATATCTCCCTTTTTACCAAGATCTCTGGCAACCTTCCCCAGCAGCTCACCTGATTTAATTCCGGTCTCTTGAAGCATTACCAGCGTCTTATCCAAATTCCGGTAGTCTTTCTGTTCAAGATACTTGATGATCATGGTTTCGCTTTCTCTATAAAACGGTTCCCATAGACTTTTATATTGATCGGTTGTACGATATTTAAGGGCCTCTTTACTGTGCGTGCCGATAACATCGTCACTCGCTGACCATTGTTCAAGTTCTTCCTTTTTGTACCACACGGCCAGACACATAACCACGGCCTTTATGATTTCCTTGTTATAGGTACTGATACGCCACTGGTGCCAGAGGCGAAAGAGGCGGTCGGTCAGTGTATATAATGTGTTTTTGCCTTTTTTTTCTGTAACAGGTCTGACCAGGCTGTCATTTTCAAGCCGTAGCATGGCTGTTCCTATACTTTTCATGGGTAAAAATGTCTTTTGAGCAATCTCTTTTTGCGTAAGATTTTTATCGCTTTCAGCTAAAGCCAGAATAATAGGTTGTACCTGACTTGAAAGGTCGCGAAGACGGCTAAGGTAATAGTTGCTCAGGTCTTCTTCAAGAAGTTTTGAAAACGTTTCCACTGCGCTTTTTATGCCGACTTCTCCTTTAATCGCCATATAAAGAAAAAGAAGCACGCGCGGGTTGCCGCCTGTGAGATGGTAAAGCGCCCTAAGTTTATAGTCATCTTTATCAAATTGAAAAAAGTCACTTTTGTTTTCAGACGGCAAAGTGTCAGACATACGCCACCGGTTCAGCAAATCAACGGACTGTTCAAATGTGAGCAGTTCCAGACTTCGTATCCTGAAAAACTGATAAAGCGGTGCACTGGGCTTACTGATTTCATCAAAAAAAGTGGGGGATGTTGCGATTAACAACATGAAATTTTCGTGTTGAAGTATATTTCTAAATTTCTTAATATCATTTTTCTTTGAAATATAGCGGCTGAATATATCATCGCTGTTTTCCATTAATACAAGGAATTTTCTATTTGTTTCCCTTCCAAAATCCTTGAGAAATGCAACAACGGATTCCAGTATTTCATCCTGCTTTTTGTCTTCGGTTCTTAGCGTGTCCAAAAAATCAAAAATCTTTTCAGATTTTTTTTTGTCCTTATCTGCGATATCTTCGCCCAGTTGTGTTAAAAATCTTATAAAAAGCGTATGAAGAGAGAAAACGCCCTGTTCTTCTTCGCGCATAAGAAGCGGTATCCAGCGCTGGCTTAAATCTGTATTGTTTTTCACTGTCTGGTAGATCAGCGCAATAAGATGGGATTTACCCAGGCCGCGCATGCCTAAAATCATCCAATGCTGAAGTATTTCAGCAGCAGCCTGTTCCCTGATACTGCTTACCAGTTCTTCAAGCAGCGCTTCGCGGGCCACAAAAGAATATGATAATTGCTCAAAGTCAGCTTTTCTTGGTGAATATGGGTAAAATTGTTTTATATTCATTTTTTCCTCTGTTTATATTATCTTAAGCCCGAAATACCGTGTTTTAGCCACCAGTCTTTTATGAGTTTGCTGTCAATAAAGACATCCCGATTTATATCTACTGCAAGATAAAAATCATCCTGCATGATACTAAATATGCTCTCGAACTGATCCATATTTCCGGTTGTTTCCTGCCAGATATACTTTAATTCATGTATAGGTGCAGAATTAGTGCTAACTGCCAGCCTGTCTAAAATGCTTTTTGCACCTGCTGCGTTTCTGGGATTCTCACAATACCGGTTATAACGCTCTATCTGTTTGGTTATAGATTCGAAATAGCGTTTGCTGTCTGATCCCAGAAGGTGATTATGATAAATTGATATGATATCATCGCATGAAAGTATTTTCTTCTCCTTGCATGTTCTTGAGATTATATCCAAAAACAGATGGAGAAAATAGGGAATCGGCTTTCCCATCATCTCCAGAATAAGATCAATTTCACGGACAGAAACCGTAATTTTCTGGCCTGCAAGGACAAGGAAAATGAACTCTTTTGCTATTTGTGGTTCAAATAAATCAAGATGAGCTTCCTTAAGGTCATCAAGCCGGTTGTTGATGCCGATAGCATTTAAGAAAGAAGGAAGATGATCTGATCCTGATAAAATAAATTGTATTTGTTTATAATGCTTCCTTGCTTCACCGAACCATGTCATAAATTCATCTACAAGAGCTTTCGCATTATCTTTTTGAGTAAGCATATCTTCAATCAAAAAAGATACTTCATCCATAATAAATAGAAAGCGGATATCTTCAGATGAATTTTCCATGCGGTTGTAAAGATCTTTTGCATATTTTTTCCAGTCTTTTTTTATTGTTTGACGCTCATTCCTTAATATATCCAATTGTTCGGTAGCCGTTTTTTTATAAATATCTTGCCCGGCAAGATGATCCGGCAAAAAGGAATTAAAAGATACTTTCCCAAACATGGCTGCTAAAATTTTTTCTACGAATTTTTCCGCTGAATCACCGCCTTCAAGATCTACAAAACAAACCTGCCATCTCTTACACGGGTGTTTAGTAATATGGTTTAAAAGGCTGGTTTTCCCGAACCTGCGGGGAGCTCTTAATAAAATATTATTTTTGTTTTGGAGCAACTCCCAAATCTTATTTACGGCATCTTCTCTGTCGTAGAAACTTGATCCATCAGCCATTGCACCTGTAACAATATTAGGGAAAACCTGATTCTGCTTTTGTATAAAGCGATTTAAAAGTGCTTTTCCATAAGACTCCATAAATTCTGATGATTCTGAAAGAAATTCGTTTTGCTCAAAAAAGAAAATCTGACTTGGGTCTATTTCCGGAAACGTTTTTTCAATTTCACCATAGTCCGAAATTGAATATCCATTTAGAGCATAAACGCTTTGCAAATCTTCCAGACATTTTTCAAAGCCCTTTGAAATTTCAAAAAGCGTATCGAATTGCTCTAATCCTTCCACAGGAAAAAACAGGGAAGAGTTATCGCTGCGATCTTCCTTTGAAATAAATGCCAAAAGGTGTCCGGTTTCCGCTTTTTCATTCCGTAATTTCATTATTGCTCTCCATTTTTACCTTCTTCACTAGATGCCCTAAGCGATTCAAAATAATTATCCGCCACATAAAGTAATTCAGCCATTGCAAACATCTTTGAATCCAGATAGTCAGGAAAATTGTCATCTTCTTTGCCGGGAGAACGTCTGCGAACTTCATAAACAAGAAAATGATCCTTTTTATCCCATGATTCAGACTGTTGGGTCATTACCTGGATTTCCAGAAATAGTCCCGGACTCTTTTTATATTCCAAAATAAATTTAATGGATCTCTCGCCAGATTTCCTTTTATTCGGATGCAGCTCCAGTGTCGATTTCTCCTCAATATTAAACATATCTTTAAGCTTGGCTGAACCATTTAAAGCTTTGCTTACTTCCTTAACATCGTTTATAAAATTGCAGACAATTCTGAACCTGGCCAGATCCGTCATTTTTTTGGAAAAGTTTTCCAGAGTGTGTCTGTTTGACTCATCTTTATCGGCTTCAGAACGTATTATTTTATCTATAATACTGGCAGGTTGTTTAATTTTATGATCAATGTCTATTCTGCAGAAAAAACGGTAATCATATTTTTTTAATAAAGGCGGGAGTATACTTTTTTTGACCTCGGCAATAACCGCACTGCAAAGTGTGTCATGCTGCTGAATCTTTGGTAAAATATAGTCTTCGAATGTCTCAGGCGTATTATACGGCTCTGGGAAATGCTCTTTTATAAACTGTATAATGTCGGCATCAGGCTGCATGTGCTCGGATCTCCTATGACTTTTTCATTGTGCTTCTGTAATTTTGTATAACAATAATGTTGTACAACAAAAATGTCAAGCAAAATATTTGGGGACAGCTCTTTCCGGGTTGTTGCCCAAATGAATTTGTTTTTGGAGTCCTTTTTTTTTATGGGTATTATTTTTAATAAAAGTACTTTATTGATTTTAGTGCTTGAAAGTAAAATATACTTCTGTTATAAAAGATATAACAAATTATAACGGAGATTTAAACTTATGATGGGTCGTCAGACAGATGTTCAAAACAAGCTTTTTTACACTGCTATTGACTTAGACAGCCGCGTACGAGAAGATCACATTTTACGAAAAATCAATCAGCACATTGATTTCGATTTTATCTATCAAGAGGTTAAACCCAGCTATGGAGATAACGGCAATGTATCTGTTCCGCCGCCCGTTATACTCAAGATAATGCTTTTGCTGGTTTATTATAATGTTCGGTCCGAACGTGAGTTGATGGACACAATACCTGAACGTTTGGACTGGATTTGGTTTCTTGGCTATGATTTAGATGATGATATTCCTGATCACAGTGTTTTAAGTAAAGCCCGTAATCGATGGGGCGTTGAGGCTTTCAAAGCTTTCTTCGAGCGTATAGTTTGGCAATGTGTTGAAGCCGGCCTGGTGGATGGCAGCAAACTTTTTATGGACTCAAGTATGGTTGAGGCTGATGCATCAAACAACTCCGTTGTTAATACAACAAAACTTAAACGGTATCTGAATAAAAGCTATAAGGTGCTTGAGGCAAGGCTGGAAGAAGAAAACAAAGCACTGCCTTCCGATAAAAATATCGTCAAGGGCGGTGATGTGAACAAAAAACACATATCAACCACCGATCCGGATGCCTCAGTCGTCAGACGCGGTCATGGGAGATCAAAGCTTCAATATCAGGTACACCGAGGGGTTGATGGAAAAAATGAAATAATCACAGCAACCGAGGTTACG
>DYJH01000213.1:1186-5198 GCA_020723255.1 Desulfonema limicola | reverse complement strand
TTTCTTGAAAAGGACGAAGAAACATTTGATAAGGTTGTAGCTATAAACCAGAAAGGAGTGTTTTTCTGCACACAGTTTGTGGCAAGAGAAATGGTTAAGAGAAAATACGGAAAGATCATTGGAATATGTTCTGCACAGGCAAGAGTGGGTGTTCCACTGAATTCGGATTATTCCGGAACCAAGGGAGCGATGATTGCCATGACCCGGGTTATGGCAGCAGAGCTCAGTCCAATGGGGATTAATGTAAACGCTATTGCCTGTGGCTTGACAACCGACACTGAAATGATCTTTGCATCCAAATATGCGAAAGAAATCATTCAAACAATAGTGAATGTAACCCCTATGCGACGGACTGCTTCGGTAAAGGATTATATCGGTATGGCCATACTTTTAGCTTCGGACGAAAGCTCTTTTATCACCGGGCAGACTATATCCGTCGATGGCGGAGCGAGTATGCCCTAACTGGAAAATAATCAATAAGTTATTGGCTTACTAATTACTGTACTTACTCTGCTCTAGATAGATTTGGATCGTAAAAGCAATTTCGGCAAAGGCATTGCCCGGAAACAGCAAAGGAGAGAATATGAAAGAAGAAGGATATTCAGTTATAGGAAAGCCGATTCCCCGTGTTGAAGGCATACAAAAGATCAAAGGTGAAGCGGTATATACAGCCGATATTGCACTCCCAGGAATGTTATACGGAAAGATTCTCCGAAGCCCTTATCCCCATGCCAGGATCATTAACATTGATACGAGTAAAGCAGAAATGATTAAGGGGGTGAGAGCTGTTATTACGGGTCGCGATATTCCAGATGTAAGATATGCACTTTCGATGAAAATGTTTCCTGAAACTGCTGATCGATATCTTCTGTCGCGGGATAAAGTCAGATTTGTGGGAAACGATGTTGCAGCGGTTGCCGGTATCAGCGAAGAGATTGCCGAGGAAGCCCTACAGCACATCGATGTAGAATATGAGGAACTCCCGGCTGTATTTAGTATCGCAGATGCCATTAATCCGGACGCTCCCCTGATCCATGATCACGTTCCGGGAAATTTGCATACAAGTATATTAATGGACTTTGGGGATGTGGAAAAAGGCTTCCGGGAATCGGACTATGTCAGGGAAGACAGGTTTGTAACCCATCTGGTTCAACATTGCTTTTTAGAGCCCCACAATTCCGTGGCTAATTTTGATTCCTCCGGGAGGGTGACTCTGTGGACTTCGACGCAATCTCCTTTTTTGACCAAGCAACTTCTTGCGCTTGTCTTGGATATACCAAAGGATAATGTAAGGGTGATTAAACCCCATGTAGGTGGCGGTTTTGGAGGGAAAGCCGGTCTTTATCCTCTGGATCTTCATTGTGCCCTGTTATCGAAAAAGACCGGTAAACCTGTCAGGATTTGTTACACCCGGGAGGAGGAGTTTGCTGCAAGCTGCAGAAGACACCGCACCGAAATCGTCATTAAAATAGGTGTAAAAAAAGATGGTAGCATTATTAGCCGCAAAGCCAATGTTAAGCTGGACGGCGGTGCATATAACACCCATGGTCCAGTGGTTACCTTTCTTGCCGCTCTATGGTTAAGCCACGTATACAGGCAGCCCAACATTAGGTTTGAATCTCAGCGGTTTTATACAAACAACTCCCCTTGCACAGCCATGCGGGGATACACCTCTCCACAATCATACCTGGCCTCTGAAATTCAAATGGATTTGGTGGCTGAGGAGTTGGGTATAGATCCAATAGACTTGAGAATGAAAAACGGCTTAAGAACAGGAGATACAACTGTCAATGGCTTTTATATATCAAGCGGCGAACTGCATGAATGCCTCCAAAAAGTTGAGGAAAGGTCCGAATGGAAAAAGAAATATAAGAAACTGCCGCCGTTAAAAGGCATTGGAATGTCAAGCACTGGACTTTTCAGCGGGCACCAGCTCTCCCTACTGGGTCCGTATACCGCATCCTCCACCATTTTCGTCAAAGCGAGTCCGGATGGAACAGCATTCATACTATCCGGGGTTTCAGATATTGGCCAAGGTTCTGATACGGTGCTGTGCCAAATTGTAGCTGAAGAACTAGGATTACGCGCGGAAGATGTAAGGATCTCGTCCGTGGATACGGATTATAGTCCGCCGGATTCACTATCGGTTTCAGCCCGGTGTACGTTTCAGTCGGGAAATGCCGCCAAAATGGCTGCAATTAATCTGAAGCAGAAACTTTTTAAGGCAGTTGCAGAGAAATTAGAAGCAAATGTTGAAGATCTGGAGGCACGGGACCGGCGGATATATGTCAAGGGATCTCCGGGAAAGGGCGTATCTTTTCCAGAAGCTGTTGCGCTGTGTCAGCTTTCCCATAAAGGGATGACCATCATGGGAGAAGGTTCTTGGAATCCTGATCCAAAACAATTGGCTGAGCTTAATATGGTTACCGGATATGGAAGTTTTTCACCAGCCTATACATTCGGGGCGGTTGTAGCGGAAGTGGAAGTTGATAAAGATACTGGCCTGGTAAAAGTCACTAACTTGTATCATAGTCACGACTGCGGCCGGGTGATCAATCTGTTGGGTGTGGAAGGTCAATTGGAGGGGGCATGTCAAATGGGCCTCGGATATGCCTTGTTTGAAAACATTGTTGTGGAGGATGGGAAGGCCTTAAACCCCGATTTTTTGGACTACAAAATGCCTACAGCTGTGGACATGCCAAAAATGTCTGCTCATTTTGTCGAATCAAATGATCCAGGGGGGCCATTTGGAGCGAAAGAGGGGGCTGAAGGACTTGTGGGGCCGATAGGTCCAGCTATAATGAACGCCATCTACAATGCGACAGGATTAAGGTTCAAAGATCTTCCTGTAACCCCGGAGATGATTCTAAGAGGGCTGAAGAAGAAGAAAGGAGAAGAATAATAAAATGAGACTGCCAAAATTTGAATACTTTGAGGCGGAAACTTTACAGGAAGCAGTTTCTCTGCTCTCTAAACATAAAGGGAAGGCGAGGGGCCTTGCCGGTGGAACCGATTTGTTGCCGAAAATCAAAAGAAGGGTTACCGAGGCACAGGTGCTTGTCAATCTTCAGGGAATCACCGGTTTGCGCTCGATCAGTGAGGAGGGAGGTGTTCTTAAGATAGGCGCTCTTACCACTTTAGGGGAGATGGAGGAATCCCCTTTACTGAAAGGCAATCTTTCAGCCCTGGCGGAAGCAGCGCTGGCGGTAGGGACGGTTCAGCTCCGTAATATGGCTACCCTTGGGGGAAATCTGTGCCAGGATACGCGGTGCCTCTACTATGATCACTCCCATCTTTTCGGCCAGCCGGTATGGGAAAAATGTTTTAAGAGAGGCGGCGAGGTCTGCCATCTGATCAAGAAGGGAAAGAAATGTTTTGCAGTTTACTCCGGAGATGTTGCGCCGGTTTTACTGGCCCTGGGGGCCAGGGTGCGGGTCATAGGTTCGGCTGGGGAACGCTTGCTTGATCTTTCGGAAATCTATTCCGGAAGGGGGGAGCAGGCTTATACGCTTTCTCCGGAAGAACTGATAGCAGAGATCCATGTGCCAAAGCTTTCGCCATCAAGCTATGGAGCTTACGTGAAGTACCGGGAGCGGGGGTCGATCGATTTTCCAATTGTGGGTGCAGCGGCCTATTTTACGGTAGATAAAGATCTTATTAAGAACGCCAGCATTTGGCTTACCTCTGTAGGCTCAGCTCCTGTGGAGGCAGTTAAGGCAGAAGCGGTATTGCGGGGGGCAAAGATAAGCGCTGATCTGATAGAAGAGGCCGCCCGGCAGGCGCATCAAGAAATCGCGCCCTTTCCTAATCATGGTTATTCTGTCTGGTATTTGAAGGAGATGGTGAATGTATTTGTAAAGCGTGCCTGCATTAAGGTGTGGGAAGATGCGAAGGGGGGGCAAGCGTAATGAAAAGATTGGTGGAATTGAAGGTGAACGGGGAGGTCTATGAGGTGGCGGCAGCGCCCAATCAGACACTTTTGGAGGTCTTGCGGGATGAACTTCATCTGACG
>DYJH01000213.1:0-1176 GCA_020723255.1 Desulfonema limicola | reverse complement strand
CATGGGTTCCTGCGGCGCCTGCACGGTTCTTATAGATGGCAAGCCGGCGCTTTCCTGCCTTATTTTAGCGGTTAGGGCAAAGAGTAAGGAGATCACGACAATCGAAGGTCTATCCCAGGGAGAGGGGCTGCATCCTCTGCAACAGGCCTTTCATGAGAAGGGGGCGGTTCAATGCGGATATTGCACGCCGGGGATGATCATGACAGCTAAGGCTTTTCTGGACCGTCAGCCTGACCCCACAAAGGATGAGGTGAAAGAGGCTATTTCCGGAAATCTATGCCGTTGCACCGGTTATGCTAAGATTATCGAGGCGATTCTCTCCGTACAGGAAGCATAGAAAAAATGATCATAACAACATGAGTTGCAAATTTAAAATAAATAGAGAGGCAACCTCCGGCATGAATCAGCCTTTTTGTTGTTTCATGTATTGCCCTGACAGCGCATAGTAATTGATATGATCCTCAAAAAGGCTGTTTGATGCCGGAGAGAAAGATAATTATAACAACTATAAAAGTGGAGGGAGGAAAGAAAGAAAATGAAACCAATACGAATTTTAAAGTATTTTGGATTGTCATTGTGTTCGTTGTTTGTTCTGTTTCTGTGTAGTGATATTTTGCAGGCTCTGGATTTACCCAAGGTTATCGACGAGTCAAACTGTGCCAATACAAAGATCTTATCATTCCTGCTTTGTACCGTGCGATAGAGGGGATTTTGATTCTCAGCTCTTTATGGACGAAAAAGCTCGTCATGCTACAGCCGTAAACAGATCAGCTCACCCGGAAGCATTCATATACATGCCTGTTTCAGAGCTGGATCCCGGCTTTCTCAGCGTGAATAATTTCTTGCTGTTGTCTAAATAAGTTGGACTCGTAAAAAGTAATTTTATCAAGCTTATTTAAACAAAAAACATTCTGAAAGGAGAGGAAATTATGGCAAAGTATGATGTAATCGTAGCAGGAGGGGGTCATAATGGATTGATGGCCGGCGCTTATCTTGCAAAGGCTGGTCTTAACGTATGTGTTGTGGAGCATCAGGATAAGATTGGAGGCGGAGTTCAGACCAGGGAGTTAACACTGCCCGGTTTCAAACATGATGTATGTTCCACCTGGCATGGCTTTATTGCGCCCAACCCTGTGGTAAAGGATGATGAGCTTGAGCTGCAGGCAAAATACGGGT
>DYJH01000212.1 GCA_020723255.1 Desulfonema limicola | reverse complement strand
TACTTTGTGCAAATCAAGAACGTTAAGGCCGCCAAAACGTTGTGTAACTTCAGCAAAAGTTGCATCTATTTCTTCGCGCAGCGAAACGTCGCAGTGAAAATATTCGACAGAACTGCCTTGTTCAGCAGCAACACGCTGGCCGTCTTCGTCATTGATATCAAGGCTTGCAATCTTGGCACCCTCGCGGGCATAAGCACGGACCGTGGCAGCACCTATGCCGGAGGCACCACCAGTCACAATGATCTTTTTTTCTTTGAGCAACATTTCTTCTTCTCCATTTATCAGTAACTAAAGTTTCTGGGATAAGTCACTTGGGCGCAAATAGAACCATGCGTGAATTGCCGGCCATCTCCTTGGCGAGCTCTTCCACCGGTCCGTACTTCATTACCGCTGCATTACAGTTGTGCACACAGGCAGGCAATTTGCCCTTTTTTGTCCTTGATTTGCACAAAGTACAAAGATCGGTCGGCACCGGGATGTAACTTAACTGCCACTTGTTCTTGCTGATCTGCCATGGCCCGATCTCGGACAGCTTGATCCCCCATTTTCCCACCGGGATGTTATGTTCCTGTTTGCAGGCCACCTCGCAACTGTGGCAGCCGGTACAGAATTCGTAGTTAATCAGAAGACCATAACGTGTCATATTACATTTCTCCTTCCTTCACCTTGTAAATTTTACACAGGGTACACTTAATGTCCGCCCCGAATCCGGTTTCTCCCACCAAACCCATATCGATCAGACGGCTGGAGTTCACATCCCAAAATCCGAACAGGGACGGCTCAGGACCGGGTTTCTCCGGAAACCACCATCCGTAATCCGCTGAAATCATCTTTGGATGAACGATTGGAGTGAGTTTTGCCTTTTGTCTGATTCTGTCCTTATGGTTTTCAATCCAGACCCAATCTCCGTCGTTTACACCTAACTCTTTTGCTGTATCGGGATGGATTTCAACGACGGGTTCGGGATGTATTTCACGCAGGTGTCGAATCTGCCTGTGCTCCGAATGGAAGAATATGGTCCTCACCCCGGTTATCAGGATCAGAGGATATTCCTTGTAAAGCTCCGGCGTTGTGACGGGACCCCTTGTGGGCTCTTCGAAATAAGGCAGCGGAGAATGGCCGAGATGATGCAGAAAGGTTGAAAAGAGTTCCACCTTGCCTGTGGGAGTATTAAATCCGGACTGTCCGTCCGGCCGCAGCATACCTTTTTCATACCTTTTATATTCGATTCCGGGGTACGTGGGCCCACGCTGTTGAAGTTCTTTGAACGTCATTCCCGCAGGCTTGAGAAGCTCATCTAAAACGTCTTCTTCTGCGTCCCAGGGCCAAAATTTCCGGTTGAACCGCTTTCCCAGCTCTAGATTAATCTGGAGGTCGGACTTACATTCTCCCACATTATCGATTGCCTTGTTTGTCGATGAAAGGTTGTACAAACACGCCCGGACGGAATTTTTCTCAGGGTAGGTTGCAGCGGGCAATACGATATCCGCAAAAGCCATGATCGTTGGAGTTATGTAGAGATCAACAGCAGCCACGAAATCCATCTTTTTGAATCCTTCGTACCATTGTTTCGGGTCTGTCGCCATACAAGGCAATGTGTTCGTACCCTGTATCCACGCCCCCCTTATCGGATAGGGATCTTCCGTGTGCATCTGTTCCAAAAGAACATCCGGACTTGCTGTAGGTAGTCCAGTCGCAAGAAACGGATATATATTATGTCCGATTGTATGTTTTCGTGTTCCCTCGGGAAGATCATGATACCCCCAGCCGCCGACGCCCGGCTGTTTTACACCGTAAGGCGGCAACGCGATCACATTTCCGCCGGGCACTTCCATGTTCCCGGTGATCGAAGCTAAAGCAGCGATGCAATGAACCGTATAAACGCCTGTCTTTTCCATATCAACAGAAACGCCTACCTGGATTGCCGAAGGCTTGCTTTTGGCGTACATTCTTGCAGCTGCCGCCAGCTTTTCTTCTGGTATCCAGGTAATCTCCGCCATTTTTTTAACAGGGTGTTCTGCCACCCGCTCAGACAGTTTGTCGAACCCAAATGTCCATTTTTCCACAAACTCTTTATCGTACAATTCTTCCCGGATAATAACGTCGAGCAATCCTAAGGCTAAGGCTCCATTTGTCCCCGGACGCACCTGAAGCCAGATATCAGCGCGGGCCGCAAGCCAGGTTAAACGCGAATCAATAACGATCAATTTTGATCCTCGTTTCATACATTCGACAATCCAGGAACCTAAAAACCAATCGGGATTCGAAATTACAGGATTAGTACCCCAGATTACAATGCATTCAGGAACCTTCCAGTTGGGGTTATCATAACGGTCGGCAAAATATTGGGAGCAGTCCGCAACCATAAAAGCTCCTGTGGTTGCGTGGTAACTTGCCGCTCTGGGCGCCCAGCATGAATTGCCACTGAGCGTCCCCACTTCATTTGGAGTGCCTATGGCATACAATAATCTGCCTTGCTGCCACATGAGGTCTCTGCCGGTTCCGCGAAGTCCAACGATCGACCACGGCCCGTACTTCTCACTGATCTCTTTGTATCTCTTTTCGATAGTATCATAAGCTTCGTCCCAGGAAATTCGTTCCCATTTCCCCTCGCCCCTTTCACCTACACGTTTTATGGGATATTTCAGCCGATCAGGGTGATAGATCGTATCAGGCAATGCCAGACACCGCGGACATAATCTCCCCTGGTTGAAAGGATGTTCATGATCTCCCTCGACTTTCATAAGCTTGCCGTCTTTGGTATAGAGCAGAACTCCGCAACCTTCATGGCAGCCCGGACCCGACCATGCAGTGCTTCGAGTCACTGTATATCCATCCTCTTCCCATCTCCAAGGTACATTTTCCATTTTTTTACCCTCCTCTTCGTGTTTGGGCTTTTTTATCCTAAGCTGGTAAGTTCCGCTCAGAAGCTTGCACAGAGCTTTTAGAAAAAAGCCATGTTCCTCAGGCAAAGCCGGAGGTTTGAAATTATGAACCGCTCAAAGCGGATTAAAATTGCTGAACCACTTTAAGGTGATTGTTCCTCAAACATATTGATCTGATCCAGACGTCGATCCTCTTGCTCTTGTTGCTTTATATATTCTCGTATTGTTGCCTCATCTATACCGACTGTGGAAACATAATAACCTCTGGCCCAAAAATGCTGGCCAGTGAAATTCTTGCGATGACCTGTATAATTTCTCGCTATATGAATAGCACTCTTCCCTTTTATAAAACCAACCACCTGAGATACTGCATATTTCGGCGGTATGGAGATCAGCATATGTACGTGATCGGGTTGAAGATAGCCTTCCAAAATCTGACTTTCTTTCTGAGTTGCAATATCCTTAAATGTTGCCCCAAGATACTTTTGCAACTGATCATATATGGCTCTTCTCCGATATTTCGGTATCCACACAACATGATACAGGTCAAACTCTGGGAGTCTCCCGGCAAAGCCGGGAGTGAGTTTATCTGTGATTAATTAAAAACTTCGGGTCTTTCGTATTTTAGTTGATAATAGACACTTGTTTTGTAAATAATTACTATAAAATCAATGACTAATAAGCAATAAGTGCAAAAAGATAGTTTTTAGAGAATTTTATTAATAAATATTATGCTACCAAGAACTTATAAGTGTTTATAGTCTTGGCTTTCAACTAAAGGATATCTAAAAATGATAATTTTTTTCACCCATCAACTCACATCATCATCCCCTCCTCGCCTATCTATAGCCCGCACTCTATTCATACACATACTTCTATTTCCATCAGTACCTGGCCTGTGCAGTATAACCGCCGTCAACGGCGTAGTTGGCACCGGTGAGGAAGGAACCTCCATGGTTTGTGAATATAAACTCTGCAAATGCAGCTACTTCATCAGGATCACCCATCCGTTCTAAAACATGTGCCCGTAAAGAGGTTTTTTTATACTCCTCAGGAAGTGCAAGCCTCCCTTCTGTACCTATTACACCTGGGGATATAGAATTTATTAGTATCCCTTGCTTGCCATATTCGACCGCAGCTTGCCGCGTCATAGCAATCACTGCCCCCTTTGTCGCAGTGTAGCCGAAGACGCCAGCTACACCAAGTGTTCCCGAGCTTGAAGCGATGTTGACGATTCTCCCGCCACCGTTCGCTATCATCGTAGGGATTACTGTTCGCATACCGTACCAGTATCCCTTGACGTTGATGCTGAACATGCGGTCCCACTGATCATCAGATAATTCCAGCACCGTATCAGGCCCGGATTGCACCGCTGCAACGGCTGCATTGTTGACAAGACCGAAGATCTTGCCATACAAAGTAAGTGTGACATCCAGGGCCTTTTTCCAATCGTCGGCGGAGCTGGTGTCCATTTTCTGAGAGAGTGCATTACCTCCCTTCGCAACGATTTCATTAGCGGTACGCTCCGGTGTATTGATGTCGCCGCAAACGACATTGGCGCCGTTGGCCCCGAGCCGGAGTGCGCAGGCTCGGCCAATTCCAGAGGCAGAGCCGGTAACGATGATTGTTTTACCAGTTAGCATTCCCACAAATAAACCTCCTAAGTCTGATTTTTTCTGTTCACTTGTTAAGAGGGGTCGATTTCAAATCGACTGTCATCCGCAACGGATGTAAGACATATTCGAATCCGGAAAAATGTATTTAAGCCCGTGTTTGGATAAAAGTCCTAATTCATCATTAAGAAGAAGATGGTTAGAAGGCCATTATGGCCGGCACCTATTACAAGTACATCGTATTCTTCGATTGGGCTCAATTTCCTTTCAATGTTGAAATTTAAGCAAACTACCGCAAACCGCATACTTATTATTTTTTCACAACCTTATCAAAATCAATACCAATGTCTTTCATTACAATCTGAACCGCTGCACGGCCTCCACCTACTACTCCTGTGCCGGGATGCGCGCTAGAACTGCTCAAGTACAACTTCTTCAACGGCATTCTATAATTCCAACCGGGAAGAGGGCGGTTGCCGGAAAGCTGCCAGTTAAAGACTCCTATATGACCGATATCCGCTTTAACAAATGCTGGATTGTGATGCTCAAAATCCAGCGGGGTCATAAACGACCTTCCCTGAATATTCTCATTACCCATGTTGGTTGTTCTCTCCCGCAGATGACCAAGAATCCCATCCGCTACTTCCTGACCCCTCTCTTTCCATTTCTGAGGTCCGCCATCTGCCAGGCTATATGGAGCAAAACCATAAAGATAAAGAGTATGTTTGCCGGCAGGTGCCCTTGTC
>DYJH01000012.1:10833-38592 GCA_020723255.1 Desulfonema limicola | reverse complement strand
GTTGAACAGGAACTGCCCCCCGGTCAAAGTCCTTAGCGCCAGGCCGGTCTTTTGCGCTTTCATACTGGTAAGCTCCTGCTATAATGCCGTTTAATGTTATCTTGTCATTAATTATGTTTTTATCATCGGCAAAAGCGCTGACTGCGAATATCGCTACAAATGCAATTACAATAATTCTCATAACGTTTTTCATCTTAAATTTGCCTCCTTTACAATCGCTTTAAACAAAACTCGTAATTCCAAAAAAAAAGCCACGAAGGTATTTACGCATCTTTTTGATGCGATATGCCTTCGTGGCCTCAATTATTAATGTATTCTATTAGTTTATTAGGAAACTTCAGTTTCCAGATTAAGTCAGCCAGTATTATAACTAATTATGAAAGTCAATAAAAATTTTTGTCTGATCGATATTATTATAACACTTATTATAAACCAGAAGCAGGCGACAAGAATAATGGTTGCACTGGTGGCTGTGTTTGCCCAATCCTGAGCTGATATTATAAGGCCGGCAATTGCTGAAGTGATGCTGATAAGAAGGGACCACCAGAACATGGCGCCTGCCGAACGGGCAAAATTACAGGCTGCAGCAGCCGGAACAACCAGCATGGCTGTGACGAGAAGTACTCCAACAGCCCAAACCGAAAACATGACGATCAAAGCAAGCAATCCGGCAAAATAATACTGGTAAGTGGCCACATGTATGCTGTGCGCTTTGGCCATAGATGATTATGAAAAGTTCCTTTTCGATATAAGCTATAAGCTTAATCTATCAACAACATAAATATTCATTGATATTATCTATTGGACAAATAGATTATTTATTTTGTATTAGAATCATATTAATTTACAGAAACCAATCCAAATAGAGATAGCAAAGATGTTTGCCGGAATAGATATAGGATCAATTACAGCAAAGTGCGTGATTTTAAATGAATCGCTGATTACTTCCTGCGCTGTTATTCCCACGGACTCAAACCCAAAACTTGCCGGAATAACCGTATTCGAAAAAGCCCTTGATACGATTGGCTATAGTAGAAAAAACATCCGGCGGATTGTGGGTACAGGATATGGCCGCATATCCCTTGATTTCTTTGACCAGACAATGACGGAATTAAGCTGCCAGGCTAAGGGCGTCCGCTATTTAGATCCGGCAATCGAAGGCATTATCGATATCGGCGGTCAGGACAGCAAGGCTATTAAACTTAACCGGGATGGAACAATTTTGGATTTTACCATGAACGACCGCTGTGCAGCCGGAACCGGCCGTTTTTTAGATGTTATGGCCCGGGCTCTTAAAATTGATCCTGAAACTTTCGGCAAGTATTATCAGGCTTCAAAAAAACCATGCTTTATCAACAGCACTTGCGTGGTTTTTGCCGAATCGGAAGTAATTTCTCTTCTGGCATCAGGAGAAACCCGGGTTGACATAGCCGCAGGGCTTAATGAGAGCATAGCAAGACGCGTAGGTTTGCTGGCTAATCGGATAGGGCTTGATCGGAATATTGCCTTTGTGGGAGGCGTTGCCAAAAACATCGGATTGAGGATAGCTCTGGAAAAATTCCTGGGCACAAAATTTGTTTCAATTTCTCAGGACCCCCAGATTACAGCAGCCCTGGGAGCATCTTTGATAGCCAGAGAAGGTTATCGAATGTAGAAAGGAGTAGACAGTATGAATCTCAAAGTTGATCAGAAAATAGATGAAATCAAAACTGATTTTGCCCAGCAACTGGAGATGGCGAGGGATCAGGGGAAAAAGGTTGTGGGCTGTTTGTGCTCTTATTTTCCCAGTGAAATAGCATTGGCGGCAGGAGCGATAACAGTTGGATTATGCGGCACTACCGAAGGCCCTATAGAAGCAGCCGAAAAAGTACTGCCTGTGGATCAATGCCCTATGGTCAAAGCAACTTACGGACGGGCAATAAATAATACCTGCCCTATTTTCCCATTAACCGATTGTATTGTCGGAGAAACAACCTGCGACGGACGCAAGAAAATGTATGAACTGTTAGGCAGGGAAAAGCCCATGCATATTATGGATCTTCCTCAAAAACCGGATGAACCGGAGGCCCAGGTACATTGGCTGGCTGAAGTAAAAAAACTTAAAGCTTTTTTGGAAAATCAGTTAGGCGTTGTTATCACAGACACAGCATTGAAAGAGGCTATCAGACAAGGCAATAGAATCAGGGAACTGCTGAAACAAATTCATGAGTGCCGAAAGCATCAGCCGCCTCCTATTATGGGACTGGATCTGGTATCGCTCTCCACGAAAATGGGATACAACGTGAGCCGCCTTACATATATTGATCAGCTCGAGCTTGTGCTTGCTGAGCTACGGCAAAGGATTCAAAACAATTATTACGCATGCGAACCCGGAAGACCGCGGATTTTGTGGACAGGACTGGGAAACAGTCTGGGATGCGACAAGGTGCTTCGCATGGTGGAGGAATGCGGAGGGGTTGTGGTCTGCCAGGAAGGGTGCGGAGGAGTGACCCGGCTTAATGATCCTATAGATACTCAAAAAGATCCTCTTGAAGCCATTGCTGAAAGATATTTACGTGTAACATGTTCCTGTATGACGCCGAATAACACCAGGCTTAACGACATCGATCTTCTTATTGATGAGTACAATATTGATGGTGTCATAGATCTGACCTGGCAATTTTGTCATGGTTTTAACATCGAATCATATCGTGTGAAAGAAATTGTTAATAAAAAGCATGGCCTGCCTTTTCTCCATATAGTAACGGACTATTCGCAGTCCGACATAGGGCAGATAAGAGTTCGCGTTGAAGGTTTTATTGAGCAGATTATGGCCGGGAAAGATAATGTTTATAATAGAAGCGCAAAAAGTCTGCAAAATATTTAACAAACGCGAAGAAATTACGGCTATTGAGAATTTTTCGCTTAAGGTCAGAGAAAATGAATTTGTAAGCATAATTGGCCCAAGCGGATGCGGTAAATCAACTTTTCTTCTATTGGCGGCCGGTTTGGAAAGTATAACTTCCGGGCAAATATTTATTAACGGAAGCAAGATAAACGGTCCTGATCCAAAAAGGGCTATAGTATTTCAGGAATATCTGCTTTTTCCATGGAAGACGGTCAGGAAGAATGTAGAGTTCGGGCCGTTGGTTCGAAAAGTTATGAAAGCCGAAAGAAGAAAAATTTCGGACAAATACATTAAAATGGTAGGTCTGGAAGGATTTGAAGACCGGTATCCTCACGAGCTTAGCGGCGGGATGAAACAAAGGGTGGCTATTGCCAGGGCATTGGCGAATGAACCTGAAGTGCTTTTTATGGATGAACCTTTCGGCTCTTTGGATTCGCTTACAAGGGAAATGCTCCAGTCTGAGCTTCTTCAGATATGGACGGAGGCCAAATGTACGGTGATATTTGTTACACACAGCATAAGCGAGGCGGTTTATCTGTCGGACAGAGTTGTTGTTATGAGCAGAAGGCCGGGAAGAATTATAGCCGATATCAGAATTAATTTAAAAAGGCCCCGTTTGCGGGAAATGCTTTCAACGCCGGAGTTCAGTGAATATGAGCGTAAGATACGGGAATTTGTGTGGGCGCAGGTATGAGAATTTTATCGGAATTTAATTTCAAAAAGATTATCTCGCCTCTATTTATTCTGATAGTATGTGAAATTATAGGAAGAACTCGTTTGATCGATCCCTTCTTTTTCCCGCCTCCAAGCGCTATATTCAAGTCTTTATGGCAGATGACAATTACCGGAGAGATTTTTCCCCATATAGCGATAAGCGTTTTGCGCGCTGTCACAGGATATATAATTGCAGCCGCAGCGGGCCTTTTCTTGGGGATTCTGGTAGCCGGCTCCAAGCTTTTTGAAAATATATTCGATCCGTTAATAGAGCTTATCCGCCCAATATCAACATTTGCCATAGTGCCGGTTATGTTTGTATGGTTTGGCATTGGAAACGGTTCTAAAATAGCAATTATCGTCAAAGCATGTTTTTTCCCCATCGTGCTTAATACCATTGCAGGCATCAAGGGAGTAGATCTCCGGTTGATTCAGGCGGCAAGGTCATTGGGTGCAAATGGACGGCAATTATGGACTATGGTGCTTATCCCTTCGGCTCTTCCCATGATTATCACAGGTATGCGTATTTCAACCGCCATGTCGATGCTTGCGATTGTGGGAGTGGAAATGCTTGCCGCCGATTCGGGCATAGGATTTCTGGTGATTGATGCTCAGCGAACTTTTGCTACAGACCGCATGTTCGCCGGAATTATCGTAATTTCGCTTATGGGAGTTACTTTTGATAAAATTGCCCGTTTTGTTCAGCAAAGGATTTTATCATGGCATACGGATACTTCTTTGGCCGGAACTTCCGCCTGAATAAAAAGGAGAAGCTATAAATTGAATAATATTATGAGGATGCTTATAGGAAGTATTTTAATTTGCTTATTTATTAACGTGTCCGTTTTTGCCAGCTCAGAAGACAAGCCGATGAAGGTAACATATGGCCGCAGCATCGATGACCTTCCTCTGTATGTAGCTCTTGAAAAAGGGTTCTGGAAAGATGAATGCCTGAATGTGGAACTGGTGCGTCTGGTTGGAGCACAAAATATTATTGCCGCAGCTTTGCACGGCGATATTGACGCGGGTCATCTTGATCCGGGCGGCGCTTTTCATGCTGCTTTAAGAAATATTCCCGTAAAAATTGTCGCATGGCTGGGGCATGCTCATTTGGGGACTCATTGCGGTCTGCATGCCGATGCAAAAAGTGATATCCGCTCAATTTACGATTTAAAAAATAAAAAAGTTGCCGAATCCGGTGATATTACAACAGCTATGATCCTGACTGAAACCCTCGCAAAAGCGGGTTTAACAAGCACTGATATCAATAGCATTAAAGGGATACATTTAGATGATGCAATGAAACATGAAGCGGCATTAAGGTCAAAAGGAGTAGATGTAATAGTAGCCTGAGATCCAACAGCGACCATGCTGGAGATGCATGGTGCGAGCCGGCTGCTTACTTCATTTAATGATGCTATCCCCGGATATATTTTTGCGGGATTGTTTTTTACGGATGAATATTTAAAGCAAAACCCACAAAAGGTTAAGGCCTTTCTTCGCGGATTGGTTAAAGCTTTTAACTATATAAAACATAATGAAAAGGAGGCTAGAGAATGGATTCCAAAATATACGGGTGTTCAAAGAGATGTTGCAATGAGATCTGCGCTCCGAAAATTTGATGACGGCAGGGAACCTGCCGAACAGATTTACAGGCAGCAGGAAATAATGATTAAAATAGGCAAATTACCGAACAAAATTCCTGTAGAGAAATTTGTTGACTACAGTTATTTGCCACAAAAGAAAATTATTGGTGAAGTTAAATGAAAGGGGGATTTTAAGGAATGAAAAAGTGGAGATTATTAGCGGCCGTTTTGGGACTGGTTTGCTTGCTGTGGTTCCAGACGGCTTTTTCCCAGGATCAGGAAAGTGAGTGTCCGGACTGTCCGCCAAAGCGGGATAAGGCGGATAAGACCATAACACTTGAGGAAGTGCTGGTTACGGCATTTCATGGCGGGGCGGTAACCATTACGCCCACAAAGACTATTGTTGACATGAGAAAATTCGAAAAAAGCGGTTCCGTTGACCGGGTTGAAGATGTGCTCATGCAAATGGCAGGTATTGATGTTATGCGGACATCAACCGGGGCAGATCCGCAACAGATTGTCATGATGCGTGGGTTGGATGACAGCCGTTTTACAGTTGCATTAGACGGCAGACCGCTTACTACACCTACTGCCGGTGCCGATACTTATGTGGATTGGTCAAGTCTTACAACAGGTGATGTGGAACGAATCGAGATCATCAGAAGCGGAGCCTCAGCCCGGTACGAAAACTCACAGGGCGGCGTTATTAACATTATAACAAAGAAAGGGAAAAGGGGAGACACTTTAAAGCCTAAAGTAACTCTTGAGTCAACTTACTCAAGTTTTGATACCTATGTCGAAAGAGCCACCTGCGGAGGCGGCATAGGAAATCTGGGTTATTTTCTAAATGCCGGATACAAAACTTCTGATGGTTATCTGAGAAACAATTCCTGGGAAGGAGAAGATTATTCCGGACGTATTGACTATAGTCTGCCCACAAACGGGACCCTGGCTTTGTCTTATAAAATGTCACGTCTGGAGTTGGAATATCCTGTTGTAAACGATCCTGCGCTTGCTTCCTATGATTCTTCTTATCCGACTGTCCGTCAGGATGCGGATACCATAAGGAGATTTCGGTTAATCTCCTATCCTGGAGGCAAATCATATAAGAAAAAGAAGGCCGACCACCTTGATTTCAGCTTTGATCAGCCTTTGGGCGACACGAAACTGTCTTTACGTCTCTTTCAGGATACAGGCGAGGAAGACAGCTATTCATACCAGCGTTCAGGCACAAGACTGGTGCAGACTTTCAGTGGCAACAAAGATCGTCAGGAAAAGACGGTCGGCGGGATGCTCGATTATGAAATGAACCTCTGGGACAATAATTCTTTGACTGTCGGATACAGTCAAAGAAGGATGGAGGTTGCGTCGAAGCCTGATATATGGAGAATTCAGGCCGGGTATTTTGAAGACTTGCTGGCAATTACACCTAAACTGTCGCTGAATCTGGGGCTTCGCTATTTGAACGTACGGAACTACACCTATGAGTACAAAGACTATGGCGGGTCAGTAAGTTACCGGCACTTGCTCCATGAGGATCTCTGGCTGCCCAAGGCAACGCTGAGTTACAGATTCAACCCGGAGACGGAAGCATATGTTTCTGCCAACAAGGACTACCATATGCCGGGCTGCTGAGATCTCCCCGCATGGGCTGCGGCGCAGCTCACAACAAGTCTGAAAACAGAAACAAGCATTAATTATGACCTTGGCTTTTACCATAGATTCAGCAATAACTTTGATACGCGGATTTCGACATACTACATGGATACAAGTAACTATATGGTAGCCAACTCAAACGGCATTTATTATGCCACAAGCTATGCTTACAGCATAGATTCAATGAAATTCTATGGCCTTCAATTGGAGGTCAACAGTAAGATTTTCGGCAAACTGGACATCTTTGGCAATTATTCTTACCGGAAGTCTGAATATGACAAAAGCTCATTTCCCGCATCACAGCATTTGGATCTTCCGCCAAAACATAAAGCCAATATGGGGCTAAGATATCCGTTGTTCGTAAATACATTAATTACAAGCGACTTAAGATATGTGGGTGAGAGAAAGAGCGAAGGAGGCAAAGACTTGAAAGAATACTTTGTAATGGATGCCGGCTTGGAACAAAAGCTTCCAAAGGGTTTGGTTGTTTCAGTATTTGTAAACAATCTGTTTGGCCAGAACTATCAGGAAGTATATGGATTCCCAATGCCTAAGCAAACATTTGGGATTCGTGCAAAGCTATCTTTTTGATATGAAAGAACCAAGAAAGACTGCTTCGTAAAAAGTAGTTTTACGAAGCAGTCAGGAAAAGAAAGGAGTATAGTTATGGAATGGCTCAAGTCCGTAGTTGATTATGGAATAATAGGTTTTTTGATTGTTCTTAGTATAATCGCCGTAAGCGTTGCTATTGAGAAATATCTTTTTTATAAGCGTATTAAACTGGACACCTACCAGGATAAAAAAACGCTGGAGATAGCTCTGATAAATAAAATGAATATTATATCAACAATTGGCAGCAATGCGCCCTATATCGGTCTTTTAGGAACAGTACTTGGAATTATGCTGACATTTCACACAATGGGCAATCAGGGATTTATGGATCCGGGCAAAATAATGGTAGGTCTTGCCTTGGCTTTAAAGGCTACAGCAATTGGTCTTATCGTAGCTATTCCTGCGGTCACCTTCAATAATTTTCTTCTGGGCAAGGCCAAGGTTCTTATGATGCAGTGGGAGACAAAAAATGGAAGAGAAAGAATTTGATGCCATAAATGTAGTTCCACTGGTAGATGTTATGCTGGTTGTTTTAACTATTGTTCTTATGACTTCAACTTTTATAGCAACCGGCAGCCTGTCGGTAGAACTTCCGCGAGCATCTAAAAACGTCCAGGAAACTTCAAAAACCCGGATTGTTGAAATTGATAAGAATGGATACCTGTATCTGGATTCAAAATTTATTTCTCTTGCTGGCCTTAAAACAGCTCTTACTTCCTTAAGCAGAGAGACGGCCGTTTTAATCCGGGCGGATAAGAACCTAAAACTGCAAGTGTTTATTGATGTACTCGATTTAGTTAAAGGTCTGCGGTTTAAAAAAGTAAGCATTCAGACAGAGGTTTCCGGGTGAAGACGGCTTCCGCTCCATTATCAATATCGTTTGGAATTCATCTCTTAATAATCGCTACCTTAATAGTCCTGAATTCCATGTTTGTATCCGGAGAAAAGCTTGTTACTATTGACCTGACTGTCGAAGATTCCGTAAATCGTGCATCATCAGTATGTCCGGATAAAGGCGCTGGGCCGGAGATTAAGAATAAAGGTGCTGCAATGAAGAAAGCAGCTCCTGCTACACGGGAAGCAAAGATGATTGAACAACCAAAGCCGGCGCCTGTTCAGCCTAAAGTAATAGAACAAGCGAAACAACTGCCTGTTGAACCAAAGGCAGTTCCGCCCTGTCCGGCCATTGCTCAGCAGGATTTGCTGACAGGAACCGAGGTGCCGACGGCAATTCCTGTTGCGGCAAACCGGAGTTCCGGTAACAATACCGGCAGTGAATCCGGCAACACCAGCACAGCCTCAGGCCAGACCGGAACAGGAACCGGAACAGGATCTTCAACCGGCTATGGCAAATCCGGTTCCGGCACAGGTTCAGGGTCATCCGGCACAGGAGGAAAATCCGGATATGCCAATGAACAGTTTGCATATATCCGGGAGCTTGTCCAGAAGAAAGCATTTTATCCCAGAATTGCCGTGCGGATGGAATGGGAAGGCAAGGTGGAGGTTTCTTTTGTAATTCTTTCAGACGGAAGGGCTAAAGACATCAAAGTGGCGAAGAGTTCCGGAAGGGAGATCCTGGACAACAGCGCTATTGAAGCGGTTAAGCTCGCATCGCCCTTTCCGAGACCGCCTGCCACAGTTGAATTGAAAGTGCCGGTAACCTACAAGTTATTATATAAGGATTGAATTCTCCACATAGGCAGAAGAATCCGGGTCGGTTTTAGCGATCCTGAGTAAAATGATAGTAGATACTCCTTGTGCTGTGGATTAACTGCTTAATTTATCTGAGCAGTGGCGGGTGAATTTATCTAAGAGCTATAGTATTTCTTACCTGATAGAATCTCTGCGAATAAATGAAGCAATAACGCTTATGATAAACCAGAAGCAGGCAACAAGGATAATTGTAGCGCCGGTGGCTGTGGTTGCCCAATCCTGTGCTGATATAATAAGTCCTGCAATGGCTGATGTGATGCTGATAATAAGGGACCACCAGAACATGGAGCCGGCCGAACGGGCAAAATTACGGGCTGCAGCAGCAGGAACTATCAGCAGGGCTGTAACCAGAAGCACGCCTACCGCCCATACTGAAAACATGACAATCAAAGCAAGCAATCCGGCAAAATAATACTGGTAAGTGGCCACACGTATGCTGTGCGCTTTGGCAAGGGTTGAGTTTAAACCGATATACAGCAGGCGGTTGTAGCTTAATGCCTGAAAAATCATGAAAGCGATAAACAGTGCAATCAGCCATATGATATCGTTATTGCTTATGGTTAAGATGTCTCCGTATAAAAAGCGTTGCATATCGCGTGCTACAGAACGGTCACGACTTACCACGGCCAATCCGAATGCGATTACTGCTGAGAAGAAGACTCCTATGATAGTATCGGAAGACAGTGTGGTTTTGTGTTGCACAGCCATGATGCCGAGACCGACCAGCAAACCGAAAACCGGCATGGTCCAATGAGGATTAATCGAAAAGATAAGTCCCAATGCAACGCCGGCAAAAGCCGAATGGCTGATGGCATCCGAGAAAAAAGACATGCGGAAGTTTACCACCTGGACGCCCATGGCAGCGGCCATTGGTGCAAGCAGTATAAGCCCGACCATTGCCTGCTGCATGAACCCGGCCTGAAGGCACTCGAAGGGAAGAAGCTGAGCAACGATATGATAGATGGGTGACAGATCAGGCATTTTGGTCCTTATTGCAGCAAGGGCCGGAGCAGGTGGCGCTGCCGCCAGGCATGGAGCGCGAATCCACCATTCCCATGTGCATGCCGAAAATAGCAGTAAGGGTTTCATTGGTCAACGCCTGGCGCGGCGGTCCCTGTGCGGCAACTTTGTGGTTAAGGCAAATAACATGGGTGGCATGGTGCGTAACTGTAGCAAGATCATGGCTGACCATAAGTTGGGTAAAGCCCTTTTCCCTGCGAAG
The DNA here is from genome assembly GCA_020723255.1 of Desulfonema limicola. Lineage (GTDB taxonomy): Bacteria > Desulfobacterota > Desulfobacteria > Desulfobacterales > RPRI01 > RPRI01. Next base: position 28,202 of record DYJH01000012.1, on the reverse strand, counting down.
CCCGTCAAGAAGTTCACAAAAAATGTATTCGCCCTGAAAATCCACCCCTGAGGCAGGTTCGTCCAGTACCAGCAGATCAGGTTCCTGCTGTAATGCCAAAGCAAGAAGCACGCGCTGCATTTCACCTCCGGAAAGAGCGCCTATCTTGCGTTCGGCAAGATGTTCGGATTTTACTGAGGCAAGATATTCTAAAGATCGTTTTTTTATTTTATTGCTAATTCCAAACCAGAGCGGTCTTTTCTGGATGCCCATAGCAAGAAATTCTGCCACAGTGACGGGTATCCCGCGATCAAAAGCAAACCGCTGAGGGACATAGCCTATTTTTGAACATCCGCCGTTTATATTGCATGTCGCATGTATAAAACCCTTATACGGCACTTCGCCGAGCAGAGTTAAAAGCATTGTGGTTTTTCCGGCGCCGTTAGGCCCGATAATCGCAGTGCAGCCTCCTATCGGCACAATGGCTGAGACACTGTCAAGAATCAATATCCCTCCGCGTTCTACTGTTACCTTTTCGAACGAGACGGCCGTATCGGCAGACTTTTGCATTAAATCCGGTTTATTCATTGAGTGTCTTTTCCAAAATCTTTAAATTTCTTCGCATGACCGTTTCATAATAGTCCAGCGATGCGTTTTCAGTACCGGTTGCAACCGGATCCAAAATTTCAGTTGCAATACCGGCTTCCTTAGCTATGGTTAGTCCGATTTTTTTGGGATATTGAGGTTCGGTGAAAATCGCTTTTGCGTCTTCATTCCGTATGGTTTTTACAATCTTAAGCATTTCTGCCGCCGAAGGCTCCTGGCCGGCATGTTGCTGAACCACTGCAACAACTCTAAGCCCTGTATCTCTTGCAAGATAATCAAATACGCCATGCTGAGTTATAATACGGTTGTTCTTAAGTCGCTTTCCCAGGGCTGAAAAATTATCAGCCAGTTTATTCATTTTTTCAGCATAAGCATGGGCGTTTGCGGAGTAGATTTCTGCTCCCGGAGGGTCTATCCCTGAAAGTCCGCCCGCTATATTTATTGCCAGAAGGGCCGCCATCCGCGGGCTTGCAAAAAGATGCGGATTTACTGCAATATGGTGTTCATCACTGTGTTCCTTTTTTCCAATATCCGAAAAGTTAAGAATATCTTTAATACCGCTTGAACTGTCAATGATTTTCAATGATGAATTGGCTTTTTTAACCGGCGCTCCAAGAAACTCCTCCATACCAAGACCGTTTATAATCAGCACATCGGCTTTTGCAAGTTTTTGCATATCCTGTGGAGTCAATGCATAATCGTGCGGGCACCCAAACTTGGCCGGAATCAAGAGTTCCACGTTCATATTATTCCTGCCATGAATAATATTTAAAGTGATTTGTCGGATCGGAAAGGTGGAAGCCAGCACCAACAATTTATTATCAGCGGCTATGGCATTTGTTTGATATGCAAAAAAAACGATGCTAATACAACATATTGCTATGTTTAATAAAATAAATTTTTTCATAAAGTAAGGTCATTTTTTTATCTTATTGCAAATGTATTTGCATCATAGATTTTATCTTTCTCCAAGTCAACAAATATTGCAAATTTATTTGCAATAAAGAGGATAATCGGATATACGAAAACCAGAGGCATTGAGGTATTAATAATGGAGCGAAAAACATCGCAACGAGTGGCAATCGAAAATATTTTTCAACGAGAAAACAGACCATTGGGAGTTGAGGAAATTCTCAAAGAAGGCCGTGAGATTGTGGAATCTTTGAATCAGGCTACAGTATATCGCAACCTTAAACTATTGGTAGAAAAAGGAACGCTTAAACCTATAAGCCACCCGGTGCTCGGAATTTTGTATGAACGAACCGGCAGGGGTCATCACCATCATTTTCATTGCCGTATTTGTGATCGTGTTTTTGAACTCCCCGGATGTATGCTCAGTGAGACCAGCGCTGCTCCTGAAGGTTTTGTCACAGAAAAACACGAGGTTTTCTTATTTGGAATTTGCCCAGCTTGCGGTCAACAACAATGACTTCCTGTAATTTCTTTTCGGAGGACTTATTTGCTATTTGCCGGTTTAAAATAATCATGCTATATACCCTCAATACAATTTGTCCGATGGTTAATTAATAATAAAAAGGCAGTAAACTTATGAATCCCATAGCAAAGCAGCTTAACCAAGCTATTGAAAATGAAAATCCTTATCTGCTCGATATGTTATCATCAATTGGAAAGAAGCTTTTTTTTCCCAAAGGTATATTGAGCCAGAGCGCCGAGGCAAAGCAAAAAGCGTACAAGCTGAATGCAACTATTGGAATCGCAAAGGAAAATGGCAAAACAATGCATTTCCCTTCCGTTATGTCTTTATTGGATGGCATACCGGCGGAAGAAGCTTTGACTTATGCTCCATCTTTCGGAATTCCGGAATTAAGAAAAGTATGGCAGGATTCTATTTACAAAAAAAACCCTTCTCTTTGCGACAAAAAAATCAGCATGCCCATAGTTACCTGCGGTATTACGCATGCTGTAAGTGTGGTTGCCGATTTGTGGGTTGATCCTGATGACGTTGTTATTTTGCCGGACATGATGTGGGGTAACTATAACATGATACTAAACGTCAGGAAAGGGGCAAGAATAAGCCAGTATCCGATTTTTACGCAAAAAGGCGAATATAATCTTAGTGCATTTGAGCAATTAATTAATACCGAAACAAAGAAACATAAAAAAATAATAGTACTTCTCAATTTTCCCCACAACCCCACAGGTTATACCGTTACTAAAAAAGAAGGAGATAGCATTTCGGATATTCTCTTTAATGCCGCTTTGAAAGGAACAAACATAGTAGCAATATGTGATGATTCATATTTCGGACTCTTTTATGATGATAATACTTTAAAAGAATCTGTTTTTACCCGTATCTTCGACAGATCTTCCAACCTGCTTGCTGTTAAGGTTGACGGAGCCACAAAGGAAAACTATGTCTGGGGCTTAAGAATCGGTTTTATTACCTACGGATGCAAAATTGATGGAGAGACCGGCAATGTTTATGATGCTCTTGAGAAAAAGACAGCCGGATGCATAAGAGGCAATATTTCTAATGCTTCTCACTTAAGCCAGACCATAGTATTAAAATCAATGAAAGATAAAAACTATGCTAATGAAAAAAAGCAGAAATTTGAGATTTTGCAAAGAAGGGCAAACAAGGTTAAAGAAGTTCTTTCAAACCCCAAATACAATGCGGTCTGGGATGTTTATCCTTTTAATTCCGGATATTTTATGTGTATTAGATTAAACGGTCTTGATGCAGAAGCTTTAAGGGTCCACCTTCTTGATAAATACGGTGTGGGGCTTATTTCAGTTGGAAAGAACGATCTAAGAATTGCATTTTCCTGTCTCGAAGAAGAAGACATACAGGAGCTTTTTGATATTATATTTCAGGGCGCCCGGGATATTGAGGGTTATAGATAATAATTTCAGAAGGTTCGTTATCATTCTGATTACCAGTATATTTAAACCTTATTAATTCTATAAGTTTGGATGTTTACTCTAAAACACGGTTAATTTAATTTTTCATATAAACAGACCGTCTCCATGATTTTACTTTAATCATATAAAGGTGATCGGTATGAATATTAAGTCCGGCAAAGAGAAGCACAAGGCAAATAAAATAAAATCACTGGGTCTGTGTCTCGGTGCATCAACAATTTCTGCAGTTGAAGTTGAGACTGTACATCAAGCCGAAAGCGCTACACCTAATACTTTTGCAAATCCTCAAATTACCGGTTTTTTGACTCTTCCCCATGAGGGTAATCCAAGACAAACACTTCTTTCTGTATTTGAAAAGCTTGGCAGTTCTTTTGACAGAATATGTTCGACAGGGCGCAGATTCCATAAGCTTTTAAACCTGTCAACCATTTCCGAACCGGAGGCGGTTGAATATGCCTATCGCTATGTAAAACCTCCTGAAATAGAATGCCCCGCAATTGTTTCTGCCGGAGGTGAAAGCTTTATGGTGTATGTATTGAATCGAGCCGGAAGAATTTCAAATGTTCTGACCGGAAACAAGTGCGCTTCGGGAACGGGAGAATTTTTTTTACAGCAGCTTCGGAGAATGAATGTTTCAGTTGAAGAAGCAGCCTCTTTTGCTGCATCCCAGGAACCTTATCATGTTTCCGGACGCTGCTCTGTTTTTTGCAAATCAGACTGTACTCATGCCACAAACAAAGGAATTCCCAAATCAAAAGTTACTTCCGGGCTGTGCAAAATGATGGCAAATAAGATTCTGGAGCTTTTGAAAAAAGTAAAAAAAGAAAACATAATGATAACCGGCGGAACCTCTCAAAACTCTATGATGATTGAATATTTGCAGAAAGAAATCTGCGGGCTGATGATTCCCAAAGAGGCTCCTTATTTTGAAGCCCTTGGAGCCGCCCTGTGGGGCCTTGAGCATGAGACGATCCCTTTTGCCGGAGCTGACACACTTTTCAAGAGCGAATCTATTTCTTTTGAAATACTTTCTCCTTTAAAAGATTTTAAAGGCATGGTTGAATTCAAAAGCATGCCCAAAGGAGTTATCAAAGCAGGCGATATATGCACTTTAGGCCTTGATGTTGGTTCAACTACTACAAAAGCAATACTTATGAGAAACAGTGATGATTCAATTCTTGAATCTGTTTATCTGAGGACAAACGGAGATCCGGTTGGAGCGTCGAGAAAGTGCTATGATCACATCTTAAAAGAAGTCGTTAAAAAGTCATCTCTAAACAGCATCACCATAGAAGGGCTTGGCGTTTGCGGTTCAGGCCGCCAGATAGCTGGCCTTCATGCGTTTACAGGCGGAATAATAAACGAAATCATCGCTCATGCAGCAGCGGCTGTTTATTTTGATCCAAAGGTGGATACAATTTTTGAAATAGGAGGCCAGGACGCAAAATACACATACATTATAAATTCAGTTCCTTCGGATTATGCAATGAACGAAGCCTGCTCTGCCGGAACAGGTTCTTTTCTTGAAGAATCAGCGTTTGAAACACTTGGAATAAAAATGGAGGACATTTCAGAAGTTGCGTTAAGGGGAACAATGCCTCCGAATTTCAATGATCAATGTGCAGCTTTTATTTCTTCAGATATAAAAAATGCCATACATGAAGGATTGAAGCACGAAGATATAGTTGCAGGTCTCGTATATTCCATATGCATGAATTATTCAAACAGAGTTAAAGGAAACCGGCCTGTAGGAGATAAAATATTCATGCAGGGAGGAGTTTGTTACAATCATGCCGTTCCGCTTGCAATGGCGGCTTTAACAGGCAAACCTATTGTTGTTCCTCCCGAACCTGGACTTATGGGAGCTTTCGGTGCGGCTCTTGAGATCAAAAAAAGAATACAAACGGGTCTAATGGAAAAAAGTAGTTTTGATCTTGAAGTACTGGCCGGACGCGAGGTCAAATATGGAAAGTCATTTATATGCCATGGAGTAAAAATCGATTGCGACCGCCGCTGTAATATTGCAATCATCGAGCTTGAGAACAAGAAATATCCCTTTGGAGGAGCATGCAATCGTTATTATAATCTTCGCCACAACATAAAAAGTGAAGATGGCAAACTCGATTTGGCAAGTATCCGCCAGAAACTTATATTTGAAAAATATGCTGCGCCAAGACATACATCAGAGGCATATGGATTTAAAGGACAGGTAGGCATGAACAGGAGTTTTCTGGTAAATACTTACTATCCTCTGTATTCGAATTTTTTCGCAGAGCTGGGGTTTGAAATTGTATTGCCTGACATTGCTTCTCATGAAGGGATAGACCAGAAAGGCTCTGCCTTTTGCTACCCCGTTGAACTTGCTCATGGGTTTTTCTGGTCTCTGATTTCAAGAGAAGATGCTCCTGAATTTATTTTCCTGCCGCATTTTAAAGCCGTTCCTGCAACAAATGGAAATCAAAATTCGCAGGTTTGTCCTGTTGTTCAGGGAGAAACATTTTATCTTCAAACCGCTTTTAAACAGAAGCTTGAGCACATTAAACATAAAGGCACAAAAATCATAAATCCACTTATTGATCTCAGCAAAGGAATTGAATCTGCAAGAAAGCCTCTTTTTGAGACAGCAATGAAAATGGGATGCAGCAGAAAAGCTGCTGAAAAAGCTTTTGCTTCAGGGCTTTATGCTCAGAAAAGTTGTTTTGAAGAAATGAAAACTATTGGAAGACAAGCATTAAAAGAGATCGAAGAAGATGCCGGTAAATTTGCCGTAGTAATATTCGCAAGATCTTACAACGGATTTTGTGAAGAAGCCCATATGGGAATACCCAGAAAATTAGCTTCGAGAGGCATTCTGGCGCTGCCTTTTGATTTTCTTGATTTTGGCGGTGAAGAAAATAAACCGCATATGTACTGGGGTATCGGGCAGATGCTGATTAAAGCCGGAAAATTTGTAAAAAGACATCCACAGCTTTTCGGAACTTATATAACAAATTTTTCATGTGGCCCTGATTCTTTTCTTATCGGTTATTTCAGAGATATTATGGAATCAAAGCCATCTTTAACCCTTGAACTTGATAATCATACAGCAGATGCAGGGCTTGAAACAAGAATTGAAGCATTTCTTGATATCATAAATTCATACAGACGGCTTGTATCCGCAAATAAAATTGCTGCAAGAAAAAATGGCTTTGTTCCTGCAAAAGTTGCCATTGATAATGGGATAGCAAAAGTAATTACCTCGGACGGCAGGGAGCTGTCAATGACAGATCCTAAAGTTAAAGTGCTTCTGCCGTCAATGGGCAGAATTCCGACCGAATCACTTGCTGCGGTTTTTCGCGCAAACGGTTTCAACGCAGAAGCCCATCCTCCTGCTGACAAGGCAATTTTAAAACTTGGCCGCGCCAATACCTCATGTAAGGAATGCCTGCCTCTAATACTTACAACAGGAATTTTGCTTGATTATATCAACAACGGTAAAAGAAACGGTGAAGTACTTGTTTATTTCATGCCTACTTCCTCCGGCCCATGCAGGTTTGGCCAGTATTTTATCTTTATGGAGGAGCTTATAAAAAGGCTGGGTATTCCTGATGTAGCCATGTTTTCTCTTACATCTGAGAACGGCTATTGCGGGATGGGAAACAATTTTTATAAAAGAGGATGGTGGGCGGTTGTCGCCTCCGATATTATGGAAGATATAAGATCAATGATATTAGCAAATGCTGTTGACTCTGAATACGGCATAATGATTTTTGAGAATGAATGGAGTCTTATTCTAGACCAGTTAGAAAACGGTGATTTCAACAGCCTTGAAAGCCAGCTTAAGATAACATCACAAAAATTGGGCTCTATTCCTATGAAACTGTTGCCGGACGAAGTCCCGAAGATATCGCTTGTGGGTGAGATATTTGTCAGGAGGGATTCCATATCCAGGCAATATCTTGTAGAAAAATTAGCGGCTATGGGATTTGCAACACTTTGTGCTCCGGTTTCGGAATGGCTGCATTATTGTGACTATCTGGTTGATAACAGACTTTCGGATTCAAAAATGCGTGCTATGGAAAGCTTATCTTTTGCAATTAAGAAAAGAATTATGAAAAAATATGAAAAAAGAATAAAGAAAATCATGTCACAATCAGGGCTTGTTCATGCTGAGCCGGTTAAAGCGAAATCCATAATAAAAACCGCTATGCCTTATATATCGCCTGATCTCACAGGAGAAGCGATATTGACTGTGGGAAGTTCGCTTGCAGAAATTGCTTCACATACCTGCGGAGTTATTTCTATCGGGCCTTTTGGCTGCATGCCGAACAGAATTTCCGAAGCAATTTTAAATGAAGTAATGAACAAGGAAAACAAACTGGCTGCAAGTCCTGATGACATGCAACTTAAATCTGTGCTTTCTGATGTTGACGGTCTTCCGTTTCTTGCAATTGAAAGTGACGGATCTTCTTTTCCCCAGCTCATAACAGCTAAACTGGACGCTTTTTGCCTGCAGGCAAACAGGTTCCATTCGGTTTTGATGAAGTCAAAAGCTCTATAATTTCAAATAAATTTTCATAAAGATCAATAAGAAGCAGTTTGTTTCTTAAAAGAGAGCCTTTACTTAAAAGAATTTTTATTGCTTCGGAACACTCAAGCGATGCCAGCAGCGAAACACAATACGGCACTGTGCCAAGAGATGTTTCTGCTCCCTTGTTGGGAGCATTTTGGGCTTTTCCGTAAATGAGTTTAAGTCCAGGATCTTCGGGGAATATAGTAGTGATATGGCCGTAGTTTCCTGCAATTGCAGCAGACACAAGACAGCAGCCCGCCTTCTTTGATGCTTTTTCCAGAATAAAACGGCTGGTAAGTGAATCAAGGCAGTCAATGATAAGATTTGAATCATTGATTAAGGTTGAGGCATTATCATCATTAAGATATATGTGGTGATGGAATGCCAAAACTGAAGAGTTTATTTCGGCTATTCTCTTTGCTGCGGCTTCAGCCTTAGGTTTTGAAATGATGCTTTCTCTGCTTAAAACCTGACGGTTCAAATTGCTTTCTTCAAATACATCTCCGTCAATAAGGTTTAATGTCCCAATTCCGATTCTCGCAAGTATTTCACAAACCGTTCCTCCAAGGCCTCCAAGACCCACGATACATACTTTGGACTTTAAGAGGGTTGCCTGATCTGCGCAAGAGAACGATTTCATATTGCGCACATAACGTTGAGGTATAATTTCTGCTTCAAGAGAAATAATCTCAATATCGCGGCAGGTTATCCCTGAAGTTTGAGATATTTTTTTAATGTTATTTAGCGAAATGCTTTTGTATGGCGTATTATCAGGAAGTACTTTGTTTTCTGAGAAGGCACGAATTATATTTTTGATATTATTTCCCATTGTAAAAAAATGTCAGCAGGTTGAACCAAAATATTCGGTAACGAACTTCAATGCCTTTTCCGCTATTTTAATTGCTTCTTGGCATATTTTTTTATCCGGTTCATAATCAGATAGAACACTACCAACCGGATATTTTGATGGTAGATAAATTGAGTTTAGAAAATCGCAGTCATCTTCGGTTATATTAGTTTCTATGCCATTGCCTTGTAACAGATATTTTATTTCGAGAATATCATGCGTTCTTTTTAGTTTAATTGCCTTTTGAATCAGAATAGCTTTTAAGGCTTTTTCAACTGTTTGTTGGACATTATGAAGGCATGGATTATATAGATTGCTTTGAAGAAGGATTTTTGCGGATTCAAGATTTTCCCCTGCATATTTTAACCATATTTGGGCTTCATCTTTCATATATAATTTCACCGGCTTCTATTTCTTTTATAAAAAGCCCTTCCGCATTAATTTTTAGAGGGATCACATCAATAGGTAAAATTTTTGAAATCTCTCTTACAAGTTTTCTATATTTTAATGCGAGAGATAAATATTTTTCATTACTATTTTGGAAAACAGCAATATCAATATCATTCGGATCGTTTGAATTGATAAATGAGCCGAATAATATTATTTTTCTTATCTCTTGCTCATTTGAGAGTTTTTCTCTAATTTGGTTTTTAATATACTCTTTTTGGTTGTTAGAGACTGTCACTTAAATTATACCTCAAAACAGTTTATTTACTGCTTACTGAAAAATATTAAATTCCTTCTACGTATGATTTTATCTGCTAAAAAAATATTGAGCGGTTCCCTTTCAATAACTGAATATTATGATACTGTCAATATTATAATTAGGATTATGTTGGCTAATCTACATGAATTTATTGATATTTACAATTTTATGTTTGCTTTGATTTTCTTTGCATATTATTTTTGTTGACTTTCGGGTTAAGTGCCATTAATAGCTAAAATCAAGTTTAGGCGCTCATATAGAGCATAAAAGGGAACCCCGTGTAAATCGGGGACGGGCCCGCCGCTGTAATCGGGGACGAAAGCCGCATTTTTGCCACTGTCTGTTATTAAAACAGGTGGGAAGGCGCGGTGAGCTGAATGGCAAGTAGATTGAACCGAGAGTCAGAAGACCTGCCTGAATGTTTATGTATTCTCCGTGGCCAAGAGAGCATAATTAGGTATCTTGAGGATAAAAAGGGTAATCCCCGGGACGATATAGTCGGTCCGGGGATTTTTTTTTGTCCGGGCTTGGTAATTATTTATTTAATTTCAGGAGGAAGGAAAAGTGAAAAGGAGTTTATTGGGTTTTTTGTCAGCTATATTTTTATTGGGGTTGCCTTCATTTGTGTTTTGTGAAGAAGTAAAAGAAGGTATTCAATCTTCACCGATATTAGATGAAATAGTTGTAAGTGCCACAAAGACCGAGGAGAAGAGAAAAGATATCGCTAATTCGGTAATTGTAAAAGATGAAACGGATATAAAGGAGTCTGCGGCGCAGTCAGTCGGAGAATTGTTGGCAAATGAGCCTGGAATTGACTGGCAAACTTATGGTAATTATGGAGGTGCAACACAGGAGATACATATTCGGGGCATGCGGGGCAATGCCTCCCAAGTATTTATAAATGGTGTCAATGTAGCATCTCCATCCTTTGGCAGAGCAGATGTTGGTAGAATAGCTCTGAACAATATCGAGCGAATTGAAGTGGTTAAAGGTTCGGGTTCGCTGCTTTATGGCTCAGGAGCAATGGGAGGGACTGTTAATATTATAACTAAGCGGCCTTCAAGGGATATAATGAATCTTAAATTCGGCGCCGGTTACGGTTCGCAAGATACTTATCGCTTATCTGCGGAACAAGGCATGTTTGTAACCGATGATTTCGGGTATTATCTGACTGCCGGCAGAACCGAAACCGATGGATTTAGGGATAACAGCTTTCTCAGAAAGACGGATGCATCATTGAAATTAGTACTGGATAAGAGTGATCTTTTTGATATAAGTTTATATGGTGATTACATATACAGAAGGTATGGTATGCCGGGTGTTGAACCGCCTTCCGGCACACAGGCTTATTATATAAACGGCAAAAAGTTTTATAATGATGAATCTGCGGCGCTGTTGGATCATAGCGAGGACAAAGACGGTCACATGGTTTTGGAAGTCAAAGGTAATCCTTTGAAATGGGTAGATTATAATATCAAAGGGTATTATACCGATATGGATAACTATAACTATGAGCGTTATGCTTACAATGGCAGTGGACTTGAAAACTGGATAACCAATCGTATTGCGGGTATAGACGGCAATATTGATTTGCATCCATTTGAAGGAGTCAACCTTCTGCTTGGAGGTGAATACAAGGACTTTAACTGGGATAACAAATCGTTTGATTTGAATACCGCCGGCGCTCGGACACTTAAGACGAGTAATGATGCCCATATGTTCACTCAGGGAGTATTTACTGAGGCGCAGTACAGGCCATCAAAGTATTTGAAGGCTATAGCTGGAGTCAGACATGAAAATCACTCTGTTTTTGGTTCGGAAAATCTGCCGCTCTTCGGTCTGGTCATAAATCCTTTAGAAACAACTGCGCTAAAGATTAATCATGGTAGGCATTTCCTTGCACCCACCTTCAACGATCTTTTCTGGCCGGCCGGCTTATATGCAAAAGGGAACCCTGACTTGAAGCCTGAAATCGGCTGGCATACGGATATTGGTCTGGAACAGTCGTTAATTAATGACAAAATATTTATTACATTGGCCTATTTTCACTGGAATGTGGACGACAAAATTGAATGGCAACCTGATTCCCAAGGTGTCTGGATCCCCATAAATCTGGAAAAGTATAAGGCCGATGGGGTAGAGGCCGGGGTTACTATCGGCCCCTTTTGCAATATGACAGTCGGCTTGAATTATACATATACGGATTCGGAAGAAAAAACCCGTGCATATACCAGGCAGGATTATGGATCTCCGCCTTTTTTTACACCGGATTTTCGCTATGATATAGTAAATAGACGCGCAACCAATACTCCGGAACACCAGTTCAAAGGCGATCTTACGTATAAAACTGATTTCGGGCTGACTGCAAAAGCAACTGTACGATATGTGGGCGACAAGGTTATGTACAATCCAGAAACAACCGTTTATCCCGATACCAAGACGGTTAAATACGCTTTGGATTCTTACTGGACGGCTGATTTGAAAGTTGAGCAGCGGCTCTATAAACATTGGATTATAGCGCTTTCCGGTAACAACTTGTTTGATGAGGACTATGATACACATTTTAGTTCTTTTACCGATCAGAACTCGTTTAATACAGTAATGTCAAGCTATCCCGGAGCAGGAAGATCAGTATTTTTCAATGTAACATATGAGTATTGATACTATCCCCTCACCCTGACCCTCTCCCACAGGGGGAGAGGGAAGGAAAGTACAAGGGATATCCCCTCCCTTGATGCGAGGGTATTAAGGGGATGGTGATTATGTGAATATGGAGTTCGACACAATGAATTTCAAAATCAAGTTTCAGATAATATTGTTTGTTATAGCCGTTATTATCCTATGCAGTGACATACCTGTGTTTTGTTATCCTTTGAAATTTACCAACGATAGCGGAAACAAAATCACTGTCATTCGGAGGCCTTCTTCAGTTGTATCCCTGGTCCCGTCTATTACTGATATGATATACAGTATAGGCGCAGAGGATGCGGTTAAGGGTGTAACTTATCACAACACTTACCCGCATGAAACGTCAGAAAAAGAGATTGTGGGCGGCTTTTTTTCTCCAAGCCTCGAAAAAATCGAGAAAATAAAACCGGATCTTATCTTTTATTCGGGTTTGCAGAAAAAAGTGCCGGAAAGATTTGCAGGTAAAAATTGTTTACTTATGAATCTGGAGCCTAATTCCGTGGCAGAAGTTTATGATAGCATTATCACGCTTGGTGGAATTTTTGACAGGGAAAGCGAAGCGAAAAAGACGGTTGAACAAATCAAAGAAGAGCTTCAGCTTATTTCAAAAAAAATAAGCCGGATTCCCGAATCGCACAAAAAAAGAGTAATCAGGCTGATGGGAAGTGATATGATAATGACTCCTGGAGATGATTCGTTTCAAAACGAATTTATACGTCTTGCCGGAGGCATTCCGCCTGCGCTCAACAAAAAGGGGAAAGTTGTTCCCATAACCAAAAAAGAATGGCAAAAGTTCAACCCGGAGGTTATCTACGGCTGCGGGGGGGATAAAAAAATAGCTGAAAAAATGTTTAAAGAACCCGGCTGGAAAGATGTGGATGCAGTAAAAAACGGAAGAATTTATTATTTCCCATGCGATCTGACATGCAGAGCTTCTTCAAACATGGGATATTTTGTTTCATGGCTGGCTGCAAGGGTTTACGCTAATGAATTTTCCGATGATTCGAATCTGGTTTTACGGGAGAAAATATTTAAATCAAAAAAGATTGATGTTGATCCGGAATATATTAGTGATTGCTGTATAGCCCACAGCCATATCTTTGATTTTACAAATAAGACTCTTATTATTGACTTCAAAAAGCCGATGACAATACTATCCACTCTTGAGGGTCAGCGTGATAATATAAATAGTGTCGGAAATCATTATTCCCCACTGCCGTGCTGGACAATTGGACATATGCGGGGGCTTAAAGAAGAAAGAGATCGGGTTTACAAAGTCATCGGCCGGACGGAACAAGATTCGAGTTTTCTGTTTACCGGAGCAGATATGGATAATCTGGCGATTTCAAGTGAAACCTTTAAAGATCTTAAAATACTGGCTCTTGTGACAGCAGGTGTTGAGATGAATGCTATGCGCATGTCCAGAGATGAGGGAAGTTTCTATGAGCCGAAAACCATAAATATCATTCTTCTGCCAAATATGAAGCTTTCACCAAGCGCTATGGCCCTTTCTGTTATCTCGGCCACGGAGGCCAAGACTGCTGCCTTGCAGGATATGGATATCCGAAGCTCCTATAGCCCTCTGGTCAGTCAGGCAACCGGAACCGGCACCGATAATATTATTGTTGTTGGCGGAGAAGGAAATGAACTTAAAGTTGCCGGCGGGCACACAAAACTGGGCGAGCTCGTCGCAAAAGCGGTATATAGAGGAGTAAAGGCAGCGGTGTATAAACAAAACGGGTTCAGGGCAGACCGTAATGTATTTAAGCGTTTAAAAGACAGGGACCTCACTATGTTTGATTTGCTTTCCCTGTATGAATGCGAGTGCAGTATAAGTAAATTCGATATGGTTGAAGATCTCGAAAACCTGCTGCTTACGCCCCGTTATGCGTCTTTTCTGAATTCATCTTTTACGATAAGCGATGATTATGAAAACGGGCTTATACAGGATCTTGGCTCATATGAATTGTGGTGTAAAGGAATTGCGCAAGAGATAGCCGGAAAGAAAATGATTGAATCCAAGGATTATCTGTCTGAAATGGATTTGCCGCTTGTAGTTAAAATGGCAGTTAATTCATTGTTAAACGGTATTTATACAAGAAAGACAACCCCCCTTCCCCCTTAACAAAGGGGGAATAAAAGGGGGATGTTTCCCTTAACAAAGGGGGAATAAAAGGTGGATGTTCCCCTTTTAAGGGGGAATTAAAAAAGGAATAATTTGACCATTTTGCTGATATTGGATATTGTTGTCATATGAAACTAAAAAAATATATTTATATTTTGGCTCTAATTTCAGTTTGTCTCATTGCAACCGGTGTTTGGGCCGCAACTAAAACCGTTACCGATCAAGTAGGGCGAACCGTTACATTGCCTGAAAATCCGCAAAGAATTGTAGCGCTTGCGCCGAGCATAACCGAGGTTGTTTTTGCCCTTGGCCAGGAACACCGGTTGAAGGGCGTCACCCAGTTTTCCGATTTTCCGCCTGAGGCGAAACGGATTCCTCTTGTTGGTTCATATGTAAATCTTGATATTGAAAAAATAGTAGATTTAAAACCGGATTTATGTATTGCAATAAAAGATGGAACCCCCAGAAATACAGTTCAGCAACTGGATTCTCTTAGTATTCCGGTTTATGCCATAAATCCTAAAAACCTGGAATCTGTAATGGAAACGGTTATTGAAATCGGAAAACTTCTTGGAGTGCCGGGAAAAGCAAAATTGCTGGTTGACAATATGCATTCCAGAATCGAACGGGTCAAATCACTGGTTTCAAAAACTGATTACAGACCCAAAGTTTTTTTTCAGATCGGAACTTCTCCTATAGTTTCTGTAGGCACTAACACATTCATCAATGAGCTTATTACGCTCTCAAAAGGTCAAAATCTTGCAGATGGGCCGGTTTCATATCCGAGATATTCCAAAGAGCAGGTTTTGGCTCTGGCGCCGGAAGTATTTATTATTACATCCATGACAAGAGGAGAGGTTTTCGAAAAAGTAAAGGCTGACTGGAGCCGGTGGAACTATTTACCGGCTGTGAGAGATAAGCGCATATACCTTGTTGACTCTAATATATTGGATCGTCCCACACCCAGGTTGGTCGATGGCCTCGAACTGCTGGTTAAAATTATACATCCGGAACTGTTTAAACCCATGAACCGTAAACCGTGATCCTATGAAACTGGTTTCCAAAAAACTGTTTTTGTCATCCTTTGTATTATCTGCCTTATTGCTCGCCTGTATTTTTGCCGGCATTTCCATAGGATCTACAGGAGGGGGATTTAAATGGGTTTGGCATTCAATTACAGGACAAACCGAAGCTGATTCGATGTTAAATACCATTATCTGGCGGGTTCGATTTCCGAGGGTAATTATGGCTGTGCTGGTGGGTGCAACTTTGTCTTTAGGCGGCCTTGTCTTTCAGGCCCTTTTGCGAAACCCTCTGGCAGAACCCTATATTCTGGGCATTTCCGGCGGTTCTGCCATAGGTGCTATTATTGGGATCCTTGCGGGACTGTCACTTTTTCCAGGCGTGAGTTTTATGGCATTTTCCGGAAGCATTGTGATCCTTGCTTTGATTCTTGTCATGTCTTCGGGACAGTCTATCTTAAAAAAAGACTCTCTGCTTCTATCGGGAGTTATGGTAAATGCATTCTGTGCAGCCTTGATTATGTTTCTGATATCTTTGGCAGGAGAATCAAAAATTCATAATATCATATTCTGGCTGATGGGAGATCTTTCCATGGTGGAGATGTGGCAGGTCGGGGCCCTTGCATTGATACTTCTGCCGTGTTTTATTATTATTTTTATTTTTTCCAATTCCATGAACTTGATGCTTTTAGGAAAAGAAATGGCACAGTCCATGGGAGTAAATATCAGAGTAGTAACTATTACATTATTGATAACAACATCTCTTATGGTCAGCGCCACAGTGAGCAATTGCGGCCTTTTAGGTTTTGTGGGCCTTGTTATGCCGCATCTTTTGCGCTTAACTTTTGGGCCTGATCACCGTGTGCTTGTGCCGGCTTGCATACTTGCCGGAGGAGCTTATATGGTGCTTTGCGATTTGCTGGCAAGAAGCCTTCCCCATCAGGGAGAAATGCCGGTGGGAGTTATTACTGCCATGATCGGTGCGCCGCTGTTTATATTCTTGCTGAAACGGTCTTCAAGATAAACAATGCTATTGATATAAATAATATGAGCAATGCAATTGATATAAAAGATCTGAGCTGTGCTTACGGGAAAAACACTGTGATTAGAAATATAAGTTTTTCAGTTAAAGCCGGGGGTCTTTTTATTATCATCGGCCCAAACGGCTCCGGAAAAACAAGTTTGCTTAAAACCATATCGGGGACCATGAAATACGAAAAAGGTTCTATAAAAATATTTGACCGGCATATTCATGATTTTTCCAGAAAATCCCTGGCAAAAGCCATTGCGCTTGTTCCTCAGCATGTTCCTGCAGATTTTCCTTTTATGGTTATGGAACTGGTTCTCATGGGCCGTTCTCCTTATCTGGGGATTTTAGGCCTTCCCGAAAAAGAGGATTTTGAAATTGCAGATCAGGCTCTTAGCTTTACAGACGTAAAACATCTTTGTTCCCGGAAGCTGGATCAGTTGAGCGGCGGGGCAAGGCAGCTTGTTTTTATTGCAAGAGCCGTTTGCCAGCAGCCGCAGATTATTCTTCTGGACGAGCCGACCGCATCCCTTGATCTTTCCCATCAGATCAAAATAATGGATCTTATGGAAAAGCTCGTAAACGAAAAGGGCCTTACCGTTATTATGGTGTCTCATGATATAAACCTTGCCGCCATGTATGCTGATACCCTGCTTTTACTCAAAGAAGGCAATATTATAAGCATCGGGATACCTGCAGATGTTCTTACTTTCAAGTTGCTGGAGGAGGCTTACGGTTGTACAATTCTTGTGGATGAGAGTCCTCTTGGAAAAGTTCCGAGACTTACGCCCGTTCCGCAAAAGTATATTGACGGCAAATTAAAGGAGTTAGTATGAATTTTACACAAATGTTGATGGAGATAGCTATAGGGGGAAGTTCGTGGGTGCTTTTGCTTCTTATCATCCTGAGCATCTTATCCATTGCTCTTATTATC
>DYJH01000012.1:0-10823 GCA_020723255.1 Desulfonema limicola | reverse complement strand
AAAAATCCATTCTCTATGCCCGATGGATAAAAGAGACAAGAAGCTTATGGGAAGAGATGAAGAAATTGTTTGAGAAAGATACATATTCTGAAATTGAAAATATTATTCAAAACAACAACACACCGGTTACCCGTATCCTTAAGGCTGGTTTAAGCTCTCTTTCGGCAAAAGAGTCAATGATGGAGGCAATAGAGGCAGAAAAGGTAATTACCCGCATGGAAATAGAGAAACGTCTGGCCTATCTCGGCACCCTGGGCACGAACGCACCTTTTATAGGACTGTTCGGAACGGTTTTGGGTATAATCCATACTTTTAAAGATCTGGGCATATCCGGACAAGGCGGCGCTTCTGTAATGTCAGGGATATCGGAAGCACTTATAGCCACAGGTGTCGGACTCTGGGTAGCCATTCCGGCTGCCGTTTTTTATAATATATTTAAGAAGAAATCCAGTGATATGATGGTGTATGCAGATTCCATTTCGCATCTTATGACGGGTAATTATCAAAAGATCAGCAGCCAAAGGAGGCCGCTATGAATTCTTCCCAGGATGATGAATTGATTACTGGAATAAATGTTACTCCGCTTGTTGATATAATTCTTGTTGTTCTGATTATATTTCTCATTGTAGCCCAGGTGGTCGGGCCACAGGTTTTTCAGGTGAAACTTCCGAAGGCGGCTTATGGCGAGTCAGCGTCAGCAAAGCCGGTAACGATTTATCTGGCTCAAAGCGGCAAGATGGCTTTAAACGGCTATCCTATTCAGGAAGAGGGCCTGGTCCGGTCGATAAAAGCATGGGTTAAAACAAATCCTGAGCTCCAGATAATTATTTCTGGTGATGAAAAAGTCTATCATGGCAGGGTTGTACATATTCTTGATATTCTTAAAGGCATAGGTGTTGTAAGGTTAGCTATACATGTTCAGCCGAAAACTTAGAATAACTCCTACCTTTGCCCTTTTTCTGTCTATAGGAATACATGGCAGCCTTTACTGCCTGTTTTCAACGGGAGAGTCTTGTTCTTTTAACAAAGATACTCCCATCCCTATCGAAATCGTTTATCCGGAAATCAAGAAAGAACAAACTCCTATATGTGAAGAAAAACCGGCAGTAAAAAAAAATTCTCATATTCCTTTGAAAAAA
This sequence comes from Desulfonema limicola, assembly GCA_020723255.1. Lineage (GTDB taxonomy): Bacteria > Desulfobacterota > Desulfobacteria > Desulfobacterales > RPRI01 > RPRI01. The sequence continues at coordinate 9,684 of DYJH01000012.1, read as the reverse complement.
CAGCATATTCTTGCGCCTGTTCCCAGACTTATTGCCAAGAAAGATAACATGCCGGAAGCTTTGCCTAAAGTCAATCCTTTATATGTTGAAAAAAGCGCTGATACAAATGAATCCGAACCGGTTTTAGTTCCGGTTTCTCAGGGGAAACCAACAATTCCTGGCGCTTTTCCTCCAGCGGTAGATCAGCCTATGGGCAGCAACATTGCTTCCGGCTATGGTTCAGGAAATGAAAATTTGCTGACATCCGGCAACAGCGGCAATAATTCTGCTGCTATAGCGATTATAAAAGAAGCTTTTCCTTTATACAAAACCAATCCGCCTCCGGTATATCCCCCAGTGGCGAGAAAAAGAGGATATAAGGGCGTAGTAGTATTGAGTGTTTTTGTTGATGAAAACGGACGTGTTAAAAGTTTGAGAGTGTTTAACTCAAGCGGCTATAGTATTCTGGATGATGCTGCATTGGATTCGGTTAAAAAATGGATTTTTAAACCGGGAATGAAAGGGGAAAAGAAGGCCGCAATGTGGGTGAGAGTGCCTATAAGATTTGAATTGAATTAAGATATCAAGATTATGACTCCTTTATTTTTTTCCACCCCCACCACGTCAGATTATACACGGCAATAAGATGCACTATCATTAAGATCGGCCACGTAATCATATGCCAGGGGATGGCAATTGCGCATGTATGGTATGCACAATTTATATTAAGGTCATATGAGTTCAGATAGCCAGATATCGCCAGAAATAGTTGGTGGACAAGGCTTCCGATCCATGCATTTCTAACTGGTCCGCCAAGGATATGCAAGGCATATAAAGTACATGGTATGAACAAAATATGCTGGATGCTGTAAAGTTGGATCCAATTAAAGTCTGTGCCGGTGAACATGTAGTCGGTAATTCCAAGAAAAGGCTTGTGAGCGATCAATTGGAAAATAAAATCAATGCTCCAGACAAGCTCCGGAATTACACCTATACAGAATTCAGCGAATACCCAGAAAGGATTCGCAAATAGCAAGGCAAATCCTATGATGATAAATGTATGGTTGCTGAACCAGAAGAAGTGATTAGCTGCCAGCAATGGTGTTGAGACAAATGTGACGATAGGCGTAAGCCCGATGAAGATTAGTGCCCAACCAAGATAGAAACGCTTGTCCATCAGTTTTTTCTTTTTTTACGTTTGATTTTATTATAGCTACTCTTGCGGTAATTTTATATTACTCTATTTTTTCAACCGAGAGTGTTATTGATAGCGGCGCCGGCATTTAATGTCAAGATAATTGCTGTTGAAAATAAATATTTAATAGAAGCGTTAAGAGTATAGCTATAAAAGTATATTATTATCATGCGTTAACAACTGATTCTTGGTGTTGTGTAAAATATTTCACACAGTCTTCAGCAGGCGCTGGCTTGCCGGTAAGATATCCTTGCAGCTCATGACATCCCTGGTTGATGAGATATGTTTTCTGATATTCGGTTTCTACACCTTCAGCTGTTACCTGCAAGTGCAATCTCTTGGACATTTCAATAATTGTTGAAATTATTTCACTGCCCTGCCAGGCATTTATTGCCCAAACGAAACTGCGGTCTATTTTTATTACATCAATTGGGAAATAGCGTAAATAACTCAGCGAAGAATAACCCGTGCCAAAGTCATCCAGGGCGATAGAGACCCCCAATTTTTGTAGTAAATCGAGCGCATCGACGATGGAATTATTATCTTCTTCTGCCAGCGAAATCGGCGCCGCAAAATCGGTGGCTTGATCTTTTACTATCTTGGTTCCCATGTTCTCGCTATACTGCATAAGGGAGCTTTCGGTAAGTTCAATCTGCAAGAGATGCGGATCCATTCCCGTGCTCTCAAGCGCAGTTTTTATTACATTAACAATGTTTCCGCGCTTAAACTGTACGGCGGAAATGTTGACTGAGATCTTTAAAGGTTCGTATCCCATAGCCTGCCAACTCATGTTCTGACGGCAGGCCTCCTGCAGCACCCATTCTCCCAAGGGGACAATCAGACCGGTAGCTTCGGCGATAGGGATAAATGTGTTCGGGAATACAACTCCTTTTACAGGATGGTTCCACCGTATGAGCGCTTCCATTCCTGCCAATTTTCCTGTAATAGTATTGAATTGAGGCTGATAATGCAGGCTGAATTCGTTGTTTTTCATTGCCAGGCGTATCTCATTTTGCATGGTTAGACGGGTATCGGCCTTTACCTGCATCTCTGAAGAGAACAGTTTATAATTATTCTTACCCTGCTCCTTTGCGTGGTACATTGCCATATCGGCATGTTTGAGAAGATCATCGGCTTTTTCCGCATCTCCGGGATAAACTGCAACGCCGATGCTTGCGGTGACAAAGATGCTCATTGTTTCAATCGCAAATGGTTCGGAAAATGCATCGATTAATTTCTGGGATAGTTGGCAAATAACATCAAGCGAAGGAACATTCTGGAGAGCGACGGTGAACTCATCGCCGCCCAGCCGAGCTACTGTATCGGTTGATCGCGTTACCGAGAGCAGTCTTTGGCTGACTTTTCTTAAAAGCATATCACCTGCATTATGACCCATGCTGTCATTAACGTCTTTAAAATGATCAAGATCTATGAACATGACAGCAGCCATTTTGTTCTGGCGGGCCGCCTGTCTTATGGCCTGTTCCAGACGATCCCGGAAAAGGATCCTGTTGGGCAGGCCCGTCAGGTTGTCATATAACGCCAGTGAGCGGATCTGTTCTTCTGTTTGTTTCCGCTCCGTAATATCCTGGACAGTGCCGGACAACTTTGATGGTTTGCCGTTTCCGTTGGAAACAGGTTGTCCCTCAGTGCTGACAAATCGTTCCGTTCCGTCGGCAAGGACAATTTTATAATCTATTCGAAAAGGTTGCCGTGTGGCGATGGCATCCTCTATGGTCATTTTTACATGTTCCTTGTCGATGGGATGTATGAATCTGATAAATGTATCATAGTTGCCGGCAATGGCGGCGGGGCTGATATTAAAAATATGCAGAAGTTCGTCTGACCAAAGGAACTTATTATTGCTTATATCCCATTCCCAGCTTCCCAGGCGGGCAATCCTCTGGGCTGAGCGGAGCTGAGCCTCGCTTTTCCTCAGATCTTTGAAGGCCTGATTAGCCCTGTGCATATAATTAGCACGGTATCCTAGAATCTGCCAGTTTATGGGTTTGGTAATAAAGTCCGTGGCGCCGACCTCGTATGCCCTCTGGATAGAATCCATGTCCTCAAGGCCTGTCATCATAAGAATAGCGACATTATTCCCGTCAGGATGGCTGCGTATCTTTTTGCAAACGCTGAAGCCGTCGATTTCAGGCATCATGACATCCATGAGAATAACCTCCGGCTGAAAGGATTCGAAAGCAGCAAAGCCCTGTGCCCCATCAGCAGCTTCTGTAACGATAAAACCTACGTCTTCCAGAGTTTCCCGTGCAAGCAGGCGCACTGTGAAGTCGTCATCGACAACAAGTACTTTTCTTGTCTCATTTTGATAAATTGTTCGGTTTATGGTGTTTTCACCTGTGTTTAAAAAGTGCATATTTTTCATTGTGATACTCCTTCTGCCTGTTGAACATCCGCCAGGGTCTGATACACCTGGGGATAGAGGAATTCAATTTTTTGAAACAGTGAATCTGCGCCTTCGGTGGCATGGTTATGGCCAACAGCTTCCAACTGCCGGCAGAGAGCGGCAAGAGAAGATGCGCCAACATTAGCGCTGCTCGATTTGAGGGAATGTGCGGCTCTTTTCAAGACAGTTGAATCTTTGTCAACAATTCCCTGACGGATATCGCCCATAAGGCGGGGTGCAGAAGCAACATACTCATCGATCACCTTGCGGAGCAGATTGGGGCGGCCAGGCCGTTGCAGGCTTTTTATGTTGTTGAGAAAGCTCATGTCGATCACAGGTTCTCCGTCATTAGCAGATGAAAGTTCATCCCCGTTTTGTCCTTCCGGGCAGACAACTCCGGTTTTCGGTTCCTCAAGCGGAGGCAAGGTTGGAAGCCAATGCTTAAGCATTAACTTTAACTGTGCGATTGTAAAGGGTTTTGACATATAATCATCCATGCCAGCAGCAAGAAATTTTTCACGGTCTCCTTTTATGGCATGGCCTGTTAATGCGATGATTATGGTTCTGCGTTTTGTTATACCGGGTGAAGCTTCGGATTCCGCTTTCCGGATGCGTATGGTTGCTTCATAGCCATCCATAACGGGCATCTGACCGTCCATGAATATAACCTCATGATGGTGGTCTGTCCATGCCGTGAGGGCTTCCTGGCCGTTGGTTGCCATGTCAACCGTAAAGTTTAATAATTCGAGCGCAGCACAAATGACCTGCTGATTTACGGGATTGTCCTCTGCTATCAGGATGCGGGGCTTATGTTCCATTTCCGGCAACGGAGTTTTGGCTTCAGAATCGTTTTTGTGTTCGTTTGTGCGAAACAGTGAAACTATGTTTTCATAGAGTCTTGATTGCCGTATGGGTTTAGTCAATAATGAGTTGACGCCCCATTGTTTTGCCTCATCCTGGCTTATTTCATGGTTGACCGAAGTAAGCAGAATGATAGGCATGGATGGAATTGCAGGATCATCATATATTGTCCGGGCCAGTTCAATGCCGGTCATTCCGGGCATCATCATGTCCAGAATGGCGAGGTCGTACGGTCTGTTTGGGTCTGCGGCGCGTATCAGCTCCAGCGCATGGGCCCCGCTGGATGCCCTGTGGCATAGCATCCCCCAGGAGGTGGTCTGTTCCTCCAAGATGCGCAGGTTCGTTTCGTTGTCGTCCACAGCCAGCACCCTCAATCCCTGTAAGAAGCCATCCGCGGCGAGGACAATTTTTCTTTCTTTTTCTAAACGCACCGTAAACCTGAATGTGGTTCCAATGCCCGGTGTGCTCACGACGCCTATTTCGCCGCCCATAAGAGTAACCAGTTGTTGAGCAATAGTAAGCCCCAGCCCCGTTCCGCCGAACTTCCGGGTCATCGACCCGTCTGCCTGGGTAAAGCCATCAAAAATCCGGGTCTGAGCCTCCTTTGATATGCCGATTCCGGTGTCCCGCACTTCATACTGCGCAAGAACAGTTGCTTCATTCTCCTCTGCTGTCATTACTACAATATCGATTCCTCCCCGTTCGGTAAATTTGACGGCGTTATTCACCAGATTTGTCAAAACCTGCTGAAGGCGGTTATAATCGCCCCGCACCCGGTTCGGAACATTCGAATGGACATGGCAGGTCAGCTCAAGTCCTTTGCTCTGGGCTCCTCCGGCAAAGAGCTCTGCGACTTCCTCTACCACTTCGCGCAGTGAAAAAGAGGTTTTTTCCAACTCCAGTTTGCCGGCTTCGATCTTGGAAAAATCCAGAATATCATTAATGACGGAAAGCAGCATATCTCCTGACTGGCGGGCCGTTTCGGCAAAGTGCCTCTGTCTGGAAGTAAGGTCACTGTTTAGAAGCAGCTCAACCATACCCATCATCCCGTTCATAGGCGTACGAATTTCGTGGCTCATGTTCGCAAGAAACTGCGACTTAGCCCGACTCGCAGCCTCTGCCGCCTCTTTTGCTTCACGCAGTTCAATAATAGCGTTTTCCATTTCTCTATTAGCCTGCGAAAGCTCTTCAGTGCGCTGGCTGACCGTATATTCCAGCTTCTCGCTATGTGATTTAAGAGCGCGGTCCTTCATTTCAATCTGGACAAGCATATCATTAAATCCTGTAATGAGGTCACCTATTTCATCCTCCGTTGTCTTGGCGGCTCGGATTGAAAAATTTTTTTCTTCAGATACGGTATTCATAATTTCTGCGAGTTGGAGAATCGGTTCTGAGATACGTTTCTGTAATTTTGAAGAAATGAAGTAAGCAGCAATAAAAGCGGCTGCCAGGATCACTAATAACAATATAAGAGATCGGATGATGCGTGCAATTAATTCACCGTTATCAGATTCGATAACTATCGTACTGACTTGCTGACCATCCATCCAAAAAGGAAGAACGATGAAGGTATTGCTCCAAAAATGCGAGAAAGAATTACTATCGGAGGCAAGGACTTTAAGTTCCGGTTCCCTGATTCGAGGGACGCCTTGTTCATGTCTGATTTTGAGATTGCCGTAGCCGGACTTTAAATTGTTCTGCGCATAGGAAGCAAAAATCTCTCCGTCCTCTACAAGGATGTATGCAGTTTTTATATGGGGGTTCGAAGATAGACCCTGAAGTAAATTCTCTCCGGCCTTATTATCTTTAAATAAAACGGCCGCAGCAGTATTTGTCCCAATGATGTTGGCTATCACCTTTTGCTGATCAATCATGCCACGGCGGAATGATGTGACATCATTTATAAAAAATGCAAGTGAAGCGCACAGGAGCACAACACCGCTTGTCAGCAGCATGATGCTCATGAGTTTGCGTCGAATCGAATAAGATCGAAACTCCTGCAGCATTTTTCACCTCCATAATACTTAACTGGAATAACATTTGTTTGTTTTTTAATTAATATCGGATGCAAAGAACAATATCTTTAGTATTTCTTTATATCAATTTTCATAAATCTGTTTTTATTGAAATGAGAACAATTGATGAAAATTGGCCCGAATAATGCAAGTGTTGCGTAATTAAAGCTCCCGGCCGCAAATAACTGGGATGTGCTCTCTATTGCGGTTTAATTAATTGGAAAGGATTTTATGAGCTTTGTAATGAACAGCCTTTCAACTGATAAGACAAAGGATTCTCATAAGGAATCAGAGTCCGTATATCGGTTTCTTGTCGAAAATTCACTGGCAGGATTTTATATAATACAAGATGGATTGTTTCGTTTTGTTAATAAGAAGTTCTGTCAGTTGTCAGGATATGATTTTGGTGAGATTATAAACCGGATGAGCCCCGCCGACCTGGTTAATCCAATCGAGCATAGAAACGTTTCGGAAATATTAGAAAAATGTTTATGCAAAGGGGACGATAACAGTGAACATACTTTTAAAGTTGTAAGAAAAGATGGTCAGATCACAACGTTACAAATGACTGTAAAATTATTTGTTTATAATGGGAAACCAGCTGTCTCCGGTACAATTATTGACATTTCAAAAGAAGCTGACCTTGAATTCCAGCTCCTCCAGTCGCAGAAGATGGAGGCTATAGGCAACCTTGCAAGCGGGATCGCACATGATTTCAACAATATTATTACCGTGTTGATCGGCTATTGCGATATGCTTCAAATGAAGATTGATCAAACCGATATTTCAAGGCGTTATGTTGATCAAATTCTATCCGCCTCTCAAAAAGCGGCATGCCTGACCCAAAAACTGCTTACATTCAGCAGGCAGCAACCTATAAGTTTGAGGCCATTGAACATTAACTCTATAATAAATGAAGCTGAAAAACTCCTGGAACGCCTTATAACCGAAGATATAAGGTTAATAGCCGATCTTTCTACGGAAGATATTATTATTATGGGAGATCCTACTCAAATTGATCAAATCCTCTTTAACCTTGCAAGTAATGCCAAAGATGCAATGCTATCAGGCGGAGATTTGAGAATATCAACCAGAACTGCAGAACTGGGCAGAGAATTCATATTGGCGCACGGATTTGGTAAAACAGGAAAGTACGCAGTCCTTGAAGTACAAGATACCGGAACAGGCATAAACAGCAATATAATTGATAAAATATATAACCCTTTTTTTACTACCAAAGAATTAGGGAAAGGGACAGGACTTGGTCTATCCACGGTCTATGGAATAGTAAAACAGCATAAAGGGTATATCACTGTATGCAGCAAACCTGATGAAGGTACAACTTTTCATATATATTTTCCTATCGTCAAAAGCATGACACATGAAGTTCCCGTTTCTGAGCTCAGCTCTGTGAAATACGGGAGAGAGACCATTCTGGTTGCAGAAGATGATGATAATGTTAGATATTTTATTATAGAAATACTTAACAGGTTTGGTTATAAAGCAATCGGTGCTAAAGATGGGGAAGATGCCATATGCAAATTTAGCGAACACGAAGATATTTCTCTTATAATCATGGATTCGGTTATGCCCCGGAAAAACGGCAGAGAGGTTTGCGAATGTGTTAAACAAATAAATCCCGGCATAAAAATTCTATTTATGAGCGGATATTCAGCTGATATATTAGCCGATAAGGGTATTTTGGAATATGAGGTTGATTATATAGAAAAACCTTTAAGCTATGATGAGCTTATTATTAAAATAAGAAATATGATAGATAACTAGCGCAAATCATTCTTGTTCTTGTTTCGATCTTTCACTTGCCTTGTAATCCCCCCTATTCCCCCTTTATCAAAGGTGGGGATATTCAAAATTCCCCCTTTTGATAAAGTAGGCCAGGGGGGATTTATTTTGCATATTGTAAATCCTGCGATAAAATAATAAATACGAAAATTATGAAGATAAGACGGAAAATTTAAAATTCTTTTTGTAATGTCAAAGTCTTGACGGCCATATAAATGAAAATTTCTATTTCATACCAAGTTACATTCAAAAAGATAGCAAGGCGGCAAGGATGTTTTCCAGCAGGCGTATATGTAATATGCCGAGGACAGAACCGACGAAGCCAACGCAGATAGAATTTGAATGCAACTTGGTATCAGGAGAAAATATTTGATGCAACATAATGATGCCGGGGAAAGCGGTCTTACTTTAATAGAAAAAGAGCCCTACTATATTAGGTTCCGCAATGAGATCGATATGTTTGAACGGGCCTATGATGCAAGACTTCCTGTTATGCTAAAAGGTCCGACAGGATGCGGAAAAACAAGGTTTGTTGAATATATGGCTTATCGCTTACGAAGGCCTCTTATTACCGTTGCATGTCATGAAGACCTTTTTGCAACAGACCTCGTAGGCAGGTATTTATTGAAAAATGATGAAACTATCTGGATGGACGGCCCTTTAACAAGAGCAGTTCGCATGGGAGCTATATGCTATCTTGATGAAATTGTTGAAGCAAGAAAAGATACAACGGTAGTTATTCACCCTCTTGCTGATTACAGGAGATCTCTTGGAATCGATAAAAAAGGAGAAGTAATAACAGCACATCCTGATTTCATGCTTGTCATTTCATATAACCCGGGATATCAGTCGGTGTTAAAAGACCTGAAACAAAGCACACGCCAGAGATTTATATCTCTGGCATTTGATTACCCGGAATCTGATAAAGAAGCCGAGATTGTATCTCATGAAGGTGGAGTACCGCATGATACAGCTTTAAAACTTGTATTTCTTGCCGGAAAAATTAGAAGTATGCGTGAACACGGATTGACCGAAGGCGCCAGCACACGCCTTTTAATTTATGCTGCAAAGCTTATCAGCAAAAATATTCCCGTCCAGGAAGCCTGCATGTCCGCGATATGCCTTCCTCTTACAGATGATCCAAAACTAATCGAAACCTTAAATGATCTGATCAGTGATATGTTTTGAAACAAGAGAAACCTCCAGAATTTGTCATGAAATTTGGATATTGAAAAATATCTGACAATAAATTATAAATAATTTCAGGTTAATTTAATGATAACTAAGCTATGGTAGTGGGGATTATACAATTATATAAAAAAGGAAGCAAAGGAACATGGCTATTAAATTAGGAAAGATGAAAGGTGCGGGACCGTATTATGGAAAATCATTGGACGAACTGAAAGTCTGTCTTACCTGGAGCC
>DYJH01000211.1 GCA_020723255.1 Desulfonema limicola | reverse complement strand
TAAATTCAAGTGGTTCCAACCTGACCCCAGGCCGGGGCTTACCCGCTCTCGGCCTGTTGTTGGACTTTTTACGAGTCCATAAATAATGGCTTACCGTGAAATTTCGCAGGTGTTTCGTTTGAAAAGATTAAAATACTGCATAACTTTTTGTACGTAGTCTTCGGTCTCTTTAAAAGGCGGGATGCCCTTGCATGTATCAACAGTGCCGGGTCCTGCATTATAAGCAGCCAGCGCCAGATGTAGTTTCCCATCAAACCGTTCTAAAAGCTTCTTCAAATATTGCGTTCCTGCTAAAATATTTTCCTTCGGATCAAAAGGGTCTTTCATGTTAAAAGCTTTTACATTATCAGGCATTATCTGCATCAACCCAAGTGCGCCTGCTCTTGATACAGCATTAGGATCAAAATCAGACTCAGCTTTTATAACGGCTTTTAGCAAAGGAAATGAAACGCCATGTTTCTTTGAAGCTTCAGTAATCATATGGTCATAAGCATTCGACGAGTAAGATGGTAAATATTGCTTTGTTGTTTTTCTTGAAATGTCTTTGACAAAGAGACTATAGTTATACGAAGGATTTGTGGGCACATTAGTAAAGTGTATCACACCATCTTCATCAACATATTTATATATATCGGCAAGGGCGAAACTTATATTGCCAAAAGCAAGTACTGCCGATATAAAATATATAACAACCCATTTGGATTTCAATACGTCGCTCAACTCTGAAGCCAAGCAAAATGGAGCAGTAACTAATATTTTGGCTTTACTTTTCATAAAATCATTTTGATGTTATTCTATTATCGGAATTGATACAACTTATCTTTAATAAAATTTAAAAAATCCACGGATTTTATTTTTCTTTTGTATTATACATATTTTTTTAAATAACTCAAATAAAATATCAAAAATGCTTCTTTTCGAGCCTTGCCACAGATTCCACATGAAAAGTATGCGGAAACATATCAACAGGCTGTACTTCCATAACATCATAATGATCCTTTAATACAAAAAGATCTCTTGCAAGTGTTGCAGGATTGCATGAAACATAAACAATTCTTCCGGGAGCCATATCAATTACTTGCTTTACTACATCTTTATGCATTCCTACTCTTGGCGGATCAATAATAATGACATCAGGCTTTCTTTCAATCTTTGAAAGGCTGTTCTTAATATCTCCTGTTATAAATGTACAGTTTGACACGCTATTTAATATGCAGTTTTTATTTGCATCTGATACCGCGCTCTCAGAAATCTCAATGCCGATAATTTCGCTTGCATCAGACGAAAGAAAAACAGGTATTGTTCCCGTACCGCTGTATAAATCAATCAGTGTCTGTTTGCCGGAAAGCTGAGCAAATTCCTTTACTTTTTCATACAGAATTTTAGCTCCGGCAGTATTTGTCTGAAAAAAGGAATTTGCTGATATTTCAAATTCAAAGTCTCCGAGTTTATCTCTTATGCAAGAAGATCCGGCAAGAACATTTTCATGTTCTCCCACGGCTATTGCTGCTTTGCTTGAAGTGACATTGTTTATGACGGATACAACATCAGAGTACTTTCCTATAAGCAAATCAGAAAGAGACTCAACAACTCTATTCTCTTCGGTGGAAGTAATAATGTTCACCATCCATTTACCGTAAGAATAAGAATTTCGCAGCATAAGAAAGCGCCAGAACCCTTCATGGGATTTAAGTCCGTATGCCGGAATACCCGAATTTTTAATGAACGTCTTTACGTCATTTAAAATTAAATTCCCCTTTTCCGGCTGCAAAAGGCAGGCTTTTATGTCAAGCACTTTATCAAAGGTTCCAGGAACATGAAGACCCAATGCAAAGCTTGCTGTTTTTTCTCCCGATGTGAAATACGAAGGCAGTATCCATGCCCTGTCTGAACAAGAAAATTCCATTTTGTTTCTGTATGCAAAGATTGATTCGGATGGAATGACAGGATGCACAGGTATATCTTTCAAAAAGCCGATATGTTCCAAAGATTCTTTAACATGCTGCTGCTTATAATAAAGCTGACGCTCGTAACTTATAAACTGCCACTTGCAGCCCCCGCAATAACCGCTGTATTCACAAAGCGGAGCGGTTCTGTAAGGGGATGGATCTATAAGTTCTACAAAAGTTGCTTCTGCAAAGCTCTTCTTTTTGTTTATTATCCTTGCTTTAACCCGGTCTAATGGCACTGCTTTATCTACAAATACTGCAAGCCCATCGACTTTGGCTATTGCTTTCCCGCCAAAAGCCATGCCGGTTATTTCAAGCTCAACAGAATCGCCTTTTTTTAATCCCATGTTGCAGTTAATCCTTGATAAGTTTTACTCTAAATATTTTAAAATACCGTTAATACAGATGGCCTTAATACTGCTTAAAGAAGCCGGTAGATCCGAAGGCTCGCCGTTTATTGCTATAAAAGTAACCGGCTTCCCTTTTTCGATAAGTCCGAATTCATCTATGCCAAGCAGGATTGTACCATTGAGTGTGGCGCACTTTATTGCTTCCGGCAATGAATACCCTGCTGATATCAGCAAAGATAGCTCTTCGATTACAGCCGAACCGTGGTGAACGCCCGTGCTTCCGGCATCTGTTCCAAGTGCAATTGTAACTCCATGCTTTCTTGCCTTTGCTATCTGTTTAAGCTGATGTTCAAGATTCATGAGTGAGACTTCATGCTCAATGCTTCCCTTTTTCATATGCTCAGAGTAAGCTTTCATAGTGCATGCAGTTGGAACCCAAATAATATTTTTTTCTGTCATTAATTCCAGGTTTTCATCTCCCATAAAAAAACCGTGCTCTATTGAATGGCAACCGGAAGCAACAGCTGCTGCTACCGGTCTTTTGCCGTTTGCATGCACCATAACTTTTAATCTTAATTTATCGGCAAGATTCACAGCATCAGACAGCTCTTTTGTGCCAAATTGCGGATCGGTCTCTTTGCCGAATTCTTTAAGGCTGTTTAAGCCAGAATTTACTACTTTGATATGATCTATTCCATCTGAAGAATTATTGATTGCTTCTGCAAGAGAACAACCATTATGTGGCGGTCTTCCTATCAATCCTCCGTATCTTCCGGTCCTGTGCCATGCTTTTCCGGCAACTTTGATTTTGATTGGAGTTTTTATAATTTTGTGACATTCATTTAAATAGCGCAAGGCATGTGCATGCCTGTCTCCCCCGTCCCGAACAGCTAAAATGCCATATGATAAATGCTGAGCAATATGCTTCGATATAATCTTTTCTGCTTCTACAAAGTCCATATCAAGCTGTCTTTGCCTTACTTCAGGATCATCGGTTCCCGACATGCAAAGATGGACATGGCTGTCAACCAATGGGGGCAGAATCGTACATGAAGATAAATCGACCACTCCGTTTATTGCGGAATCTTTGAAGCCGGAATCGTTTATAGAAACGATACAGCCGTTTTTAATGCCAAACCTCACATTTTCTGAAACAGAACAGCCGCTTCCGTCTATAACCCAACCTGCATCAATGAAATTTATATCAGACATACGCCCCTGATAAAGCAGCTCCATTGTGTGAAGCAATAAGCTCTTTTCTTATAAGGTCAAGAGCAGTAACTGCAAATATTTTTTTATTCATCATGCGGTTAAGAAAATTAAAATTAAAAGTAAAACCTTTAACCTCATCCGGAGTTGCAAGACCCATGCAAACGGTTCCGACCGGCTTATTTTCCGTACCTCCCATTGGTCCGGCAATTCCGCTGGTTGAAAGGCCATAGGTTGCGCCTGATATTTTTCTTGCACCGATAGCCATTTGCTTTGCCGTTTCTTCGTTTACAGCTCCAAACCTTTGTATTGTTGCCTCTAAAACACCCAGCACGTTTATCTTAGAATCATTTGAATATGTGATACCTGAGAAAAGAAAGTAGTCCGAACTGCCGGAAACATTGGTAAGCATATCCGAAATCAGCCCGCCTGTGCAGCTTTCGGCAACAGCAATAGTAGCATTATTGTTTTTTAAAAGCTTGCCTACCACAACTTCCATTGATTCGCCTTCAGGTGAAAGAACATTATAGCCAAGTTTTTTTATAATCGTTGCACAAGCTTCATCAAGCAGCTTGACAGTTTGATTCTGATCTTTACCCCTCGCATATAATTTTACATGAATCTCTGGGAAAGTCGCTCTTAATCCAAATTTAATGCCGCCGAATTCATCAATCACCGGTAATATATGTTCGTTTACTGCCGCCTCTGTGAGGCCGAAAGTGGATATATTTTTAATAATGCTATACTCTCTTATCCCTCCATATATCTCATAAATTCTTGGAATAACAGTTTCCAAGAGCATCTTTTTCATCTCATAGGGAACGCCGGGAAGAAAGAAAAAGTAACATTTTCCTATTTTCATCACAAATCCAGGAGCAGAACCCACCGGGTTATCCAGGCATTCGGATCCTTTCGGAAGCATAGCCTGTTTTTTGTTCAATGGGTTCATAAGGCGCTTTCTTTTTTCAAAAAAATTTTCAACTGTTTTTAACGCATCCTCATCCAGGCACATTTCCACCCCGGCAGCATATGCCGCAGCCGCGGCAGTAATGTCATCCGTCGTGGGACCGAGCCCGCCTGTAACGACAGCAATATCCGCACGCACTCCGATCTCCTTTATTATCGAAGAAATGGCATCAAGATCGTCTCCCACGGTGCTATGCCTTACCACTTCAAGACCGGCTTCTTCGAGAACTTGAGCTATATATGCAGAATTACTGTCAATCAATGCCCCGGAAAGAACTTCATCCCCTGTTGAAAGAATCTCCGCGATCATATATAAAACTTTCCTTTAAATGCAGTATGATATTGATATTTTGTTGCTGTATAAAACCGATTGATGTTTATTTATCGAAGAATAATATATCAAATTATATTCGGCAAGCTATTAATAATTTGATTTAAAATTTTGATTCTAGTATAAAATCAAAATGCTAGTTATAATTATATAAATTATAAGTTCACGTACTATACGATGCATTCGTAAAAAATTGAAAACCGCCATATGTCGTCATATCGAAAAAAGCCAGTATCCTGTAAATTAAGTAAGTTCTGGATACCGGATCAAGTCCGGCATGACGGTTTGGGTACTTTTAGCGAACTTTTGGGCTTCATCCCATATGGAATACCATTTGCGGTATAACATTGTTTTTTCAAAACCTTTGTTATAATAAACAGCTCATAGGAGCCAAAAAATACCTCAGTTATCTCCTTGATTATCGGAACCAAAAACGAAACGAAAGGGTCGAACATTGACTACAAAACACACACAACCGCTTGCTGAAGTCTTTGGACATCTTACAGATGATCAATCGAAAAGAGCGGTCAGGCACCGATCTAACGCGAAAATTTATGAAATAAATATTGAAAAACATCGTTGATTCAGATAGATA
>DYJH01000011.1 GCA_020723255.1 Desulfonema limicola | reverse complement strand
ATATATTGCCGGACATGGCATTATTGATATCTTCGTCAGTTGGATTCGGGATATCGCGTAATAAGGCAGCGGCAGACATTATCTGGCCGGGTTGGCAATACCCGCATTGAGGCACATCTTCTTCGAGCCAGGCCCGTTTCAAGGTATTGCCAAGTTCAGACGAGATGCCTTCAATGGTTGTAACATGTTTGCCGGCAACAGACGAAACCGGTGTAATGCATGAATGCACAGGCTCACCGTCTATATGTACAATACAAGCTCCGCACTCTGCTATTCCGCAACCGAACTTTGTTCCCGTAAGACCCAGCGTATCCCGAAGTACCCAGAGCAAGGGAGTATCAGGGCTAACATCAACAGAATAAATTTTACGATTGACTCTTAATTTTAGCATAGATAGGGCCTCCTTAAAGATTTCTGTATTATTTTAAAATGATATCTTTGCTTATTAAAATGTCAATTAAAAAGATAAAGGTGATTTACTGGAAGCGGCTTTACCCATATATTTAAGCGGGTAATAATTTATAATTGAAATTTATTTATGAAAGGAGTAAAGAATGTTCCACTTCTTTGCTTGAAATAATTTCCGCGCAGTCCCCGTCATTTTCATTATCACCATAAGCTGTCAAGGAGAGCGGGATATCTTGGCAGCAACAAAAAAGCCCAAAGATATAAAGATAGTAATCCAGGCTATTGTATATGCGAGTGATTTTCCGAGCCACAACCCGGTAAACCAGTGCATTATTTCATCCGAAAGCACAGCAAAATTTCCTCCATAGGCTTGAAGATCATGCACATACCTCTTTGAATATCCGGCGCCAGGATAGGCGCGCCCATTTATGACTTCATACTCTGAATCGCTGTCCGAATCATACTTAGCTGACTGATAAATAAAGATTGCGCTGCCCAAACCGGCGAGCAGGATAATGGCGCTGATGAAGTAGAAGCATGTTTGGCTGTTTATAGTTTTCAATTTATGGTCTTCTTTTATAATAATCTGATGCTCCTTGTCGCGATAAACGGTGCTGGCTGGAACAAAAATGGGCTATATTTTATATGACATATAGCCCCTTGTGAAAGCCGCCGAATTCCATTTGAGATGTCAAATTGAATATATTACAGACTTGAAATCATCTGGGCTATTGTCATTTTTATTCTTTCGGAGATATTTAATTCTTTTTTCATACTGCTTTCAAGTCCGGCCAGCTCTGCATAAAGATGGGTTCTGTCAAATTTCATATACTTTTTGCTGCCGCATTTAGCATTAAATTCATCACATCCGGGGTTTATTTTTCTCTCCCGGCCCGGCAATGCAAGTTCGTGGGGAATGCCATGCAGCCTGCATATCATGGGGCGGTATGCGTATAAAACACACATTCCGTCATAATTTAACGGGCATGGCAGGTGAACCGGTAAACCGGATTTCTCAAGTTCGCTTGTCTGTCTGCAGATTGATAAGGCTTTTTGTGCTATTTCCTTTCTGTTAGCCGGAGCAAGCGTATCAAGACCTTTTTTCATATAAAGATACTCTGCAAATGTATGGTGATAAAACCTTGTAAAACAGCAGTTATCTTCGCATCCGGTGCAATAAAATCCGTAATATTCACAAAGTTCATTATATTTGTTATCCATTTTATTAAAAATTAATTCAAGGCGTTGAAGGAAAACCGAATATTTTTCTTCCTGAGATATTATCTTATCAATTAACGCATTCATTTAAAATAAGTCCATCAAACCAACGGTGCGGGGAAGAAGATTTTGGAGTAAAGATCAAGTGCATAACGGTCAGTAATGCTAGCGATAAAATCACATACAATTCTTTCGTAGGTCTCTTCGCCAAGGTTTTTCTTTTTGTATATGTCAATCATTTCCATGTTTGACAGTTCCTCGCGGAATGTTTTTTTATCATTAATAAAATAGGTATAAAGCTCAGATAGTATTTTTTTCGCCTTTACAAATTCGTTATGAACATCCGGAGAGCGGTAAACATTTTCATAAAGGAACTCTCTCAATTTTGTCATAGCGTCATAAGTATCATCGCTCATTCTAAGCATAAGCTTGCCGTTAGATTCACTGCTTGAAAAAATAAGATCTTTTATCATGGTTGTTGCGCGCTCTGAATGCGTTAGCCCAAGGATATTGGAACAATCCGCAGGGATCTGTTCTCTTTTTATCACTCCACTTCTTATTGCATCATCAAGGTCATGATTTAAATAAGCCATAATATCTGCAATCCTTACAACCTGGCCTTCCACCGTACACGCGACTTCGTCAGGATTATCAATAGGAAGAATTTTGCCGTATCCTTTTGAATGTTTTAAAATACCGTCTCTTACTTCATAGCTTAAATTGAGGCCTTTGCCCTTATTTTCAAGAAGATCGACCACTCTTAAGCTTTGTTCATTGTGTGAAAAATCAGGTGAATATATTTCTTTCAAGGCCGTTTCCCCACCATGGCCGAAAGGAGTGTGACCTAAATCGTGACCAAGTGCTATTGCTTCAGTTAAATCCTCGTTAAGCCTCATAGCCCTTGATATTGTTCTTGCTATCTGAGCAACCTCTAAAGTATGCGTAAGACGTGTTCTGTAATGATCCCCAAGAGGAGACAAAAAAACCTGAGTTTTGTGTTTTAATCTTCTGAATGCATTCGAATATACAATTCTGTCTCTGTCCCTCTGAAATATAGTTCTTATGGGGCATGGTTTTTCTTGTCTGATACGCCCTTTGGATTTCGAGCTGGGACAACCAAAAGGAGACATGAACCCCTCTTCCCGCTTTTCAAAAATTTCACGAATTGACATAACTCATTACCTGTTATAAAGATTTATAGACTGTCAAATTTATTCATATATAGATACTTTCGAAAAAAGTCAAAAACTGACTTTCAACGGAGCTGGGTACTTGAAATATTATATAATTTTTTGATTTTCATTGGTTTTATAGGGTTTCCTTGTTTCCCTCCCTCTTGACGGGGAGGGCCAGGGTGGGGTGTAAAACATGCTTCCAGCGAAGTCATTAAAAATAATGACGATTGAATATTAATATGGAAGGCCATCATTTAATCTTGGGAGAAACAACCGATTTCATTACCGGCGAAACGATTGAAGACACTCATGACGAGCGCTACAGGCAGAAAATTGCCCGGTTTCTTGTAACTGAAAAATTGTATGGAATAAAAGATATCAGACCACGATATGATCTTTTAGCCCGGGCCGGAAACAGCAAAGCAATAATCAAAGTGGATTTTCTTATATTAATAGAAAAGCGGGCATGCATGATAATTAAATACGGCCCAGGTTCCATAACAACACGCCACCGTTCTGCATTAGCCGCATCCAGGCTTATAGCTGATTACCAGATTCCGGTAGTTGTGGTCACAAACGGAGTAGATGCAGATATTCTTGAAGGATTAACCGGTAAAATAATTTCAACCGGGCTTGATGCTATTCCGGCAAAATCCGAACTTGTGAAACTTTCGGCAAAATTTGCTTTTCCTAACATTACTGAAAACAGGGCTGAAGCAGAGTCTAGGATTTTATATGCTTATGATGTTGATGGAAGCTGTCCATGCGACAATAGTATTTGCAGAATTGATTAATATTGGTTAAGCGGAGTGTAAGGGTGGAAAGGTAGTGAAAGAGAAGGAATTCAAAATGATGGAACAATAGGAGAAAGGAGATCCTGCCGGGGGCTTAAAACGTGTTGATAAATATACCGTGAAGTTTATAATAATCCAATAAGGAGAAACGAGGATGGTCAAAGAACATGAAGAATGGTTAACGCAGTCAGATTATGACATAAAGACTGCGGAAGCCATGTTTGTTGCCAGGAGGTATATTTATGTTGTTTTTATGTGCCATTTATCCATTGAGAAAGTTCTTAAAGGATTATATCAAAAGAAGTTCGGCAATGTTCCGCCTAAAGTTCATAATCTTCTATTTCTCATTGAGGCAGTTGGGTTAATATTACCGGATGATTTATACGAGGCGGTTTTTTCCCTCAACAGAGCGAGCATTCCGACACGTTATCCCGAAGATCTGAAACAAATGCAAAAAGATTACCCGAGGCGGAAAACCGAAGCATTACTCGTTCAGAGCAAGGAGGCATTGAAATGGCTCAAAAAAGAGCTGAGGAAGTAGTCCAATTTTTCTACGATTGTTTAAAAGAAAAAAAATTGAATATCTCCAAGATTATTGTCTTCGGTTCACAGGCCAGAGGAACAGAAACGGAAGATAGTGATATAGACATCATTGTTGTTTCAGAGGATTTCAAAAGGAAGAATATTTTTAAACGCGCAGATATGACAAAGGACGCCGAAATCAGGACAATCAGAAAATTCATTGTCCCCCTCGATATCATTACTATAACACCGGAAGAATATGAGAATAAAACATCTCTTATTGCCGAATATGCGCATACGGGGAAGGTTATATACGCAAATTAAAACTGTCGGAACGAAAATGGATTCAAATGAATCATGAATATTTTATGAAAGAAGCCCTCAATCTTGCGCAGGCAGCGCTTGAACAGGGAGAATTTCCTGTAGGCAGTGTCTTGGTTTATAAAAACAAAATCATTGCAACAGGCAAAAGAGAAGGAACTGCCAAAAGCGTTACAAACGAAGTTGACCATGCCGAAATAATAGCTTTAAGAAATCTCGCAGGAATGGATAGCTTTAATGAAATCAGCAGAAAGAAATTAACTATTTATTGCACCATGGAACCCTGCCTTATGTGTTTCGGGGCTATACTGCTTTCCGGTATAGGCACGATAGTATATGCTTATGAGGATGTTATGGGAGGAGGGACAAGCTGCGACACAAAAAATCTGACCCCATTATACAAAAACAGCCGGATAACAATAGTTCCCGGGATATTGCGCAAAGAAAGCCTCGATATTTTCAAAATGTACTTTTACAATCCTTCCAATATCTACTGGAAGGGAAGCCTTCTGGCAAGCTACACTCTTTCACAGAAATAGCAATAATTGCCATTCTACCTAAAATCACGAAACACATTGCCGGCGCCATAATTGAGTTCAAGATCGTTGTTCATTTGGCGTGTGGCCGATGTGCGTTAGCGTAGGCTTTGAGAACTGCCTGCATACGGGAAATATGCCCTTTACCCTGGGCCTTAAAGAAATCTATAATTTCCCGCTCAAGGCGGAGGTGTATAGATTGCTTTGGTTCCACAAAAACCAGCTTTGCCCGCGTCCAATCGGGCTGTACGTCCCGCTCGTCTTCATCCTCGGCAATAACTCGCTCTAATTCAGCGTCGGTCATAGCATCAACCTTTTTCAGATCGGTGCGGCTGCGCCCTTGTTTGGCTTTAAGCTCTGCTGCCGAATAGCTTTTGATATGTGTCTCTTTCCTCATAACGTGCTCTCCGAAAAGAAATAATCCTCATGGCCTCTGCCCGCATTGTGTAAACGACGGTCACAAACCGCCCCTCGAAGGTTCCAATAGCAAGAAACCTTTCCTCGCTTTCGTGAAGCGAAGGCGTTATAACGTGCGAGGAACCGAAAACGATATACACATCGAAAAAATCGAGGCCGTGTTTTTTAAGGTTGGCAAGCCGTTTTCGTTCGTCCCATTCATAACGCATGGTCATTATGTACACATTTTGTGTTTGCATGTCAAGAGCGAGTTTTTCGCGGTGATTCAACTTAATGCCTGAATCTTGCATCATATTGATTAATTTTCGTGTTAATTTTTTTTGCACGGTAAATATATCCTTTAATATCAAATTGTTTATTAAGCCATAAAAATGTATTTCTTGTTAACCCTTGGTTTTACTGGTGTAGGATTCAGTCCCATGAGGCCGCTATTGAAAGGCACTCGCGCGTTCCAAACAAACGGGATTTTACCTTCATGGTAAAAAATGGCTTTTGGTGCAACTGCTGCAAACCTTTCATAAATATTCTTTCATGGCTTGTATGTCCGTTTGCAGAACTTTTGGTGCAAAATTCAGGTAAGAACTTATTGACTATCTTTCTTCTTTCTAAACAGAACTTATTTGATTTCATATAAATATTGATGTAAAGAATAGGCCATTCAAAGAACAGGTCTTTTCAAAACCGGATATTAAATATTATGTACCCGGAAATAAAGGATATTTATGCCACGACTGACTGAACAGGAACAACAGGAGATCATCCGCTTTATCGAGGCGGACAGGCCGCTGCCGGAAAAGTATCGCTTTTTGTTGTTTGAGGATAAGCGGGAGGTGGAACTGGTTTGGAACGGCAAGACAAGCGAAGTCTGTAATATCGTCCTGCCGTTTCAGGTTATCGAGCAGGTGGATGAGCCGCGCGCAGACAAACCGGAAAATACCAGTCTGCAATATGAATTATTTGATACCCGTGGCCGTCAGATGAAAGGCTGGACAAATAAACTGATCTGGGGCGATAACAAGCTTATTCTTTCATCGCTGAAGAACGGGCCACTGCGCGAAGAGATTGAGAAACATGGCGGCCTCAAGTTGATCTATATCGACCCGCCGTTTGACGTGGGCGCAGATTTTTCCATGGACATCGAAATTCCTTCTTCCTTCCCCCCTGAGAAGGGGGGACAAAGGGGGGTTGAAACCTTCACCAAAAAGCCCAACATCCTCGAAGAAATCGCCTACCGTGACACCTGGGGTAAAGGCGCTGATTCTTTTATCGCCATGATCTATGAGCGGCTGGTATTGATGCGGGATTTACTGGCGGAAGACGGGAGTATATATGTGCATTGTGATTGGAGGGTGAATAGCTATATCCGGCTTGTATTGGATGAAGTCTTTGGAAAAGAGAAATTCCGAAACGAGATTATCTGGTGTTACACCGGCGCTTCACAAAGCAAAGATAGATTTATACAAAAGCATGAAAACCTATATTCCTATATGAAAAATGAAAAACCGGGTTTCAATTGGGAAGATGTTGCAATAGCATATTCGGAAGAAACAGTCGCACGTACAGGAAGAGGCGCAGGTGAATCGGGACTCTATGGTGATCAAAACGCAGAGGAAAAGCATAAAAATAGATTAAAAAATGCTGGAAAGATTCCAGAAGATTGGTGGAAAGACATCTTTCGTCTTCAAGGGAATAGTCTTGAAAAAGTTGATTACCCCACCCAAAAGCCTGAAGCCTTAATTGAACGCATCATCAAAGCTTCGTCCAACGAAGGTGATCTCGTCGCCGATCTCTTCTGCGGCTCCGGCACCACGGCGGCAGTTGCCGAAAAGCTTGGCCGCAAGTGGATCGCAACCGATCTCGGCAAATTCGCTATTCATACCACCCGAAAACGGCTGATCGGCGTCCAACGGCAACTCAAGGCCGAAGGGAAAAACTACCGGGCCTTTGAAATACTCAACCTCGGCAAGTATGAGCGCCAGCACTACATCGGTGTCAACCCCAATCTGCGCGAGGCGGAGCAGCAAAAGCAGTTAGAAGAAAAGGAAGCCGCCTTTATTGAGCTTATTCTGAAAGCTTACCGGGCGGAAAAGACTACAGGCTTTACAGCATTCCATGGGAAGAAGGCAGGGCGGCTGGTGGCCGTCGGGCCGGTTAACCTGCCTGTGACACGCCTGTTCGTGGAAGAGATCATCCTGGAATGCAGAAAGAAGCACATCACGAAGGTAGATATTCTGGGTTTTGAATTCGAGATGGGACTTTTCCCAAATATTCTGGATGAGGCAAGTAACAAGGGAATCGATATTGCTCCCAAGTATATTCCAGCCGAGGTCTTCGACAAACGGGCAGTAGAAAAGAATCAGGTTGTCTTCCATGATGTGGCGGCCATAGAGGTAAAAGTGCATGTCAATGGCAACCCCTCCCGGCCTCCCCTTGTCAGGGGAGGAGAATCCCACTTCTCTGGTGAGCAAGGCATGAAGTACCCACCTAATGAGACAAACCAACAACACCCCCCTGACAAGGGGGGCAAGGGGGGTTACATTCCTTACAATCAGTCACTCACAGAAAAAGCGCGTGAGAACAGGAAAAATCCGACCCAGGCTGAAAACAAGTTATGGTCTGATGTATTGCAAAACAAACAATTTGCCGACTTGAAATTTACGCGTCAAAAACCATTGGATGAATATATAGTCGATTTTTATTGTTCGGAACTTATGCTGGCAATCGAAATTGATGGTGATAGCCACGCCGAACAGGTTGAATACGACCAAAATCGAACCTTGAAGCTTAATCAACTTGGCATCGAAGTAATCCGATATACCAATAAAGACGTGATGACTAACCTGAATGGCGTTTATTCGGATTTGCTGAAAAAAATCAAATGCTGGCAGAATAAACCCCCTGAATCCCCCTTGTCAGGAGGACATTCAAATAGCTTCCCCTTGTCAGGAGGACTATCACCCAAATCTCTCTTGTCAGAGGGACTGCCGAGGAACTTCCCAGGGGGACTTCCAAAAATCGCGGTGGAGCTGACTGACTTTTCTGTTTTCTATTCACAGGATTCCATTGCCAATGCTGAAGCTGCACTGTCGGCAAACAAGAAAGCAGGCAGTAAGATAGTAGTGGAAAAGGGCCAAATCGTTAAAATCAGCAAGGATGCAAAAGGTGAATTTAAGCGGGATGTGCTGACCAAAGACTGGACTGACTGGATTGATTACTGGGCGGTGGATTTTAACTTCGAGAGCAAACGCGAAATTATCCGGGTGAAGAATGAAGAAACCGAAGAATGGGAAGAACGCTGGACAGGGGATTATATTTTTGAAAACGAGTGGCAGTCTTTCCGCACCAAAAAAGACCGCTCGCTGGAACTGATAAGCGTATTTCACGAATGCAAGCCGGGACGGCGTAAAATCGCGGTAAAGGTGGTGGACATTTTCGGGAATGATACTATGACTATTGTGGATGTAAGCGTGGGGAAGAAATAATGACAAAGGAAATTGTGAAGACAACCGGAGGTCATGCTTCGCCTTTCGAGCGGATCAGGAAGGTCAATAAAGTGGGCAATGAGTATTGGGAAAGCCGCGACCTGGCCGAGGTGTTGGGTTATACTCAATACCGCAATTTTGAGGCCGTGATCGAAAAAGCCAAGCTATCTTGCTTCAACAGCGGACATCGTATTGAAGACCATTTTGCTGACGTCAGCAAAATGGTCGGGATCGGGAGCGGCGCAACCCGGGAAATCAATGTAACATTTCTATCGCGCTATGCCTGCTACCTCGTTATTCAAAACGCCGATCCAAAAAAGGAAATCGTAGCGCATGGTCAAACCTACTTTGCTATTCAAACACGGCGGCAGGAATTAGCAGACGAGCGCATCGATGAGGAACGACGGGTTCTGCTGCGAGGAGAGATTCGCCGTCATAACATTCAGTTGGCAGATGCGGCCAAAGATGCTGGTGTCATCGAACCGATAGATTATGCTATTTTTCAAAATCACGGATATATGGGACTTTATGGTGGACTAAAACAGGAAGACATTCATCGGCGGAAAGGACTGAAAAAGAGTCAGAAGATTTTGGATCACATGGGCAGCACGGAACTGGCAGCTAATCTGTTTCGCGCGACACAGGCGGAGGAGAAGATGCGCCGGGACAAGGTAAAAGGGAAGGATGCTGCGAACCTCACGCATAGAAAAGTCGGTGCAAAGGTGCGGCAAACCATTCGGGAATTGGGCGGCACAATGCCTGAAGAATTGCCGGTGGCGGAAAGCATCAAAAAGATAGAGACCGAACGGCGCAAGCAACTCGGCAAGGCTAAAGCACCCGCAACACAGAAAGGGGAATAATTTATATGGCACTGCATCCTGACTTTCCGGCTTCCCCACACGCAATTCTTGAACCGGGCATCCGCTGGTTTCCCGCTGATGAGGCGTTACGGGAAACCAGCATGGAAAAGCTAATGCCACCTCTTGTGGCGGAGCTGCGCCGCAAGGTAAAGGATTTCCGGGACGGAGGTTATGCTGGTGCAGCAGACACCAGCCGAAGTCTGCTCAACTGGTGGTTCAACACTCCACACCTGTTGCCGAAGTCCGATGGAAGCATGGTGGAGTTTGAATACTACTTCGCTCAACGCGAGGCCTTGGAAACTATAGTATATCTTTACGATGTGGTGGGGGTTAAGGATAAACATGACCTGATGCGCTTTGACGCAAGCGAACTTGTTTCAGGAAGCATGTTTGATGAAACCTGGCGGCGTTTTGTTGTCAAGATGGCAACGGGCAGCGGCAAAACCAAGGTCCTGAGTCTTGCACTGGCTTGGAGTTTTTATCACAAGCTCTATGAGCCTGAATCCGAACTTGCACGAAATTTTCTGGTCATCACTCCTAATATTATCGTTCTGGATCGTATTTACAGGGATTTTCAGGGACTGCGTATATTCTTCAATGATCCGGTAGTGCCGGATAACGGCTATGACGGGCATAACTGGCGCGATGATTTCCAACTGACTTTGCATTTACAGGATGAGGTTCGCATTACCCGGTCTACCGGCAATATCTTTCTGACCAATATTCACCGGGTATATTCCGGTGAGGATATTCCGCCATCACCGGATGATGAAGATATGCGGGATTATTTTTTAGGCAAGCGTCCTACAGGTGCAACTAATGATTCTAAAATAGATCTTGGCATGATCGTTCGTGATATAGACGAACTGATGGTGTTAAATGACGAGGCGCACCATATTCACGATCCGCGCATGGCATGGTTTAAATCCATTGAAGACATCCACAACCGCCTGAAACAAAAAGGGGCGGCTCTTTCCATGCAGGTGGACACAACAGCCACTCCCAAACACAACAACGGGGCGATTTTCGTACAGACCATCGCTGATTACCCGCTCGTGGAGGCTATATCACAGAACGTTGTCAAGCATCCCGTCCTGCCTGATGCCCCCAGCCGTGCGAAACTGAGCGAACGGCAAAGCGCTAAATACACAGAGAAATACGCCGACTATATCCATCTGGGCGTAATTGAATGGCGCAAGGCATACTCTGAACACGAGAAGATGGGGAAGAAGGCGATCCTGTTTGTGATGACTGACGATACCCATAACTGTGATGATGTAGCCGAGTATCTGCAGGCTACTTATCCGGAATTTGCGGATAAAGACGCTGCGTTGGTTATTCACACAAAGAACAACGGCGAAATTTCGGAAGCAGCCACGGGCAAAGGCAAGGAGGAGCTGGATGAGCTGCGTAGGCAGGCGAATGAGATTGATGGGATGGACAGCCCGTATAAGGCTATCATCTCGGTTATGATGCTCAAAGAAGGTTGGGATGTCCGTAACGTATCGACAATCGTAGGGTTACGCGCTTACAGCGCAAAGAGCAATATTCTTCCCGAACAGACGCTTGGACGTGGTTTGCGCAAGATGTATCCGGGAGATGTGGAAGAGTATGTAAGCGTGGTTGGCACCAATGCCTTTATGGAGTTTGTGGAATCGATACAGGCTGAAGGCGTGGTGCTGGAACGAAAAGCAATGGGGGAAGGAACAGCGCCAAAGACTCCGCTCGTGATCGAAGTTGACAAAGAAAACGAGAAGAAAGACATAGCAGCCCTGGATATAGAAATTCCCGTGCTGTCGCCCCGCATTTACAGGGAATACAAAAGCCTGGGTGATCTGGACATTGCCGCAATGGAACATCAACGGGTGCTTTACAAGCAGTTTAGTGAGGAAGAGCAACGGGAAATCGTATTTAAGGACATCACCAACGGCGAGATTACGCATACCACTATTCTTGATACGGCAGGTGTTGCCGACTATCGCAGCGCGATCGGCTACTTCGCCCAAATAATTCTGAAAGAATTGCGCTTGGAATATCGTAAGGGATCTGCTCCTCGTGGTTACGATGTGCTGTATAGCAAGATCAAAGCGTTTGTGCAAGAGGAGTTGTTTAACCGCCCGGTGGATCTGGAAAGTCCCAACACATTACGCAACCTCTCAGAACTGGCTGCCACCAAAACACTGATTGAAACCTTTAAAAAGGCCATCAATGCACTGACAGTCCGGGACAAAAGTGACGCCGAAATACGGGATACAATCAAGTTACGCCATACCCGGCCTTTTGTGGCTAAAGATCAAGGCTATCTTGTCCCGAAAAAAAGTGTCTTCAACCGCATAATTGGTGACAGCCGGTTGGAGCTGAAATTCGCCGACTTTCTTGAAAACTGCGATGATGTGATCTCTTTTGCAAAGAACTACATGGCCGTTCATTTCAAACTCGATTACGTTAAAGCCGATGGCGATATATCCAACTATTACCCTGATTTTATGGTTAAACTATCGGATAGCCGAGTTGTTATTGTTGAAACCAAGGGGCAGGAAGATTCGGATGTGCCTCTCAAGATGGAACGACTGCGTCAATGGTGCGAAGACATCAACCGGGCGCAGGCAGACGTGAAATTTGACTTTGTTTACGTGGACGAAGAGAGTTTTGAGAAATTCAAACCTGCTTCCTTCCTGAAATTACTTGAAGGTTTTAAGGAATTCAAAGAGTAAACTGCTGGGTAAGGTTGATTCGCGAATATTAAGCATTAATCCTGACCTATTGAAAGAAAGTCCTGCCATTGTTTTTCGCCATCTGAAATAAAAACAATCCGGAGATGGTCGGTATAATAAATAAAGAATATACCTTTATAAGCTAAATATAAAATACAGCTATTACATTTAGCTTGACAAATAATAGCCATGAACTATATTCCAAATATAGAATATATGGAAAGGAAGGCATATGGACGAATTCATCAAAGTAACAAAAGCTCTCTCTGATCCGGCAAGAGTAAAAATCGTAAAAATGCTTCAGCATAAGAAAATGTGTGTATGTGAATTGCGGGCGATCTTGCAGATTAATCAGCCAAGCGTTTCAAAGCATCTTAAAATTCTTGAAAATGCAGGCCTTGTGAATTCAGCTAAAGACGGTTTGTGGGTTAATTATCAGCTTACGGACGGAAGCAGTTCCCCATATGCTGCCACTCTTTTGGGCAACTTAAGGCACTGGTTTTCGGATGATCCTGAAATTACCCCAATGATAGTCAAACTTCCCGAAATACGAAGGGAGGATATTTGTAAAGCATGAACACTCTCTATTTTATCACTACTCTATTAAAAGGCGGGCTTGGCAACCTGGCTTCTTATCTTGCTGCACACGTTCTCTTGTGCCTGCTTCCGGCTTTCTTTATTGCAGGCGCGATGACAGCGCTTATTCCCAAAGAAACTATCGCGCGCTTTTTGGGGCGTAACACACCCAAGTTCATTTCTTATCCTGCTTCAGCTATGGCCGGATCGTTACTGGCAGTGTGCTCCTGTACCATATTGCCATTATTTGCGGGCATTCACAAAAAAGGCGCCGGGATTGGCCCGGCTATTACTTTTCTGTTTTTCGCGCCCGCCGCCAACATTCTGGCAATTATATATACAGGAGGTATAATAGGCGTGGACCTGGCGTTTGCGCGGCTCTTTCTTTCGCTGGCATTCGGAATTGGAATCGGCATGATTATGGCGCTCATTTTCCGCAGCGATGATGCTGCTCATGACGAAGCAACCGATACCATGTTTGCAGGTGATGGAAAAATGCGCCGGTCATCGCTGCTTTTTCTGATGGTGCTGCTTATCCTGCTGCTCTCCGGAACGCTTAAAATCGGCTTGCTTACAAACGCCTATGCTACATTAACCCTGCCCATCTCCGGCATGGATAAATTCCAAAATTTTCTCTCCGAACTCATTCCGTTTGACTCAGCCAAAGGCGAGGAGGGCGTAACTGCTCAAGGCGCAATTTTGATAGGCTTATTGGCTCTTATCGGCATAGCCTCGTGGAAAGGCATTGAGAATATATTCGACGGCTTTAACCGCTGGACATGGATTTCACTTGCTCTGGTAGGCTTGACTCTGCTCATAGCCGCTGTGGGCATGAGCCCGCATGCCGGCGGATTGGATATTCTCATAAACGGTAAATCCATCGGGGTGTTCATTACTCTTGTCATACTTGTATGGATGTGCAGAAAATATTTGAGCTATGACGAAACCCAAAGCTTTCTATGGGAATCATGGAATTTTGTTAAGCAGATATTCCCCTTATTGGTGGTAGGTGTGTTTGCGGTTGGTATTATCCGCGAGCTTATCAAACCCGAATGGATTAAAGCCGTTGCAGGACAAAACACAATTCTTGGCAATTTTACCGGTGTGGTCTTTGGCGTATTTATGTACTTTCCCACTCTTGTTGAAGTGCCGATTGCCAAAATGTTTCTTGGTCTGGGTATGCACAGGGGCCCTTTGCTTGCGTATCTCATGGCTGACCCGGAACTTAGCCTTCAAAGCATATTGATTACCGCAACCATCATTGGCCGGATAAAAGCGTGGGTATATGTAGGCTGGGTGGCGCTTTTCAGCACCCTGGCAGGTTTAATTTACGGCTCATGGATAGATGGTGCAAGTATCGGGCTGGTAGTGATGTACCTTATCGGTTTTCTGGCAGTGCTTTCCTGCGCATTGTGGTTTGTTAACCGCCGCAATGCAGGCACTTACGGTGCTGCCGGTTAATCAAAACAAAATCAAATGAAATCCTGAATGGAGGGAATCAAAATGGAAATCAAAATTTTAGGGCCGGGGTGCCCAAAGTGCAAAAAAACTGAAGAAATTGTCAGGCAGGCTGTTGCCGAAGAAGGCATTGCCGCCGACATAGAAAAAGTGACTGATATTATGAAAATTGCCGGTTACGGGGTTTTCGGAACTCCGGCCGTTGTTATAGACGGGGAGGTTAAGAGCTCCGGCAAGATTCCCCAAAAAGAGGATATTAAAACATGGATAAAAAAATAATAGCTTTTTTACGGCATATACCTGCTATTAAAAGATCCGGCGGCATAATAGTATTGGTGTCGGCAGTTTTATCGCTTGTTTTTTTGACGGCTGCTTTTGCAGGAGAAGGCCCTATGGACAGTATTCCTGCTAAAGGCATTGTAACCATGGTGGATTTGGGAGCAAAGTCCTGCATACCATGTAAAATGATGGCGCCTATACTTGAAAAGTTGGAAAAGAAATATGACGGGAAAGCTGTTATTCATTTTTATGATGTACGGGAAAATAGCGAACCGGCCGAGAGGTTTAAAATCCGGGCAATACCAACCCAGCTTTTCTTCGATAAAGAAGGAAAAGAAGTCTATAGACATCTGGGCTTCATGAGCGAAGCAGACATTATCCGCCAGCTTGATAAAATGGGAGTAAAATAAGCAGGTTCTTGTCTAAGGAAAGATTATGATCGAGTCATTTTTTCTGACGGTTAACCAATGGATGACCGGGAGTACCGGCCTGGCATTTGTGGGATGTTTTACATGGGGAGTTATCAGTGTATTGTTCAGTCCCTGCCATCTGGCCTCCATTCCACTTATAATAGCCTATGTGGCAGGTCAGGAAAAAGCCGTTGATCCCCGGCAGGCAGTCTGGTATGCGGGCGCTTTTACACTGGGGCTTTTTATCTCTATTGCGCTTATCGGTATAGTTTGCGCATGGCTGGGCAGGATGTTAGGCGATGTGGGCCTATGGTGGCAGATACTTGTTGGCGGGGTGCTGATCCTGGTGGCTTTGGGCATGCTGGGAGTTGAGACCTTCTCGATGTCCGGTTCCTTGCTTTATAGTTTGAGTTTTAGAGGTATTTATGGGGCATTCGGACTGGGACTGGCATATGGCATTCTGTCCGGGTCGTGCACGTTTGGGTTTATTGCCCCGATACTGGCTATCATAACTATTCAGCAAAAAATCCTTACAGGGATAATTATGATTGTCCTGTTCGCGCTTGGGCACTGTTTGCCCATTGTTGTTGCCGGAAGTTCAACAGCCTTGGTGCGCAAGCTAACGGAAAACAGTAAGTGGCAGAATTGCGGCAACTGGTTCCGAAAAGGGGCCGGAATAGTTATAGGTTTTCTTGGCTTATATTTCATTATAAATCCGTTTTTAAGTTAGATAGGTTCATAGATCAGGGGCTGGTAGGCAGGTAACGTTGAACCATTTCTTCCAACTAACCCTCATGCCCGGGTCGGGCACAACGAAGCATGAAAATATTGCATGCCGATAACCATTTAGAATAATAAATGAATACTGACATTTTCATATAAATTTGGAGAAAAAGTTAAAATATTATGAAATAATAATCTATTTTTTTAAGGAGGAGTTGAGATGAGAATGCTTGCAGAATTTTTTCCTGAATTCACTGAACTGCTGGACAAAATGGATGAGCTGTATGACAATAAGCGGACGATTGATGAGAAGACCTATCAGTTCATCTGCTTTGCCGTTTCCATCAAGGCCCGCTCCAAGCCCTGCGTGCTCAAGCACTTCAAAGGAGCTTTGGAAGCAGGCGCAACGGTAAAGGAACTGGCATATATACTCGCTCTTGTCATGCGAGAGGCGGCCGGTGCTGATGACTGCTGGACACATGACGTTATCGGCGAATGGAGAGAAATAATCGCCGGTAATATTGGTTGTGGGTGTCAAAAATAGATTTCGGGTTTCAGGTGTTATGGCATGACATATCCTTTTATTTGTCAATGAAGGTAGGAGCTACCTATGAACAGTCCACGA
Source organism: Desulfonema limicola (assembly GCA_020723255.1). GTDB lineage: Bacteria > Desulfobacterota > Desulfobacteria > Desulfobacterales > RPRI01 > RPRI01. The sequence goes on along the minus strand of DYJH01000011.1, from coordinate 22,420 downwards.
CGTTAAGCTTTACTGCTGCATCTAATAACTTCGAACTGCCCATTGCCGTGGCTGTTGCGGTTTTCGGCATTGATTCCGGCGCGGCTTTTGCCGCAGTTATAGGACCTCTTGTGGAAGTGCCGGTCCTGATCAGTCTTGTTAATGTTGCCCTGTGGTTTAAGAAAAAATATTTTCCTTTTACTAAAGCAACCCCAACAGGAGTGTGTCATGTAACTTGTAAACAATAATAGGAAAAGGCCATGCTTCTAAAGAGCTATACAAAAGAAATCTTCAGGGCAAAATGCAATCCAGGATTTCAATCCGTGCATTGCATAGCACACCTGGATCAGGACATTTCAGAGATTATTCCGTATCTCAATACCCAGTTGGGCGGGTTTGAGTATTTCAAAGATCTTCCGGCAGTAACTTTTAAAAACAGCGGCAGGCTTATTGCCGTGCATTCGGATAAAATAGCTATAAACGCTCTCAAAGATGAAGAAGAGGCGGAAAAGATACTGGAGTGGCTCAAGCAAGAGATAAACGAGACATGGGAAAATAGGGCGGAGATTACACCAAGCTATGAAAGCGCACCCAGGCCGCAGATAATAGAGATCCTGAAGCTTCTGCCAAGGACAAATTGCCGAGAATGCGGCCAGCCTACCTGCATGGTTTTTTCAACGCTTGTGGCTGAAGGCGCAAAAGGGATAGAAGATTGTCCGCAACTCATCGGGGAAAACAAGATAAAACTTGAGAAGTATCTGAACAAGTTTAACCTTGAAGCATGGAATTAAAGGAGTTTAAAGTGCGAAACGTGGTTTATCGGACATTTTTTTCAATTTTTCTGGGAATCTTTACAATTTTTTCAGCAATCAATCAATACTGTTATGCCGGGCCGCCGGATGATGATACTCATAGCCTTACCCTAAAAGAGTGTTTGATATCCGCCCGCAGCCAAAATCCCATAATTCTGGCCGCACAGGAAAAAGTTAATGAGCTTATAGCCGACTACAATGCAGCACGGTCACGATTTTTCCCGCGCATTGCATTCAGTTCATATATCACAAGAAACGACCCCGACCGTCTTTCAGCAGGTGGCCCAGGCGCTCAAAGGCTTTATAGCAAAGAATCCTTATACAGTTTGACAGGCAAACAGATTCTTTTTGACGGATTCAAGACTTATTTTTCCACAAAGGCCGCAGACGCCGGCAAGGCGGCGCAGATGAAAGAAACCGAACAAGTGCTACATGATGTTGAGTTTATAGTCACTGAGGCATTTTACCGTGTTCTTGAGGCGGATGAAAACATAAAAGTCGCCAAAAATGCACTTGAACAACGCCGGGATTTTGAACGGCTGACCGATGCTTATTATAATGCAGGGAAAGTAACCCTGCTTGATTTATTAAGAGCCCGGTCCCAGGTATTTGAAGCAGAGCAAGCGATTGTTGAAGCGCAAAACGCAAGACTACTTGCCGGTATGATTTTAACAAGGGCCATGGGAATTGACGGTGATTCCCAGATAACCATTTCGGGTAATGCGCCGGAAATATTTCCGGCGGTTCCGGATTTTAACACGTTATGGCGGCAGACTCAGAAAACCAATTCTGAAATTAAACGGCTCGACCTCGATATAGAAAAGAGCAAAATACTGATAAAAACGGCAAAAGCAGACTATCTTCCTGAAATCAGTTTGCAGGGTAGTATAGGCAACCGGCATCAGGATACAGGAGGAACTCAGGACGAATATATAGCCGGTGTTTTTCTTGAAATTCCTTTGTTTGAAGGCGGGCTGAAAAGGGCAAAGGTTGCGAAGGCGTCATCGCAGAATCTCCAGCTTATCGAATTAAAGCGCAACCGTATTGACCAACTGCGTGTAGAACTCATGGATACGCGAAACAGTCTTGAAAATGCCAGGCATGGAGTTGACACTGCAAAGCAGATGATCAGGGCTAACACGGAAGGGTATAACGCTTCTCTTTCGCTGTATAAATATGGAAAAGCAATCGGGCTGGATGTTTTGCAGGCGCAGGTTGAACTTACAAGGTCACAGTTCTATTTTATAAGCAATGCCGTGGCATATGAAATTAATTGTGCCCGAATGAAACAGATTACAGGTGCGGATCTCAGCGTTTTAGAATCTGCAACAAAATAAGGAAAGAAGGACTATGAAGCTCCATCCAAATAAAAAAATAATGTCAGCAATTGTAATCATCGCTGTTCTGCTTTTTGTCGGCTATCATGTTTTCCTGCACAAACCCTCTGTCGCAGTCATTGCAGTAAAAAGAGAAATCATTAAACGCATAATACATGGACCAGGAACGGTTCAGACAAAAATATCGGTTTCAGCAGGGGCAAGGATTACCGGGATCATACAGAAACTCAATACAGACCAGGGCGCTATTGTTAAAACCGGGGATGTGCTTGCCGAGCTTGACATAGCCGAATTGCAGGCGCGAGTTGAATCTGCCGGAGCCGCCATAGCAAGAGCGCGACAGGATCTCGAAAAAACCCGATCAGGCATTGCAAAGGCCAATGCCGGCCTTGATCTTGCCCGGAGCAATTACAAACGCGATCTTGAAGTTTTTAATGCCGGTTATATTTCCAAAGCATATTTTGATATAACCAACGCACAGTTGAAAGTTGCCGAAAGTGAATATGCCGAAACACTGAAAACAGCAGAATCGGCAAAGGCGGTTCTTGTTCAGACAACAGCAGAAGCAAAAGCGATTCAAGCTACCCGGGACTACGCTTATATACGCGCCCCGATGGACGGATTAATTACGACGCGCGCGGCAGAAATCGGTGATACTATAACTCCCGGGATTCCCGTGTTTACCATAGTTGATCTTAAGCATATATGGGTTGCCGCCTGGATCGATCAGGCCCGGATTGGACATTTGAAGGAAAATCAGCCCGCAACAATACGGCTGCGATCGGGAAGAATATTTGAAGGAAAAGTTGCGCGTATTAATAAAGAGGCGGATATTGTCACAAGGGAACTGGAAGTTGATGTAATGTTTGACTCGCTGCCTGAACCGCTTATTATCGGCGAAGAAGCGGAAGTATTTATTAGCGCAGGATTTGAGAATTGCCCTGTTGTTCCGATAAAAGCCGTGCTGCAGCGCGACGGAAAAACAGGCGTACTGGTAGTAGAAAAAGATAAAATAGTTTTTCGTGAGATTTCACTTGGGCCTCAGGATGAAAAAATGGTTTCGGTAATCAAGGGCGTCAGCGAAGGAGAGCCGGTAGTCATTGAACCCAAACCGTATAAACCTGGCCGGAAGGTAAAACCGGCCATACAGAAAGTATAATACTATGGATTTAGCTATCCGGGATATTGCTCATCATAAGGGAAAGTTTATTGCTACGGTTATCGGCGTGGGTCTTTTATTCGCCGTGGTTTTATCCATGAACGGCATCTACCGGGGTTTTATTTATGAAGGCCTTTCGGTAATTCATGTTACCAGCCCTGATCTGTGGGTAGTAGAGCGATACAGGGGAGGCCCTTTTAATGAACAATCAACCGTTCCTGAGTTTTTTCATTACAGTATCGAAGCGCTTGACGGTGTTGAGGAGGCAAGTCCTTTTATTTTTTATGGCGTTGAACGCATTATTAACGGCAATCGCAAACGCTTTACCATTATCGGATATGATATATTCAAAGGACTTGGCGGCCCGCAAAATCTTAGCGCCGGAAGACAGATAGAACAGGCTCATTATGAGATGGTTGCCCATGAGAAACTCGGTTTCAAACTTGGCGATAAAATACCGCTTGGCCTTCACACATATAGCGTTGTCGGCCTTTTCAAAACCGGGACGGCGATGGATGGGGAACCCCTTGTATATTTATCGCTGCCTGATGCACAGGAAATACTCTATCAGCGGGATAATGAAGAGATACGAAACCAGCGCGAGCGTTTGCAGCAAACTCTGACGGGTTCAGGTTTACTGACATCCACGCAGGCTAAAAAATATATTTCCCTGTTGGGAACCAATACCCACAGCGTTAACGCCCAGCTTGTAAAGCTTATGCCGGGAGCCGACCCTGCCGCAGTCTCTAAAAAGATTGAAAACAGCCTTTATTTTTCCGTATATTCAAACAAGCAGCAAATTGATCTTATGATGGAAGGACGCCTTGCAAAACCAAGAAAACAGCTTCTTTTGTTCAGAGTCATTCTTCTGATAGTATCGGTAGTAATAATTTCGCTAGTTATTTATACTTTTACTATGGAAAAAATACGGAGCATCGCAGTAATGAAGCTTATTGGCGCTCCCAATCTGGTCATTGTCCGGCTGGTGCTTGAGCAAGCTCTCTTGCTGACAGCATGCAGTTACGCCTTTGGGCTGGGTGTTATTCACAACACCTATCAGTATTTCCCCCGGTTTGTTCAATTAACGCCTTTTGATGACTTAGTTACCTTTCTTATTACGCTGGCAGGCGCGATTATTGCCAGTTCGCTTGGCATCTGGCAAGCGTTAAAAACACAGCCTGCGCTTGCTCTGGGAGGGCACTGATGGCAATTTTAGATATAACCGGTCTTAGTAAAACATTCGGGTCAGGAGAACTTGCGGTCCAGGCGCTTCAGAATATTAATCTTTGCATCTCTGCCGGAGATCTTACAGCGTTGCTTGGGCCGAGCGGCTCAGGAAAAACCACGCTGCTGTTATGTATAAGCCTTATACTTGAACCGACAGCAGGAACCATTGTTTTTGATGACAATACGATTTACAGCAATGGCTGGACTGATACCGATCTTCGTCGCCTGCGAAGGGAAAAAGTCGGGTTTGTCTTTCAAACACCGAATTTAATCCCGTTTTTAACGGCTCGTGAAAATATTCTTTTTCCCCTGGAACTGGTAGGTGTTACCGGGCGTAAAGCACAAGATCGGGCAACGGAACTTCTTGAATATATGGAAGTAGCGCACCGGAGCAATTATCTGCCTGCTTTTCTGTCCGGTGGGGAACAGCAGCGTGTTTCTGTGGCACGTGCGCTTGCCAACAGGCCGAAATTGATTTTAGCAGATGAGCCGACAGCAGCGCTTGATACGGCTCGCGGCAAGAAGGTTATGGAATTTCTCAAAAAATTAGCCCGTGAACATCAGACGGCGGTAATTACCGTAACACACGATATCAGGATGATTGAAGGGTTTGACCATATATATCACCTTAAGGATGGACAGATTAACAGTTCAAAAGAGGATTATAAATGAAATCTATAATAATTTAACTACCCGGAGAAAAATTATGTCAAAAGAAATCTGGATTATCGGTGTTGATCCTCCCTGTCCCCGCTGCGACCTGACGCGGCAGCGGGTGGAGAGGATCTCAAAAGAATTAGGCGTGCCTATAAACATCAGTCATATGATTTACAGCGATTTTAGAGCACAAGCGTTTGCCAAGTCAGTTGGAAAGGAGACCGGTACAGCAAAACATGTTGCCGACAAGGCAGGGATCACTGTGGACTGGGATCATGTTCATGCTGTTGTAAATAATCCGCCAAGCCGGCCCGAAGACTTTGATGAAATTGACGGTATAGCCCGGCAATGGTCACCTGAGATGGATGCAGCGATTCGCCCCTGTCAGGAAAAAGCAGATTCTGTGGGCATTTTGATGACACCGATTCTGGTTGTTGACAGGAAGGTCAAACATCATGGGAGCGTGCCGACTGTTGAACAACTGCGGGTGTGGTTGGCTTGAGGAGCCGAGAGGAGAATATTATGGCAACAAAAACAAAAGAAGAAATTCGAAATGCGGTTCAGGAAAGCTACGGGAAAGTGGCAAGGGCCGGTGGCATCGGTTCTGGAATAACCGTGCTTTCATCCTGCTGCGGTTTGACACAGAACGCACCCAAATCTGAGGAATCGATGTGCTGCGGTCCGCCGAACGTTTCAGGTGAAAGACTGGCACAGACCTTGGGATATACAAAAGAAGATCTGGACACTGTGCCGGACGGCGCCAACATGGGCCTGGGTTGCGGCAATCCCGTGGCTGTTGCTTCCCTTAAGCCGGGAGAAACGGTTGTGGACCTGGGTAGCGGCGGAGGATTTGACTGCTTTCTGGCAACTTAAGCCGGGGGGCCGGTTGGCTATTTCGGACATCCTGGCCGAAACGCCATTGCCCGATGACATCGCTCATGATATAGAGCTGTTGTGTGCTTGTCTGGCAGGCGCCGCCACAATCGGCGATACAAAGCAGATGCTCGCTCAGGCAGGCTTTCAGGATATCAGGATAAATAGCCATGCTCTAAGCCAGGAAATCTTTCGGGAATGGGGCAACAACAAGATCAAAAAAATTGTGGGGAATCTGGTTTCTGCTTATGTGGAAGCGTTTAAGCCTTAAGCGACATATATGCGTCTTGCTGCCTTTACTTTTTTGATGAGCTTGGGAATAAAGAACGAAAAGGCAAATAAGGCGATTGAAAAAAATACCTTCCAACTAACCAGTTCCACCCACCGGCCGCTTGCCCAGACATCCTTCACGGTTCCCACAAAAAAGGTGAATATAAAGGTTCCCACAATAATGCCGAGGGCCGTTCCTGAAAAGTAATCCCAAAATCGAACCCTGGTCAGCCCCATTCCAAAGTTCATCGGGGTAAAAGGGAAATAGATCAAACGCAGATAAAGGACTGTAGCAAAACCGTTGCGTTCGATGGCATCATCGTACCGTTTCAACCTGCCGCCGATAAGTGATCCGGCAAAGTCCCGACCCAGATAGCGCCCGATGAAAAAAGCAAGGCTTGCGCCGATCATGGCTCCCAGCCAGACATAAAGAAACCCCCAATAGGGGCCGAAGATGGCAGCCCCAATTGCCGTCAATAATGTGCCGGGAAGAAACAGGCATACACCCGCTGCATAAATGAACACAAACACCAAAGGCGCCCAATAGCCTGCTGAGTTCAGGAAAAGTCCGATCTGCCTTGCTGTAAAGTACTCTTTCACCGGCGAAAAACGGACCAGGAAAATGGCCGCAACGATAAACAGGATCAGAACCGCCGCTTTGATCAGCGATTTATTTATACTATCTTTGACTCGCATGGTTACACCTTATTATTTCCTTTCATTTTGGGTTGTTTTGTCTGATTCCGCTCATGTAGCCAAGGAATCGTTCGGGCGGAACAAAATCCAGCAGCCGCAGATCGGTTCGCTCCTTACCACACGAATCCAGAAATACAATAGTGGGCACTCCCTTTACACCATATTGTTTCAGCAAACGTTCGTTAACCGGGTTGTCGCCTTTGGTAACATCTACCTTGATCATTATGAAATAGTTTTTCGCCTGTTTAACAATGTCGGAGTGATGAAATGTTACATCTTCAAGCGCGCGGCAAGGGGTGCACCAGTTGGCGTAGAAATCGATGATCACCGGTTTTTTTTGCGCGGCGGCCTGCTGCATGACTTGTTCCGAATAGTTCTGGCACGCAATCCCAGGCCCCCGCATGGCCCATGTGGTAATCCAAAAAGTCGCGATGACCAGACAGGCAATGCCAACGATGGTTTTCATCCATGGAAAGGCATTGAAACCTGCCTGGCTTTTATCAATCCACCCCAGATGCAATCCGGCGGCCAGTGCGACACCGACCGGCAAGATAATCTTCAAGATTTCGGGCAGAATCGATCGTATAAAGTAAACTGCCATACCTACCAGAACCCAGCCCATGAGCTTGCGCACCCAGAGCATCCACCCGCCGGCCCGAGGCAGCCGCTGCAGTTGCCCGGAAAAGAGAGCTAACACGAAAAGGGGAAGACCCAAACCCAAACTGAGGGTAAAAAATACGATAAATCCAAGCCAGGCGCTTCCCATGCCAGCCACCCAGGTGAGCAGGCCCAGCACAAAGGGGCCTATGCAGGGCGCAGCCACAATCCCCAGTGTTAACCCCATAAACAGGCTGCCAAAGTAACCGGTGTGAGATTTGCCGGCCATCTGTGTCATGGCTCCAGGCAAGCGCAGCTCCCAAAGTCCAAAGAGGCTGGTGGCAAACAAAACGAGAATACCGGAGACAAGAGCGAGTACAATCGGGTTTTGTAACATGGCTCCCATAAGACCGCCGGTAAGCGCGGCCACTACACCCAGAACAGAGTTGGTCAATGCCAGGCCCATCAGATAGCACAGCCCATGGAAAACCAGTTTGATCTGGCTGGGCTTATCATGGCCTGTCCGTCCGCCAAAAAAAGAGACGGTGATGGGGATCATAGGATAGACACATGGCGTCAGGTTCAAGGCCAGTCCTCCGGCGAAAATGCCCAAAAGCGTCCAGAGCATAGCCCAGCCCCGAAACGTTTGGGTGGAGGCCGGTTTGTTTGTTGCCTCGGCAGATGCCGCAAGTCCGGCCGGAGCGCTTTCGATGGGCATATTCCGCTGTTGCCATTCCGGAAAGCCGTAAGGGTCGCGATAGACATTTTGGTAACCGAGCTTAACGGCCACACGGGCCGCCGAGTCGCTGCGGACTCATGTTAGTCCAGCTCAGTAAAAAATAAGGGCAAGCCCTTTGTCCGGCCCTAAAAAGGCCTTCAGATCACCAGTCTTGCGCCAGCGCGCCCACCAGGTGGGTGCCATGGGAAAATTCAACGCTCCCTTAATGTGTCCGGTGCGATATTCCCATTCCTGGCGGGTATCAATCAACAGAAGATCTGAAGCATTCTTGCTATATCTGCCGGCGAGTTCTTCCGTAGAGATGATCCGGTAACCACCACTCCTGGCCTCGGCCAGAACATCGTCCCACGTGGCTTGCCTGGGCTTGACCGGGCGCTGAACATACCATACGGCAACAGCAGTAGCAATCACAGCCATTAGCGCTAGGAAAAATGAAATCTTTTTTTGCATATCCAATTCTCCGCTCTCATAAGTTATAGCTTTCCTTCTCTTTCCAACTTTGAAAGCATGAAAGACACTCCCCTGTGGGATAGCCCAAGTTTATCGGCAAGCGCATTTTTATCCAAGCGGCCGTGCGCCTTCAGAAGCGCAAGTACTTCTGCTTCAAGTTCCTCCAGCCAGTCCTCGAACAGCACCAGCAGCTCAGGATCGGTAATCGCCGCAAGCTGTTTTGACCTGGCGACTTTATCCACAAGGCTCTGGCACATTTGCGTTGGGTCGATACCTTCGCCCATACACTCGGCCAGTCACAAATGAACCATGCCGGATACCTTATCGCCTTCGGATTGCCCGATCAGATTCATCAGAAATCGCTCACGAGCCTCATTATCCAGGTCAGCCAGAAGTCTTCCCAGAACCTTGGTGATTTTAGCCAGGGCATCTTCAGTGTCCATATTTATAATGATCTTTAATAGCTCATCCATAGGGATTGGTTTACCTCCATCACATTAAAAGGTCTTTCTTGATGACAAGAGATCTGTTGCCACATCGCTTAAGATTCGTAAAACATCCAGGATTCTCGCATCAGATAACTCATAATAAATAAACGGTCCTTCGCGTTCCACCTTGACCAGCAGCGAGCGCTTCAGTTCTTTCAAATGGTGCGATACCAGCGGTTGCGACAAATCCAGTTCCTCAACGATGGCGGAAACCGATTTCTTTCCACCGCTGATGGACAGCAGTATCCTCAGACGGTTGCTGTCAGACAGGCTCCGGGCCAGAAATGCAGCGCTTTGAAGATGGTCATCATCCAACTGATATTGAAACGTAACTGCATTATTCTGCTCTGCCGGATTCCATGGAGTACTATTTGGGATATCATTCAATACTTGTTTTTTTATTTTACCCATTGTTTGGCTCACAGGTCTAAATTTTTTAGGGGGGTTGCAATGGCTATTACATCATCATATAAATGTTTATTTATATGCTGATGAATATTTTGTCAAAGAATATTTTCAGTGCTTTAATATCTTTTATTTCTATTCATCTTATTTTAGGGCTACTGAAAAATAGCCTTGACTATTTTTCAGTGTAATGAATAATAGCCATATGGAAAAGTGGCTTTCCGGACTGCCATAGACTTCAAGGCTTTTATATTTTCTTGCAACTTGAATGCGAAACGGGTTGCAACTGAACAATCATAATTATAAATTTGAATATGACTATAATTAAAAAAGACCTGATTACAAAAACCTTAAGACAGGTTTTGCTTATCGTTCTGATTACGCTTGTTGCCGGGCTTGTGTCAAATCTGTTCAGAGCGGATAAAATACCTTTTGTTGAAAACTGGTCGGAAAAAACCAAACATGCAGCTTTGTCCGGAGAAAATCTGGAAGTATCTCTTGAGGAAGCGGTAAAACTTTTCGGAAAAAATGGCGCAATATTTATAGATGCACGTCCTTTCGAAGAATATGGCAAAGGACATATAAAAGGTGCTGTGAGCTTGCCGTATGAAGAAGCTGATCTGAAATTTGCTGAAGTGTTGTCCGGCATTTCTGAAGATAATGTTATTGTTACATACTGCGACGGAGAGACATGCGAGCTTGGAATGGATTTGGCGGTATTTCTTCGCGATGCAGGTTATAAAAAAGTTCGGGTTCTTTTAAACGGCTGGTCGATCTGGCAACAAAACAGACTGCCCTTTGAAGCTGAAAAATAATGAAAGATAAAACCAGACAAAAGGTTTCCTTATATTTATACCACGGAGCAAGAATTGTGCTCGGCTTAGTTTTTATTTATGCCAGTTACGACAAGATTCTTCATCCCGCAGAATTTGCCAAAATTATTTATAATCATCAAATAGTTCCGGATGAACTTATAAATTTAACGGCAATATTTTTGCCATGGCTTGAACTAATTGCCGGTTGCCTGCTTTTATCCGGCTTATGGCTGGCCGGTTCTGCTTTCATTAGCAATATCCTTTTTATTATATATCTTTGTTTGCTCATTTATAATAATGTCCGCGGCCTTGATGTAAACTGCGGATGCTTTTCAACAAGCTTAGAAGGCAATTCTCATTCAATTCTTAATGTCGTAAGGAATTTTATATTTGTTATCATTTCCGGTTTCCTTTTTATCAAAATTTATTTGACCCCATCATCTTCTGAAAAGAAGTAATTATGACAGCGGTTAAAACAAAACACTAAACATTCCTTGACTTTATATTTTTTTTGCCTGATAAGGAAAATAATAAGAGTTGTTCTCACCGATAATTTAGAAAATAGTCCTTAAAATGATAAAATAACTTTTTAAACTGTTTATTTTTGGAGATTACCTTCTGTGAGCTCTATATACAAATGGTTTATAATTGCAGGAGTTTTACTTTTCCTTTATCCTTTATTTGGACAGGCAGAAACAATATCTACCGGGTATAAGCCAAAAAAATCCTCATACAGCGAGGATTTGTCTGATAGGCATCTTGAACCCGGCAGCGATACTCTGAAAACGCTAAAACCGATTGCTTTAATTGAGACAGATGGCACACCCTTGAGAAAAATGCCTGAAAAAGAGGCTTTGCCCAAATCTCAAATAAGTATTTTAAGATCCGAGAATGCCGAATTGAATGAAGAAGTTAAAAATTTAAGCCGCCAGCTTAAAAGCAGTAAATATTCTTTTGATGTTTTGAATAAATCCTTTGAAAATCTTAAAGATATTTCTGCCAAATATTCCGAATTAGAAACTAAGTACAACGAAACAACTTCAATGCTTTCCAAGCAAAATAAAAAAGTTGATAAACTCGAGGAGGACATAACAAGTCTTTTGCGCCAACAAAATATCAGGTGGTTTTTCAGCGGAGTTGCTGTTTTTTTACTGGGTTTCATAATTGGTTACAATGCAAGGCGTGAAAAAAGAAGATCATTTTTATAAAGCGGAAAATTAACTCTTGGATATAAAAACAGACTATTTGATAATTGGAAGCGGTGTTGCAGGACTTGCCCTTGCGCTTAAAGTAGCCGATTATAGTACAGTTGCCGTTGTAACCAAAAAAGGAGTTATGGACAGCAACACATCCCTGGCTCAGGGAGGAATAGCCTCAGTTTTTGGCGCTCTTGATTCTTTCGACCTGCACATTCAAGATACCCTTGACTCAGGAGACGGCCTATGCAACAGGGAAGTAGTTGAGATGGTCGTCAAAAACGGGCCCGAACGGATATGTGAGCTGATTGACCTTGGTGTTCAGTTTAATCTCAACAACAAAGAATCTTCCGAAAATTTGCCGCCTGATCTGGATCTTGGCCGTGAAGGCGGTCACTCGCAAAAGCGTATTGTGCATGCAAAGGATATGACGGGAATAGAACTCGAAAGAGTTCTGGTAGAACATGTAAAAAACAATAAAAACATCTCACTGTTTGAAAATCATATTTCCATTGATCTTATAACATGCTCAACCCGCATGAAAAGAGGTCTCGTTACAACAACTCATGAAGATTATTGTTGCGGAGCCTACGTTCTTGACAGGAAAAACAATAAAGTAAAAACCTTTTCTTCAAAGGTAACCGTGCTTGCTACCGGCGGAACAGGCAAGGTTTATCTTTATACCAGCAATCCGGATGTCGCAACAGGAGACGGCATCGCTATGGCATACAGGGCAGGCGCAACTCTTGCTAATCTTGAATTTGTGCAATTTCATCCAACCTGCCTTTATCATCCTGATGCCAAGAATTTTCTTATTTCAGAAGCTGTAAGAGGCGAGGGCGGTCTTTTAATTAATTCTTCAGGCGTCCCTTTTATGAAAAAATACAGCCCGTTAAAAGATCTTGCATGCAGAGATGTGGTTGCCCGAGCGATAGATACTGAACTGAAAAAAACAGGAGAAGACTCGGTTTTTCTTGATATATCGCATAAAAATTCGGATTTCATAAAAGACCGCTTTCCGAATCTTTATGCAAAATGCCTTGCGTTCGGGATTGATATGACCGCAGAACCTATTCCTGTGGTTCCGGCAGCACACTACATGTGCGGAGGAGTTGTGACGGATATGTTCGGAAGAACCGATATTCACAACCTTTATGCAATAGGTGAAACGGCCTGCACCGGGCTTCATGGAGCAAACAGGCTTGCGAGCAATTCTTTGCTTGAAGCGCTTGTATATGCCCATGCATCCGCAGCAGAATCTTTAAAAGCAATAGGTTCGCCCGATTTCAAATCCTTTCCCGACAGTCCTGCATGGGATGATGTAGGCGCAACAGACAGTGATGAACTTATCATGGTTTCACAGAACTGGGATGAAATAAGAAGATTTATGTGGAACTATGTTGGCATAGTGCGGTCGGACAAACGTCTTGCTAGAGCGAAAAGACGCATAGAAATTATACAAAATGAAATCCGTGAATACTACTGGAATTTCAAAGTCAGCGCCGACCTTATTGAACTTAGAAATATTGCAACCGTGGCCGAGCTTATAATAAAGTGCGCCATGCACAGGAAAGAAAGCAGAGGCCTTCACTATACTCTCGAATATCCCGACCGCGATGATTCAAGATGGCAAAAGGATACCATAATCAGGCGTCAATTCTTAAATTAATTTAAATGGCATTTAAACTGAAGCAAATATGAATAATTATTTTTCATTTTTTTCAACGATCAGATGGCAGGATGTGGTCGATATAATATTAAACAGTTACATCCTGTTCAGATTCTATATTATTTTTCGTGGAACCAATGTTTTTCGCGTACTTATTGTAATAGCATTTTTATGGTTTTTCCAGAGAATAGCTTTCTCTTTAGAGCTTATCATAACAAGCTGGGCTATACAGGGCATCACCGCTGTTGCGGCGCTCATAATTATAGTTGTTTTCAGAAATGAAATAAGATCTGTATTGCAGGCAAAAAATTTAAAGACATTTTTATGGGGTTTTTCTCAAAACATTTCTACAATCCCTGCAGAAATTATTGCGGATAGCGCTTTTGAACTTGCTCATAAACATACTGGAGCGCTCTTGGTGTTTCCTGTAAAAGATGATGTGGAAGAATATGTAAAAGGCGGTGTGCCATGGCGCGGTGTTGTTTCTAAAGAAATGATAATGAGTATTTTCTGGCCCGGCAACCCTGTGCACGATGGCGCAGCAGTAATAAACAAAAACAGGATTATGGAGGTTTCCTGTATTCTTCCTCTTTCACATAAGAACAATCTTCCTTTACACTATGGAACCCGTCATAGAGCTGCTTTGGGTTTAGCTGAGGCTACAGATGCAATGGTGGTAGTTGTATCTGAAGAGAAAGGAACAGTATCTCTGGCTAAAGATTCCAAAATACATTATGTAAACAGCAGGAAGGAACTTGAAAGCCAGTTACAGAAGCATATGGGCAATGCGCCCGAACTTATAGGAGACAAGCGTAAAGAAAAACTTAAAATTTCCTTTTCAGCTCTTGTTTCATTTCTTTTTATTGTCGGGGTGTGGTTCAGTTTCTCCAGAGGTTTGGAAACTCTTATAAATCTTGATGTTCCTGTTGATTATATGAATCGTAATGCCGATGTGGAAATTCTGGATACATCGGTAAACTCTGTTATTCTTAGCCTGGGCGGCTCAGATTCTCTTATCAAATCAATACGGCCTGAACAATTGAAAGTCAGAATAGACCTGGCGAAAGCAGGTACAGGAAAAAACTCTTTTCAGTTAACAGACAACAACCTATTTCTTCCACCCGGAATAACGCTTAAAAAAGTAGTCCCTTCAGTTGTTGAAGTAACTTTGGGAGAGCCTGTTTTAAAAGAGCTGCCAGTAAAGGTGATTTGGGCAGGAAAGATCCCGAAAAACATAACGCTTGATAAAGTCAAAGTAATGCCGGATAAAGTCAAAGTGATAGGGGCAAGACGTATTCTGGATGAAATTACTACAGCAAATACGGATAAAATATATCTTGATAATATTAATAATTCCGGATCAATTGATGTAAAAATTGCTCTCATCCCGCCATCTTTAAAAATAGCGCCCGGATCCAGAGATACGGTTAAGGTTGAATATACTGTTAAAAGAAAATAGCATATATCAGAATGTTATATCGTTGTTAACAACCGTATTTTTTTTCACAACCGCACATGTATTGCCTGTATTTTTTATTACTATATTGCCGGCGATTTTAACATTATTTTCAAAAACAACATCACCGTATATCGACAGTGATTCACAATTAATCAGGGAAGGCACTCCTTCTTTAAACCTTTCGTTAAACCGGTCTATCTTGCCGTAAAATTTGGAATCAAGATTTATTCGTATTGTCTGAAGTTTTCTTTCCGGGTTAATAATCAGCTTTTCATCTTTTATAAGGTAACAGTCAGACCTCACAGCAAGAAGATCGCTGCATTTTTTCACAGGATAAAACCTTGTTCTCGGCACTCTTACAACTGTTGCGCCCTCAAAAAGAGATATGGCTGAACCCATGGCTGTTTCGATTTGATATATTTCAGGGCTTTTCTCATCTCTTGGATCCAGGGTTTTTGGATTCATAATAAAAGGGAGATAAACAAACCCTTTTTCCTTGATAAGATTTTTCAAATAAATAAGATTTATCCAGATATTATTTGTATTAAAAAAACTGTAACAAGTCGTATCACAGAATGCACCCAGCTCGCTGTCTAAACATTGAGCTGCCTCACGTAAAATAAGTTGCCCGTTTTTATGCCTTGCAATATGCCCGCCTTTTAAATCAGATGGCGTTCTGTCTGCAACCTCCATTAAAAATGGAATTTTGTTTTCGGCAAAATAACCTAAAATTGCCTCATCTATATCAGCGCCCAGGTTGTCTGAGTTTGAAATAAAAGCATAGTTGATGCCTTCTGAAAGAAGCTTATCAAGCATTCCGGAAGTATGAAGCGCCGTGTATATATCTCCATGACCCGGCGGATTCCATTCTATCTTTTTGTTTTTGGGCCATAGCGCCGGGCCAAGCCCATCCCGGAGAACTTTGGGGTATTTATGTTGAAGAAATAAAATGGGAAATACGGACAAATTCATTTTTTGCAGCGCTTCAGCCGTATCCATATAGGTTCCGAAGCTATTCATAAAAGCAAGTCTTATGTTGGCTTTTTGAGACTGTTGTACAATTATATCAAGAAATGTTTTCCCGTCTCTTACTTCAATAAGTGATTTTGCCTTATTTAAGCCCATGCTTGTACCAAGACCGCCGTTCAAAACAATCCGAACTGTATTTTGTATCGCTTTTTTCCCGGCTTCCGAATATCCGGACAGGTCTTTTGAATAAGTGATTTCATTTTCCCTTACACATTCAATGTCTTTGTTATATATTATTCCCGTTTCTCCGTGTATAATTTTGTGGTAATAATATACAAAACTGTCGATTACCTCCTGG
Source organism: Desulfonema limicola (assembly GCA_020723255.1). Taxonomy (GTDB): domain Bacteria; phylum Desulfobacterota; class Desulfobacteria; order Desulfobacterales; family RPRI01; genus RPRI01. The sequence goes on along the minus strand of DYJH01000011.1, from coordinate 6,265 downwards.
GGAAGATTCTCTTTTTCCATCATGCCGATAAAAGATCTTACATGTGTCAGCGCATCAGGCTCTTTCACAGATGTTCTCCATAATTACAGGCAATTATATTATATTAATTGATAATTAAATGTAATCGATTTTAAGAAGTAATTACTTGCTCAATCCATCCCATAGTATCTTTTTCTTTTCCATACTGAATATCTGTCAAAGCTTTAAACAGCTTGTTTGCTATCGGACCGACTTGACCGTCTGAAACAGCAATAATTTTATCTCCATACTTGAGTTCTCCGACCGGAGAAATTACTGCTGCTGTTCCGGAACCGAAAACCTCTTTAAGTTTTCCTGAAAAATGTGCATCCATTACTTCATCAATGCTTATCCGGCGCTCTAATGCATTGATACCCCATGATCCGGAAAGCGCGATAACGGAATCCCTGGTAATTCCTGAAAGAATGCTGCCGTTTAAAGCAGGTGTTATAATTTCATCATTAACCACAAAAAAGATATTCATTGAACCGACTTCTTCAATGTATTTCTGCTCAACACCGTCCAGCCATAGCACCTGTGTATAACCTTGTTTATGCGCGACTTCACCCGCATAAAGGCTTGCAGCATAGTTTGCCGGCGTTTTTGCTTCACCCAGACCGCCGCGCACAGCTCTTACATGATCTTTTGTAACAAGAATTTTAACCGGATTAAAACCGGCTGAATAATAAGCGCCCACAGGTGAAAGAATAATAAACAAACGATACGTATGCGATGCCCGCACTCCAAGGAAAGGATCCATGGCTATAATTGTCGGTCTTATATACAATGAAGTTCCTGGAGCATCGGGAACCCATTTTTTTTCAATGGCTATTAATTGCTTGAGCGAATCTAAAATAAATTTTTCATCAACTTCAGGTATGCAAAGAAGCCTGCAAGAATGATTAAGGCGCTTGAAATTGTCTTTCGGTCTGAAAAGCTGAATTGACCCATTGTCAGTTCGGTAAGCTTTCAATCCTTCAAATATAGCCTGACCGTAATGAAGCACCATGGTTGAAGGCTCCATCATAATAGGCATATAGGGTTCTATCCGGGGATTATGCCACCCTTTTTCCGGACTATAGTCCATGTTAAACATATGATCGGTAAATATTGTTCCAAAACTCAGAGCAGAGCTGTCCGGAACCGGCTTAAATTTATCTGCTTTTTTTATAGTTAGTTGCATTTATACCTCCCTGGTACGTCTTCAATATCTTAACTTGTTGATACAGCAAGATTATGCTTTAAATCAAGAATTAAGTTTATTTCACAAGTATATTTAGCGGATATTTAAATGCATTTATGGAACCACTTGATATGTATTGGCGTTTTATTCCAACACCTGTTAGGATTGTCCGGAAGCTGAACTATACCGTTTTCACGAACCTAAAGGAATGGCAAAATTAGATAGCTGCCAGAGAAGTAGAAAGTCTATATCGGCAAAAATGTTTTTTTATTAGACCATATATTCTTATTCAGCTTTATATATTCAACCACTGCGCTAAATCAATCTACCCACGTTGTAACCATCATAGATTGCATCCAAAGCCTTGCGAGGAGCCAGGCAATCCCCCACCGCGTACAGATCCTTCACTTTGCCTTTTAAATCGCTGTAAAGTCGATTATTAGCTTGATTAAAGGCGGCCAGAACCACCGTGTCCACCCCCTCAATCCTTCTTTCAGCGTTGGTATGGATATCAAATGCCACCAATGTTCTTCCCGAAATTTCTTTTAAAGCTGTGCAAGTGCTAAAAACCACTCCCTTGGATTTTACTCTTATATAATAAGAAACTAAATCCCCGGTAGTCACAAGATCCATTCCCAAAAACATTAGCGGAGTAATGATCTCCACCTTCTTGCCCTTGTCTATCAGATACTCCGCAGCGCTTAAGCACTGCCAGTGGGACTCCCCGCTATCCAACACCACAACCTTTTCTCCTGCCTCAACCTTTTCTTGCAAGACATCCCAGACGCTTAAGACATTTTCCTGATCAGTGCCGGGAATCGGCGGTCTTGAGGGAACGGAACCTGTCGCTATAACCACCGCATCAGGCTTTTCTTTGTCTATCAGTTCAGGTGTCACCTCTGTTCCAAGACTTACTTTTACTCCCAATATCTCCATCTGTTTGCTGAGATACCTTGTAATGCCCCCGAATTCAGCTCTGTACGGAGCCTTAACAGCAATATTTACCTGACCGCCCAATATCTTTTCTTTTTCATAGAGTACTACCTCATGCCCTCTTATTCTGGCCACTCTGGCTGTCTCCATCCCAGCAGGCCCTCCCCCCACAATCAGCACCTTTTTCTTGGATTTCGCAGACTCCAAGATACCTATCTCCTTTTCTTTTCCCACAACTGCATTCTGGGTACAAGCGATCGGTTTTGACCTAAAAAACCGTCCAAAACATCCTTGATTACAAGCGAGACAGGAACGAATCTCGTCCGACCTGCCTTCACGGGCTTTATTCGGCAATTCGGGATCGGCAATCAGTGGCCGAACCATCCCCACCATGTCACACTGCCCGTTGGCAAGAATCTTTTCCGCCTGCACGGGATCATTGATACGCATATCATTCAGTATAGGTAAATTAACAGCCTCTTTGAAAGCCGCAGCATAAGGGGTACAGAATCCCAAAGGCGTATGCATTCCCGTGCCCACACCCCAAATTATCTGATAGAATGATCCGCCTACTTGGATGAAATCGATCTTTCCGGATGCTTCTATTCTTTGAATAATCTCTTTCATATCATCGAAAGTATTTCCTCCTGCGAGTAATTCATCAGCGCAAATTCTAATTCCCAGAACGAAATCATTCCCGACAGATTCACAAATCGCATCAATAATTTCCATAGGAAACCTCAGCCGGTTCTCTATGCTCCCCCCATACTCATCTGTTCTTATATTTGATAGAGGAGATAAGAATTGCATAAGTAAATATCCTGAGCCAAAATGTACCTGCAACCCATCTAATCCGGCCTCCTTGGCAAACACAGCCGATCTGGCATATGCCTTAACTGCCTCCCTGATATCTTCAACTTCCATCTCTTTGGGCGTTTCACGAATCACGGGACAAGGAATTGCAGAGGGAGCCCAAATGGGCTGTCTACTGTCTGTACTTTCCATTTGTCTGCCCGCATGTAAAATTTGCAAAAAAACCTTAGTTCCATACTGATGCATGGTCTCGGCCAGATGCCTTAACGGCGGCAATACCTTTTCATCAAATATCTCTTGGGTATAAGAATTGTGGGAGCTATGCATCACATTCATCGCGCCTGCAATAATTAGCCCCGCTCCACCTTTCGCCCGCATTCTCAGATACTCAATATATCTTTCATCCAATATATTATCTTTAGATTGAAAACATGTTCCATGGGCACCAAAATATAGCCTGTTTTTTATTGTTTCCGACCCTATTTTAATAGGCTCAAACAAGTATTTATATTGTTGAGTAGTCATCTCTTACAATCTCCTTTCCGGTTATTTAACCTGCCGAGTATGCTGTACCAATATTTCCATGAGGGCATCTATCTTGCCATTGAATTCGGACTCGGAATAAAGCCGCGTGTCACACATATCACCCTCGATAACCACTGCAGGCAAGCCGGTCCTCTTGATCAACGCCTCCAAGATGTCATCTTGCCCCATGTTGACCCGCAAACAAGTTCGAGTCCTCTGCATCCACCAGTCCGTCGACCGAATAGCCTTGTACCGGTTTGATAATGGAGCCTATTTTGTCTTTTAAACCCCGATTAAAGGGATTAAAGGGATTAAATTGGAGCCGGGCCATCAACTCCTCCAGCGCCGCCTTCAATCCTGTGAATCGGTAACAAAGACACTGCTTCGCATAGGACGCTTTCATATTCTTTGGCAGGACGCGAGATAGTGATTGAAAACATCAGGTTTATGGAGTCTCCAACTGTCAGAGTCATCTGCACCGTGAGGCAGAAGTCAGAAAAAATCACCCCATTAATTTATCCATTATTTATCAACTTTCGTTAGAAATATTATATGAAACGCATACATCCGTTGGAAAGAGGTTCAGGACTTATTTAACGGGTAAAAGAGGCTAGGCAAATAACCTATCAACTTTATCTTGTTGCCCTCAGTTATAATCGCCATCGAACGCGAGCCAACTATGATCGCTTTGTTTTCGCCCAAAAGCTCAACACCGCTGAACCAGGCAAGTTTTATATCCAGCGATACATCTATAGGCTTCCATGTCTTGCCGCCGTCTTCACTAGTCATGAGCGCCCCCCGGTCTCCTATTGCTATGCCGAAATTACCCCGCATTATGACCTCATAGTAAGTCGGCATCTCCCCTTTATCATCAGACGCCAGGGCTATTGTTTTCCACGTCGCACCGCCATCTTCCGTCCTTAGCATAGTACCGCTTAAACCTACCACAACACCTTGTTGTTTTGAAGAAAAAGATATTCCGAACAACGTGTTTTCAGTCCCCGTCTGCTGAAGGCTCCAAGTAACGCCTCCATCCTTTGTGTGCAATATAGTACCGAACTCTCCAGCCATCCATCCCTCTTCTTCTCCATTGAAAGCTATGCTGTATATGATAACGTCCTTGGGATATGACTTGTCCTCCCAGGTTTTCCCGCCATCGGCAGTATAGAAAATCGTCCCCCAATCACCCGCCGCCAAACATTTCTCGGCGTTCAGCGCTTTTAAGGCAAAAAGGTGCATCCTTCTCCGTGCAGACTGCTTGCTCCAATTCTTGCCGCCATCAACCGTATGAAGGATCGTGCCAGATTTCCCCGCAATCCATCCAACCTGAGGGTTGCAAAAGGAAACAGTTAAAAGCAGCATTTTCGTTCCGCCATCCTGCTTTTCCCAGTTCAAACCTCCGTCTGTGGTATGCTGGATGTCTCCACGGGCACCCACCGCCCAACCTTCTTTATCATTCACAAAACATAACGAATACAAGCTGTCTTTGAAGCCGCGATTCTTGGCCTTAGCAAAAGCAAGGCCGGCAGGAAATACTAATAAAGCAGACAGCAATACCAAAATAAAAAGTTGGGCGCTTTTATTTTCCATCTTCTTTTCAACATCTCTTTGCATGGATTTTATTCCTCTCTGTGTTTACGGATTTGATTCAGCGCTGTTGCCGGCAGCCGGATTTCAATCTGTTCCATGCGCCGGCAACGCACTTTAATAGCAATCTATCATAAAATTAAGCCCTGTACTTCGGCAATATCCTTTGCGGCCCCACGATGGAAACAAGAGCCGGCAGTATAGTTAGCGACCCCAACATGTTGGCAACCAGCAAAAAAGACAATAGCATCGCTATCTCTGCCTGAAATTTGAAACTTGCGAACATAAAGAAAATAATCGAAGCAACCAGGGTTGTTGCCGTAAAAATGATCGCCTTGCCTGTAGAAGTGATAGCCATATAACGGGCCTTTTTGTAATCGCCGTTGCTGAACTGGTATTCCTCCGACAGGCGGCTTAAAATGTAAATGCCGTAGTCCACGCCGATACCAACGCCTACCGAGGCCACAGGCAGGGAGTTAATGTTCATGTCAATCCCCAGAACCAGCATCAAAATATCGCTCAGCACCTGCGACACCAAAAGTGGGATAAATAAGACCAGCGCACCCCACCAGGTCCGATAGGCAATTGTGCAAAACAGGAATGTAAAACCAAAGATGAGCGCCATATTTAGCCAGTATGACCATTCAACCTCCTCATTAACGGCGGCCAGAATGCCAAGAATGCCTCCGGCCAACCGGAATGTCACCCGCTCAGCAGGATTATCCTTGATATATCCCTTAAGAGTCTTTATAGCCTTTGTAATTATTTCATTATTGTAATCGGTAAAGTATAGGGTTATAGCAGAGTTTTTGACATCGCCGGAGATATAACGATCCATGCTTCCTCCGGTTGAGGTCCCTGCCACCAAGCCTATTACATTTGCAATATCGAACGGTTTTTCGGGCAACAAAGACCATTTGGGATGCCCGTCGTGATATGTTCGGAAAACCCTTTTTAGAATATTACTGATAGTAACTGCCCCTCCAACCTCCGGTATTTCGTTAGTTGCATAAATGCCCATCTCATCAATAAGCTCTATGGTTTTCGCATCAGAAATCGCTCTGTCCACCTTGCCTTCCGCAACGACAACCATTTGGCTGGCTCCGATAAATTCCTGGTTAACCTTGTCGGCAGAAATATTATAGATATGGTCAGGGTAGAGTATGGCCTTGCCTGCGCTGGTGTCGCCTACCTTCAAATGTTTTT
>DYJH01000210.1:2400-5448 GCA_020723255.1 Desulfonema limicola | reverse complement strand
AACAAAATACTTCCCTCTCCCCTTGCGGGAGAGGGTCAGGGTGAGGGGTATTAAGTGCAGAAATTTAGGAGGAGATAATGGAATTAAAAGATGTAATGGCGATAGATACCATGTGCAGGGCTTTCTATGCCGATCCTGAGATAGCCAAACCTATGTTTGAAATAAGCGAAGTCAAGCAGATGGTAAAAGGAACATTTGCAGGAGTTGCTAAAAGATTGGGCTTGAAACCCGGCGAAGAATGGAAAGTGCTTGGCATGATGGGTCCAGGATCAGTTGAGGGTGTTGTCAAGGAAATGGATGATATCGGAGTACAATATATTTTTATGGAATGCGCTAAAAACTGGTCAAGGCGCGATCATACATTCTGGGTAAACTGGTCTGTTGAAACAATAAAAAACTTTGTTGATAAATCAAAGGGCCGCATTGTAGGGGGTGCAAGCTGGAATCCTTTCAGAATAAAGGAAAGCCTTGAAGAAATAGATCAGGCTTATAAAGCATACGGCTGCAAGTTTGTTTTTGCGCATCCTATCAGCTACGGAATAAGACCGGATGATAAAAAGATGTACCCTCTTTACAGCAAATGTCTTGATATGGGAATTCCTGTTTCTTTTCAGGTGGGGCATTCCGCCGAGGCATTGCCCAGCGAGCCTGGTCATCCGATGTATGCCGATGAAATAGCTATGGATTTTCCGGATCTGACAATTGTGTTAACGCACACCGGTTTCCCCTGGATCCCGGAATGGATATCCATGCTATGGAGGCATAATAATGTTTACGGCAATATAGGGGCATATTATCCTTCAGATCTTCATCCTGACATTATAAAGTTTATGGCCGGAAGAGGACAGGATAAGGTCATGTGGGCTACGAACGGCTTCGGGTTAACAAGATGCAAGAAGGAATTTTTGGAACTTCCTTTAAAGGATGAGATAAAGAAAAAGGTCTTAAGGGATAATGCTCTTAGAGTTTATAAACTCGAATAATTTAACGTGAGGATAAAGCTATGGCGGGTATAATTGGATATGGGGTTTCAATCCCTAGAAAGAGAATCGCTACAAAGTCTATAGCCAAAGCTTGGCCGTTTGGAGGCATTGCCGGCGGGGTTAAGGAAAAGAGTGTAGCAGGAGAAGATGAAGATGTTGTGACATTGGCTGTGGAAGCTTCTTTTAATGCCTTAAGACATGCCGGCTTGGAGGCTTCCGATATCGGCGCTTTATATTTAGGCACTGTATCAGGTTCATATATTAATAAGTCTTCGGCTATTATAATTGCCGAGGCTTTGGGAATTTCCGATAATGTGAAGGTAGCTGATTTCGGCGGGTCGGTTCGAGCAGGGACGGCGGCATTGCTTGGATGTGCCGATCTTATTGATTCCGGGAAGGCAAAGTACGGTCTTGCTATAGGAGCAGACTGCCAGACCGGGGAGATGGGGACTCAGTTGGAAACAGCATATGGCGCCGGAGCCGCTGCGTTTATTCTGGGTGGAAGTGATGTAATTGCAGAAATTGGAAGCCAGGCAGCCCAATCAACTTCTTTAAATACAACCTGGCGTTTTACAGGAAAGGATTTTGCAAATTTTTATGATGATGCCCGTTTTCACAGAACAGCGGGCTATTTTTCGCATATAAGGCAGGCCATAGGCAAATGCTTAACCGAAATAAAAATCAAACCGGAAGATATCTCCTGTCTGGCTGTTTCAGAGCCTGATGGAAAGAGTTCTGCTGATGTGGCAAAGTCTATGAAATTTAAACCTGAAGCGGTCAGCGCTACCACTCTTTCACCGATGGTGGGTGACACTGGATCAGCTTCACCCTTGATTGCACTTGCGGCAGGTCTGGATAAAGCAAAGGCGGATGAGAAGATACTTGTGGCTTCTTACGGATCTGGCGCGGGAAGCGATGCCTTTCTTGTCACTGCAACAAAGGGCATAGATGAAAAGAGAGAGCGTATATCAGCGGTTGCGAATTGTTTTGAAGAAAATTACAAACAATATATAGAGTATATTCAATACGAAAAAATAAAGGGAAGATTGAAGAGTCTGGCTCTTCCTGAACCTATGTCTTCAGTTGACTCTTCTCCTTCTTTTTGGCGCGACAAAGACTTTGTGTTGGGTCTGAATGCCTTAAAATGCAAAAAGTGCGGATCCATCAATTTTCCCAGGCGGAATATCTGCATTGAAAAAGATTGCAGAAGCCGCCAGTTCGAGAAAGTGCCGTTACCACGCCAGGGTGTGATAGAAACATTTTTTCATCAGTATGTGGTTTATCTGGATCCTGAACAAGCGCCATTTCCTATGTGCATAGCCAGGGTAGCCGGAAAACAGGAAGAATACGGCGGTAAAGTTACTGCCATGATGATTGACAGCCCTATGGAAAATGTAAAAGTGGGCGCAAAGGTCGAACTTGTTTTAAGGCGTCATGGAGTGGAAAATGACATAGTAAAATATGGATATAAATTCAGGCTTATAAGAGATTAGGGGGTAATATATGGCGCGAGGTAAGAATCCATTAAATGTAGCAGTGGTCGGCGCTGGAATGATTCGCTTCGGGGAGCTTTTTGAAAAGAGCTTGGAAGATATGATCTTTGAATCATATGAGAATTGTTTGAAAAGCGTTGATAAGGGAATTGATGAGAATATAATTGAAGCAGCGTGGTTTGGCTGTTGTTTGCCCGGCACAAGTTTGAGAAAAGAAATTGTCAGCGGGGCCACCCTTTCTAATGCCCTCACTTTTTATGACAAACCGGTCAGCAGGGTGGAAAATGCCTGCTGCACCGGAAGTGATGCGCTTCGCCAGGCGGCGTTTGCAATAAAAGCCGGAGTATATGATGTGGCGCTTGTGGTGGGTGCCGAGAAGATGAGAGATATTCCCGGTCGTGAATCCATGATCGGGCAGGCTAACACCGCTTATCATCAGTGGTGGCAGCCGAGAGGTCTGACAGGCCCAGCAATGTACGGGCAGTTTGGAGTAGCTCATATGGCAAAATACGGAACAAAAAAGGAGCATTTTGCCATGATTGCGGTAAAAAACCATCATAATGGCACGTTAG
>DYJH01000210.1:0-2379 GCA_020723255.1 Desulfonema limicola | reverse complement strand
ATCCATATGCCCATTTTCAATTTGAAATAACAATGGAGCAGGTGATGAATGCTCCCATGATAAGCTGGCCATTAGGGCTTTTTGATTGCTGTCCTACCACAGACGGTGCTGCGTCGGTGATATTGGCCCGTGAGGATATAGCCAAAGCATTTACAGACAAGCCTGTCTATCTTTGGAGCAGCGCTCTTGCCTGCGATGATTTCTACGGCCACCAGAAACGGCATTATTACCAGTGGGATACAACAACCGTTGCAAGCAAAACGGCTTACGAAATGGCCGGAATTTCTCCAAAAGAAATTAATGTCGCTGAAATCCATGATTGCTTCACCTGCACCGAACTTATTGACTATGAGGATTTAGGTTTCTGTGAACGAGGCAAGGGCGGACAATGGATAGAAAATGGTGGTCCAATGATAGATGGAGAGATACCCTGCAATGTGAGCGGAGGATTAAAATCCAAGGGACATCCCATAGGAGCCACAGGAGTAGCCCAGGCCTGCGAGATATTCTGGCAATTAAGAGGTGAAGCCGGAAAACGGCAAGTAAAAGACGCCAAGATAGGCTTAACCCATAACCTTGGAGGAACCGGAGCTGTGGCGCTGGTAAATATTTTCGGAATTGAGCCACGGCAGGCGAGTTAACCAAGCTGTAAAATATTAAAGAAGCTGATATCGGCAAGAAGGAGATTTATGGAACAGATTGATTATGATAAAGAGTTGGCGGAATTGGAGAATATGCCTGCAGATGAACTTCGGCAACTGCAGCTTAGTAAAATAAACAAACAAATAAAATATATTTATGATAATTCTCCGGATTTTTACCAAAAGAAATTTGATGAAATCGGAGTAAAACCCGAGGACATTAAAACATGGGATGATTTTCGAAACCTCAATCTCTATTTCGGGAAAAGTGATGACAGAGAAACACAGGAAGCATCTTCTGCAAAGTATGGCCATCCGTTCGGAACAAATCTTTGCGCACCTATAGATAAAATCATCCACTTAGGCTCAACAACTGGAACTACCGGAGAGCCGACATTTCCTTATTTATATACAAAAGAAGATTATGAAAAACATCACCATATGGCAGGGCGTCATTTCTGGAAAATGGGCATACGTCCCGGAGAAAGAGTCCTTTATGCGGCAGGTGCTGCAAATCTTGCAGGTCTGAGAATATATGAACATGCATTAAGATGGTATGGGTGTTTGCCGATTCCGATAGGGGCTGAGGCAGGTACGGAAAAAATCCTTAAAATGATTAATGTTACCAAGCCTACGACATTACTTGCTACAGGACCCTTAATTGAATATCTTATAGAAGCCACACCTAAAATATTAAATAAAGATGTAAGTCAACTTGGGTTAAAAAGACTGATCAGCTCCGGTGCTCCTGCAGCAGCAATTCCAGCGGTTAAACAAAAGATAGAAGATGCCTATCGTTGCCGCCTTTTTGATGCGTTTGGTGGCTATATAGGCGGTTCATGTGATCTTGACGATTATCAGGGCATGCATCTTTTTGCGAGGGATTTCATCTTGATTATGGAAGATTTAGTTGATCCTTCTACAAAAGAGGCGATCAGGGACATTAAAGACGGCACAGTCGGCGAAAGCAGGATGACTTGCCTGGATTGGATGGCCCGTCCTTTCTTTAAATGGTCTCCGGGAGATATTTTTCAGGTATTTACTGATACTTGTAAATGCGGGTGGAAACTTCCTCGAATCAAAATCCTTGGCAGAAGCGATGATATGCTTATCATAAAAGGAGTAAATGTTTATCCTGCTCCTATTAAAAACATTGTCAGTTCATTCGAGCCGAAAACTACAGGCGAGATGAGAATAGTATTGGATCAACCTGGGCCCGGTGTACCGCCTCCAATGAAGATTAAAGTGGAATGCGGAATAAGTATTGATTCGGAAGATAAGATAATTGCTCTTAAAAACGAATTGGAAGATGCTATGCATATTAAATTAAAATGCAGAACATCTATTACAATCATTCCTCCTGGTACTTTGGAAAGAGCTGCCGGGCCGGGCGCCAAAGGGCAAATGATAGAAAAAGCTTATGAACAAAAAAAATAGACCGGTTTTCATATAAGCTCTCAGTGTTTAAATTTTCTACCCTTTTTATTCCCTTTTCCTTGATGGGGGAGGGCCAGTGCGGGGGTGTAAAAAAAGAATTAAAGGGTTTAAGGGTTTAAGTGAAATTTATCATTTATTGCCCTTGAACCCTTTTTCTTTCGATAAAATTATTGAAACTCTCCGCTCCAGGCAGCAGCAAATGTGCTCTCTGTTGCTGTGTTAATGCTAAAAAAAACACGGGTCACCCATTAAAGGGTTCGTCAAGAGAAAAAACACCCCCCTATTAAAAAAGATGGCCTCT
>DYJH01000010.1:2466-39331 GCA_020723255.1 Desulfonema limicola | reverse complement strand
TCTGTTATTTCAATCACCGGATATTCTATTCTAAGTGGTCGTGACATTGATATCTTATATCATAATCAGCGCTAAAGTCATACATAGACTTGACCCCTATTCCTCCTATTCTTCTCGCCTGACCCCTATTCTTCTCGCCGGGAAATCAATAAATCGTCATATACAACGTTATAATACTCACAAACAATGCTGATTATTAAACCAGGCTCCGGCGCTAAATGCTTTGATTCCGGAACCTCATATCTGGCTTTTTTAAGATAAAATCTTTCTTTTATCAGAGTAATAAAACTTTCCGGTCCGAACAAAGAAGGCAGATTCTTTTTTGAAAACAGCTGGATAACTTCCTGAGAATCATCCTCCTGCATAAGAAAAAATTGGGTCAAGTCTATATTTGACCTTTATTTACTTTTTCTTTTGTCAGCTATATACTTGAGCAACAAATGTCCAAACTCCAGACCGCCTGCAAGCGGGCGGAAGAAGAGGCCGTTCGGACGGCGCGTGAGTGGCAAACTACCTTTGACGCCACGAACGATGCCGTCTGGATTCTGGACAAGGAGCAGAAGGTGTTGCGGTCAAACAAGACCGCGGAGCGGTTTTTTCATATCCCTTGCGGGGATTTGATCGGCAAATGCTGTTGGGAGATCGTGCACGGCACGGCGCATCCGATCCCCGAATGCCCTCTCCTTCGGGCGAGTAAGAGCCTGCGCCGTCCATATCGTCAGCAATATCACCGATCGCAAAAGAATGGAAGAGGAGTTTTTGAAAGCCGACAAGCTTGAATCTGTGGGGATACTTGCCGGAGGCATAGCCCATGATTTCAATAATATCCTTACTTCAATTTTAGGAAATATTTGCCTTGCGAAGATGCAGGTGAAGCATGAAGATGATATATTCGATTTGTTAAGCGCAGCAGAAAAGGCCTCAATGAGAGCCCAGGGTCTTACCAGACAGTTGCTGACCTTTGCCAAAGGCGGTGCGCCAATAAAAGAGACTGCTTCACTTCAAAAGCTCATCAAAGAATCTTCTCTCTTTATGTTGCAGGGTTCAAAATCGGTATGCGAATTACAGATAGCGGAAGATCTCTGGCCGGTTGATGCGGATGTGGGGCAGATAAGCCAGGTTATCAGCAATATTGTAATAAATGCAAACCAGGCAATGCCTGAGGGAGGAATTATCAGAATTGCGGCAGAGAATCTGATGCCGGAAAAGATAGATGAAGTGCCTATTAACAAGGGAAAATACATCCGTATATCGATAAAAGATCAGGGGGTGGGCATAGCCGAAAAGCATATTGCAAAGATATTTGATCCTTATTTTACTACAAAACAAGCCGGAAGCGGTCTTGGACTTGCTACAGCCTATTCCATCATCAAAAAACACAACGGGCACATCTTTGTGGTCTCCCTTCCGGGAACAGGAACAACATTTGATATCTATCTGCCGGTTTCTGATAATAGGATTCAGGTAAAAGAAGAAGCAGTTCTGTTAAAAGGCCGGGGTAAGATCCTCGTGATGGATGATGATGAGCATCTGAAGAAAATAGCGAAGAAGATGCTTGATATGCTCGGTTATGAATCGGAGTTAGCAAGAGATGGCGATGAAGCGATTGAGATGTATAAAAAAGCAATGGAATCAGGAAAACCTTACGATACCGTCTTCCTTGACCTTACAGTTTCCGGAGGTATGGGAGGAGCGGAAGCCGTAAAGATACTGCTCAAAATGGATCCTGAAGTTAAGGCCATCGTTTGCAGTGGATACTCTGGAGGTGAGGTTGTATCAAATTTTCGTGAATATGGTTTCAAAGGCATGATGCCCAAGCCTTTTGGTTTACATGCATTGGGGAAAGTGTTAAATGATGTATTAAAGATGACGGGCTCGTAAAAAGCATTTTCATGCCTCAAGCGGTATCCTATTATGATACGAAGTCAAAAGATACCGGATGGCGTCATCAAATATCTTCCCTCTCCCCTATGTGGCAGAGGGCTAGGGTGAGGGGGAAGAAAAGACTGATTATTTATCTTTTTCACCCCCACCCAAGCCCTCCCCCTTGACGGTGGAGGGAAATAAGTAAAACCTACCAGAGTCCATCTGAATATTGATAATTAATTAATATCAATAAGTTATATAAAATTAATAAAAATGACTTCGTTGAAAGTCCGTATTCGATATTCAAATTACTTTCAAAACTACAGCCGGGTTTTTACTGTTTGGCTTTTATCAGCTTTAATGCTTTATCAAATATCTCATTTATTTTTAAAGTGATATCTGCCGCTTCCTCAAGTAACGGATAAATATTATCCATATTATTTTCTTTTACTTTTACTGCCCAATCCCTGTATGTTTCGCTATGGTCGGCATTGTGCTTAATCCAATGCTCCAATAATTTTCCCATTTTTTTGTCAAATGACATATCCGAAGAGATATCATGGTCGTGATGATGATGCTGATCATGGTGATGGGTCATTTATTATTCTCCTTTATTGTTATTAACATCATAAATATTTTAAATTTATTTTATTATAGAAAACAGTCTGTGTCACTTAAAATCATACTTTAGATATTACGTTTCATATATATTGACAGACAATCATTATAATGAAAAATAAAACACAATATCAGATAAATTATTAGGGAGTCATACATGATTGAAAAAAATATAAAAGCAAAAATTAAAACGAGAATTACAAAATTGTTTGGCATAGAACGCCCCATTGTCCAGGGGGGGATGATGTGGATTGCAGGCGCTGAGTTGGCATCTGCTGTTGCAAATGCCGGAGGAATAGGATTTATGGCGGCTCTTGCTTTTCCCGATGCCGAGAGCCTAAGAGCAGAGATTAAGAGATGCAGGAAAATGACCGAAAAGCCCTTCGGAATCAACTTAACCTTTTTACCGACACTTCGTCCGCCGGACTATCCTGCATATATAAGAGTGTGTATCGAAGAAGGTGTCCGGTTTATAGAGACCGCCGGTCAAAATCCTGAAAAATATATAGATCAGATGAAATCAGCCGGTATTAAAGTTGTTCATAAATGCACATCAGTTAGGCACGCCGTCAAGGCTGAGAAAATAGGCTGTGATGTGATAAGTATAGATGGCTTTGAGGCAGCCGGTCATCCGGGGGAAGACGATGTTACCTCATTGATTCTTATACCGCTTACAAGAGATGCTATAAGTATCCCCATTATTGCATCCGGAGGCTTTGCAGACGGCCGCGGTCTTGTTGCAGCGCTTGCGCTTGGCGCAGACGGAATCAATATGGGCACGCGGTTTGTTGCAACAAAAGAAGCGCCGGTACATGAAAATATTAAACAGGCTTTAATCAATCATAGCGAACTTGATACGCGCCTTATCATGCGATCCATGCGAAATACCGAGCGGGTTATGCACAATACACCGGTGGATAAGGTTCTTGAAATAGAAAGCCGCGGCAATATAAAAATTGATGATATCATTCCTTATGTTTCAGGTCTTGCAGGCAAGGAAATGCTTGAAAGCGGCGATATTGAAAAAGGAACCCTTGCAGCAGGTCAAACTATGGGGCATATACGAGATATACCTTCCTGCAAGGAACTGTTAGATCGTATTATGGAGCAGGCTGAAGAGATAATAAAGGAGATAGGGAGAAAAATTTTATGACAAGGCTGTTTGAAGAAACACAAATCAATGGAATGATTCTTACCAACCGGTTTGTCCGGTCTGCCACCTGGGAAGGTATAGCAAATAATGATGGCAGTGTCACACCCAACCTTATAGATTGTATGATTAAACTTGCAAAAGGAGGTGTGGGGCTGATTATTTCCGGCCATGCATATATACAAAGGGTAGGGCAGGCAAGTTTATTACAGCTCGGAGCATATAGTGACGATTTGCTGCCTGGCCTAACTTCTTTGGCTGATGCCGTGCATAAAAACAACGGTAAAATTGTGTTACAGATTGCTCATGCCGGATTTTTTGCCAAAACAAATTTAACCAAACTCCCATCTCTTGCTGTTTCAGATATGGGAGAAAGTTCTAAAATTTCTTACCATATTCTTTCCGCTTCGGATATCAATCAGATTGTAACGGATTTTGCCGAAGGCGCCAAAAGAGCAAAAAGGGCAGGTTTTGACGGTGTTCAGATTCACGCAGCTCATGGATATCTAATCAGTCAGTTTCTGTCACCGGCATTTAATAGACGCACCGATGATTACGGCGGCAGTATTGAAAACAGGGCAAGGATTCTGATGGATGTGCTGAAGTCTGTAAGAAGCGCTGTCGGTCCGGATTATCCCGTTATGGTAAAAATCAATGTATCGGATTTTATAGAAAACGGCCTTGAACTTAAAGATTCGGTTGAGGTTGGAAAAATGCTGGAAGATGGAGGGATTGATGCCATTGAGCTAAGCGGCGGAGTATTAACCGGCGGCAAGCTTATTCCCAGCCGCAAGGGAATAAATTCTGAGGAAAAGGAGGCTTATTTCTTAAAAGAAGCAGAGGCATTCAGGGAGAAAGTCTCTGTTCCGCTTATTCTTGTGGGAGGGAATCGTTCATATCAAATGGCAGATAGAATAATTGAAAAAGGCTCTGCAGATTATATTTCAATGTGCCGTCCCTTAATCAGAGAGCCGGATCTTATTAACCGGTGGAAATCCGGGGATATTACCAAATCCTTATGCATTTCGGACAACCAGTGTTTCGGCCCGGCTTTGGCTGGAGAAGGTGTTTACTGCGTAACTGAGAAAAAAGAACATTAGTGTCCATCCGGAAATGGTAGATTGCGGTTCAGATCAAGGCCGCAGTGTTTTTGAAAACGCAGACGTAATGGGTTTACGTCGAGTATTTCAAAAACGCGAGAACGCTGATATGGGTCGCAAGATGCCGTTTCCGGATGGGCACTTAAACCCGCATTCGTATCGGCAGTATAACTGTTGTCAGACCATGCCATTGCAGATGACGCTGAATAGCAAAAGCTGTTTCATTATGCAGAAGTTTATGGTAGAATTTTTCCAGTCTGAATGTGATTTGCCCTGTAAATACAGTTGATTTAGGATATTCAGTTGCGATTTCCATGCATAGGTTCACGGCGGTTTCCACTACATCCGTGCCTGTTGCCATGCGGCAGTCGGCGGCAAAACCAAGCTTTCTTGCAAGCTCAACGTATTTCTCAAGCCCTTTTTTTACGGATTGTTCCAGAGCGTTTACCTCTTCTATTCCTTTAAATGATCCTGAATCTATAACTGCCACGGAAACGAATATTATATTTTTATAAGTATTTGGAAAGGTTGTAAGCACAGAAAGCAGAGTATGAACGCCGAAACCACTGTATCCGGTTACAAGCTGAATAGCGGTATGATCTTTCTTGTTCACCGGATTGTTGTTGGCAGGTCCCGGTGTCGGAAAATCAAGCAGCGTTTTATCTAGCTCAGAAATTCCGTCTCTTACAGTTTTATAGTGGCTTCGGATAAGATAGCATATGCCTACAACTGCGGAAGTTATAAGAAGCGTCATCCATCCGCCCTCGGTAAACTTTTCCAGGGTGGTTATGACAAGGATACTTGCGCAAAGAAGAAATCCTACCACATGAATATTAAGATGCCTTATCCATTTCGGATCTTCTTTACGGCGCCGGATGCAAAGCCGGATCATTCCCAGTTGGGAAAGAGAAAAAGTAACAAAAACATTGATTGAATACATGATAACGAGCGCAGAAACCGAACAATGAGTATAGATAATAAGGATTAGAGACATTGCTCCCATAAGTACTATGCCGTTGCTCATGGTAAGACGCTCGGACAAAGCTCCAAACCGGTGAGGAAACCATGAATCAACGGCCATGTTCGCCATAACCCCAGGGCCGCCCACAAACCCAGTTTGCGCTGCAACAAGAAGCAATGCGCCTTCGGAAAATATCGTGATAAAGGCAATTGTGCTTCCCATTGTCCAGTCGGCAAATAAATAGTCAGCAAGCACCGCGTTTAAAGTTTTACCTTCCAGGGGTTTTACATCTATAAGCACGTAACATAAAAACAAGACCCCGGCTGTGAAGGCAAGAGAACCTGCCATATAAAACATTGTCCTCTTGCCGGTCTGAGCTCTCGGCTCGCGCATTATCTGCAAACTATTTGAAACTGCTTCTATCCCTGTATAGGTTCCACCTCCTAATGAATATGCACGTAAAAACAGCATAATGACGCCGACGATGCCTATAGAGGATATATCCTGCCGGATGCCGGTTTGAACGTCATTTATAAGGGGGACAAAGCGCTCTGTATGAGTAAAAACGCCGTCGATCAGCAATAAGAGATGAGTGATAACAAAGACCACAAAAATGGGCGCCATAACCGAGATGGATTCCTTGACTCCGCGGATATTTAAAACAATGAGCAAGAGACATAAGAAACAGGCGGCAGGAACTCTGTAAACATGAAAATCCAGGGGAAGATAGCTGAATAAAGCGGCAACGCATGCAGCAATTGATACTGTAATAGTAAGGACATAATCAATCAGAAGGGCGCTTCCGGCAACAACACCTGCCTTTTCTCCGAGCATATGAGTTGCAACAATATAGCCGCCGCCGCCATGAGGAAAATTTTCTATAATCCTGGAATAGGCATAAGAAATAATACAAACTGTCAGGACAGTGGCTATGCTTAAAAAGATGGCAAGATAGGTGTGGCTTCCCAGCGCGCGGTAAGCTTCTTCCGGACCGTAGGAAGAAGATGAAAGGCCGTCTGCACCAAGACCTACCCATGCCAGTACTGGGATAAGAGATATTTTATGAAAAAGATTCGGATCTTTTAACTGCTTTGGCGCTCCTTTGACAGCACCTAATATTTTTACAAATATATTGTTTTTCGCTTCCTCTTCATTGGAAATCATATGTACTCCGCATTAAAAATAAAAATTCGAATAAAGAACAGCAAATAGTAGAAATCGATGTTCGTTATTCGATATTCGCTATCTCAGCGCATATGCTTAATTTATGTTTCATCTATTGAGTAATAATTTTTCACCTGCTCTATAGCTATATGAATCGTTTAATTTTTTTTGGCATATTAGCAAAAGTATTAGCCTAAGGCAAGGAAGTTTGCTAAATTTATTTAACAGTTTGATATTGTGCTGAATAACATCATATGCTGTTTTATTTGTTGACATATAATCCCTTTGTTTGGGAAAGAAGATTAGAAAAATTTGGAGATAATTCATGCCCGAAGAAAAAATTGAATTTAACAGCGATGATCAAATTATATTAGAGGGATTGTTTGATCCAGGAACAAAAATGCATGGTGTTATAATCACTCATCCCCATCCGCTGTACGGCGGAGATATGTATAATAATGTGGTTGAAACAATAAGGGCCGTATATCACAAGAAGGGATACTCAACATTAAGATTTAATTTCAGAGGAGTAGGTGCCAGCGGCGGGGCTTATGACGAAGGTGCCGGAGAACAAAAAGATGTTATTGCCGCATTTAACTTTTTAAAAAAACAGGGGTTGGATAGAATCGATCTTTGCGGATATTCCTTTGGTGCATGGATTAATTCTCAACTTACTACGGATAAAATCGCAGCAAATGCATCTGTCATGGTATCTCCTCCTGCAGCTATGATGCAATTTGAAACTGTTTCAAAAATTGATCACTTAAAACTTGCAGTAACAGGCAGAAGTGATGAAATTTCACCTCCTGATATGGTTAAACAGTTAGTTGCCGGTTGGAACAGAGCAGCGGATGTAGAGATTATTGACGGGGCGGATCATTTTTACTTCGGATATGAAGACAAGCTGGCAGAAATTCTAACCAAATATATCTAACCGGGTGACAATATTTTTTTGTTTTCAATCAATGATTTCAATTTATCCCATTGCACTTCACGGTTTATAGCAGGTTTATTATTATTTTTATAAATATACAGGTTTTCTTCAAAACTTAGCTTTGCCGGGCTTTTATAAATAATTCCAAGCGGCCAGGGATAGGACTCACATGCTTTGCTGAATGCGGAATTCCGATTCGTGGGATCATGGCTGCCGTCAATAACATAGGTGTTTTCCTCATACCATTTCCTGGTATTAATCTTGTTAAAGGAAATGCAGGGAGTAAAGGTGTCCACAAGTGCAAAGCCTTTATGTTGTATTGCCTGTTTAAAAATATTCAAGCTAAGATCGAGATTGTGAATAGATGTACGGGCTACAAAAGAAGCGTTCAGAGATACCGCTACAGCCAACGGATTGAAAGGTTCCTCAAATACGCCGTCAACCTGTATAGGAGTTACAAAGCCCAGTTGGCTTGTAGGTGAAGCCTGGCCCTTTGTAAGGCCGTAAACCATGTTGTTGTGTACGATTGCAGTAACATCAGGATTTCTGCGTATAGCATGTATGAAATGATTGCCGCCTTCACCGTACATATCGCCATCCCCGCTTGTAATGATCACATGCAGACCAGGATTTACCGCCTTAATCAGCGTGGCAGGGGGCAGAGCCCGACCGTGAAGACCGTTGAAGAAGTTTGCTCGAAGATAATGTGGAGTTTTGGCTGCCTGTCCAATGCCTGATACCAGCACCAGGTTATGAGGATCTATATTTAGTTCGGAAACAGCGCGTTTTAAAACATTTAGTATTCCGAAGTTGCCGCAGCCGGGACACCATGCGATATCTATTTTCCCCATTTCATAGTTCATCATTTAGCCTCCATTAAGAGATTGTTTCGGATATGGCATGCATCAGTTCTTCCACGGTAAAGGGCAAGCCGTTATATTTTAAAATCTTTTTATCGATTTGAAATCCTGTTTCCCGTAAAATCAGCTTGCCAAGTTGTGAGGTCGCATTGTTTTCAACAATAATCGTATGTTTGGCGGATAGAAGAATATGGCGAAGATTTCCCGGCAATGGATACACTTGTTGGAGTGCGATCTGTGCCAGATCTTTATTGCCAAGGCATGTTACAGCTTCTCTTACTATGGGATTTGTAGAACCCCAGCTGATAACAAATGTTGGTGAATCCGAAGAGCCATATATTTGAGCCGGAATGACGGATTCCTTGATAAGCGTAAGTTTCTTGAGACGCTTATCTACCATTTTAACCCTTAACTCCAGATCTTCGGTTATGTGGCCTGCCTCGTCATGCTCATCGCTATCCACTCCTACAAGCCCTTTGCCTTTTCCCGGTATGCCACGGGGCGAAATACCGTTATTTGTGAGCTGATAACGAAGGTAATTTTCATCTGTTTCGATAACACAGCTTTCAATCACAAGTTGATTTATATCAAATGGCGGTATGTTGTAATAAGTATCTACCAGATACTGGTCTGTCAGTATAATCACAGGCACTTGATATTTATCGGCAAGGTTAAACGCCTTTTGTGAAATATAAAATGCATCTTTAAGAGATTCTGGGGCAAGGATAATTCTTGGAAATTCGCCATGCCCGGCATAAAGCGCAAGTTCAAGATCACCCTGTTCCGTGCGTGTGGGCAGTCCTGTGGCTGGACCGGGCCGCTGGCCAAGATGAATAACCACCGGCATTTCAAGCATGCCGGCCAGGCTCAAGCCTTCAGTCATTAAATCGAACCCACCTCCTGATGTCGTAACCATGGCTCTTGCGCCTGCATACCATGCTCCAATTGCCATATTAATGGCTGCAATTTCATCCTCGGCTTGTTCGACTATCAGTTCAAAATCATGCTCAACTCCAGCCATGAAAGTGATTACTCCGGTACCGGGGGTCATGGGATAAGAGGTAATACACTGGCATCCGCCTGCAATAGCTCCCATGGCGATTGCCTCGGAACCGTTTATCATGATATCGTTTTGAATATCCGATATTGATAATTCCGGAAAACTTACTGTACCGTTTTCTATCAGTTTATGACCCTGCTTAAAGCCAAGATCGGCAGCCCTGATGTTAAGTTCAACCACTTTATCGCCTTTTTCTCCGAAATGCTTTCCGATATATTTTTTCATAATCAAAGCATCGGTTTTCAATAGAGCAAGTATCAGACCAAGGGCAATGGTGTTGGAATAAATTTCGGCGCTAAACTCTATCGAGAGCTTTTTTAAAGGAATATCAATGACATTTAGGTCAGTTTTCAGCGCTTCCCTGTCTCCGGCAATAATTGTCTGCTCCGTAATGCGATGTTGCAGTCGAGGGAGTACATTCTTGTCTAAGGGTATAAGCAAGTCTATCCGGTCAACAGGCGCCTGTAAAGGATGTGAGCCGACACGGATACCGGTAGTATTACTTCCACCTCGAACCCGTGACATATATTCTTTAGTGGCAAAGACATGCAAATTGTTAAGTTTCAGAATTTTTGTCAATAATTGCTCGATGGTCTGGATGCCCTGACCAGCTTCTCCTCCAAGGACTATGGAGATATCATTTGATGATGGCATTTGAGGCAATTTCATAAACTCCTTGTTGCTTAGAGATATTCAAATATAATCAGCAAAAAAAGACTACTTTGTATGGAAGGCGCCGGTGATGTCCGGCGCCTTATGCTTTTATATTCTGATTATTGTAGTGTAGGTGGTTATTGTACTTCAAAAGAAGTTTCGCGCGAGTCCCTGCTTGAATCTGTTTTGATAGTTGAAATTACTTTATAGGCGCCTTTTTTAGCATCAGCAGGCAGAAAAAGCGGTATGGAAGAAGTGTAAGTGCCGGCAGTATG
The DNA here is from genome assembly GCA_020723255.1 of Desulfonema limicola. Lineage (GTDB taxonomy): Bacteria > Desulfobacterota > Desulfobacteria > Desulfobacterales > RPRI01 > RPRI01. The sequence continues at coordinate 28,689 of DYJH01000010.1, read as the reverse complement.
AGAGACATTTACTTCCGGATTGCCTACAAGTTCGTTGTTCAGTCTTACTTCACGGGACTCGGTAATGTTGACAGGACTATCCGAAGATGGAGACAACAATGCATAGGTTACATCAAGATTAACTTTCTCGCCTGGTTTTATATTTGTTGGGTTTGCTGAAGCCCCTTCGATTCTTACAATTATTCCGCTGGATGGCTGGTAATTGTATTTATTTGAGGTTTCCTCTGCGGTTTTCTTCTTATCTATGGTATAATTACCAATTGCACCGCCAATCAAAGCCCCGGCAAGCCCACCAATGATTGCTCCTTTAGTGCGCGATCCTTCCCCTGCTATCATTGCACCTCCTATAGCCCCGGCTACTGCCCCAATTCCGGCGCCTTTAGCAGCACCCTGATGTTCTTCCGGAATGCTCGCACAACCGGATATTCCCAAAATAAATATTACAAGTGTAAGAAAAGATACAATTCGTAGTTTCATGTTTTACCTCCATTAAAATGATAAGAATTTATTTTTAAATTTGATGAAAGACAAAATTAATAACCATATATATTCTATTATGATATGCAATATTATTAAAATTGAAAGAATTTTTATGATATTCTCAATTTATTTCCTTTGATTATTTTATATTTTATTGGAATTATTAAACAAATAAGATAACAATTTTTATTTCGTGTGAACATTTTTATTCATTTAGTTGAATTCTGTAATAAATGAAGCTAAATAATATACAAAATATACTTTTAAAAAAGGTTTAACTTATCGATAAAAGGGGGAGCAGTGGAAGGAAAAAGGATAAATGACAGCCAGGTGACAACAATTCAGCAAATGACACATCTGGATGCCAATTTTGCCGGAAATGTACATGGCGGGGTGGTAATGAAACACATAGATTCTACCGCAGGTATTGTTGCTACCAGACATGCATGTTGCAATGTTGTCACAGCTTCTATAGACCGGCTTGATTTTTACAGCCCGGTTTATATAGGAGATCTTTTAATTTTAAAGGCCAGTGTTAATATGGTGGGCAAAACCTCTATGGAAATTGGTGTTAAAGTGGAAGCCCAAAATTTCATAACCGGTGAAACCAGAACCACGGCGCTTGCTTATCTAACTTATGTTGCTTTGGATCAGAATGGAAAACCAGCCCAGGTTCCTCCTCTTATTCTTGAAACTGAAGAAGAAATCCGAAGGAACAATGAGGCCAAGGCCAGAAGAGATATGCGTCTTGCTGAAAGAATCAGAGAAAAAAAGATCAATTAACGGCCAAGGAGTTCTTTTTGCAACCACTCTTTTACATCGCCTTCTATTGAATAAACACCTTTATTATTGCCTATGGATTCCATAAAGTTCTGTTTGACTTTTTGAGGCAGTTTTATTTCCGCAAGTTCTGTCGCTTCATCCGAATTTCTGCGCATAAGGTACACCACAGGGTCTTTTCCCCATGTGTTTACTACAAAATAGTAAGAAACATCCTCTTTGCCCCTGATTACAAAATTACCTCGTGTCCAGTTGTTGCCCCATTCCAGATAAAGTCTTACAGCTTCTTCAGGAGTCATGTCCCAGTTTATGTTGTTTAAAAGATCCTGATCATTTTTCAGCTCTTCAATACCTATCATAATTATCTCCTCTTTATGGTAATTCTACCACCAAAAATGATCCACCATTTCTTTATATTGCTTAACAGCCATTAGCGTGTTCTTTTTGTTTTTTGACTTTCCGCCGATATCTACCGTAACGGAACGGGAAAGCTTTTCAACATCTAAGGTGCCGATATCTGAATGCGTTAACACAACAATGTTTTTTTTTGAGCGACTTGCATAGCTGGTAAGCGCAGATGGTACTTTGTCATTCGATGGTACAACACAATAGATATGGGATGTAGCGCTGTCAATTATATTATTAAGCAGCTTTGTATAACCAATAGCAATGTCCCGGGAAGGAATCTGGCCGGCTGCAACCCCATAGCACCCTTCAATTTCAGAAGGGGTAAGTTCCATTTCAGCAAATGACACCAAAAATGTGAGCTGTCTTATTTCAAGCCGTTTCCTTATCTTCTCACTGTCTGCTGAAGAAAAGACTTCTGCTTCACCCCATTCCATGCTTAGCAAATAACGTTTGACCCACTCTTCACCTTCATGAGCATTCCATGTACGTATGTATTTTTTTGAATACCATGTATCATCTGTTGTAGTGAAAAACCAAAGAACAGGAATTATGCCCTGTATTGTTGAAGATATTGTTGCGCTCTTTCGTTGACGGCGGACGTATAATGACGGGTCGCCTTTGTGTGAGGCGCGTATTATTCGGCGCAGGTCAAGACCTCGTTCCAGCGACCCCCTGTATCTATCCGACGAAACGGCAAGCGCCATATTAGCGACAAACCGCAATACACGTTTCCGCATTTTGTTATGGTGTGCAACCCAGGCCGGCCAGGGCATTCCGGGGTTAAAACCATCTTTACACTTAAGGTATGTGTGAAAAGTTGAAGACTGATGTCTCAATCCACGCATAATTATTTGCAGGCGATCATTAGTTCCGGTGGAAGACCCGATAGACTGCAAGTTATGTGGTTTCCTGTTTCTTTCCGTTTCACCTTCCGAATCAATTTCAGAATTTATAAACTGCGGCGGCAAATCAGTGCGGGATCCAGATACCGGATCATTTACTTCGGCTGTTTGGAACACATGTTTTACTTCATCTTCTGATATATTGCCTTCGGGAAAAGTAAACAGTTGTATGCGGACTGCTTCTTCAAAATTCCGGTCGTAACATGAATTTACCAATGCCAGGCATTCATTCAAAGGAATTGAGACACGCCTTTTTTCTCTCATCACACCGCTTAGCATCTGTTTAAAGGCTCTGTGGTGGCGTAAAGACCAACTCCAAACATCCGAGGAAGCGGCGCATTCAATAATCTCATCGAACACAACGGACATTTTATCGAATTCCTGCAAAGCATCAAAAGAACTGCGGCTCTCCCAGTAACGCTGTACCGCTTTCGGATAATCGTCAAGAAAATACAGGAGAAGATTTGTATCAGGCTCTATGCTCGAAATATATCCATTGAATTTGGGCACAGCAAAAACAGATGAAGACTGCTTAAATGCCTGCAAAATTCCGGGGACATTTTCCGCATAACATACGAAAAGAATTCTTTTATATCGTGAATGTAATTGCTGTAACCGACCTGCCATATGCCGTTCACGCATGTTGTCAACAGACAGGGCGGGGTTATGCCGCAACGGAGTATTGTCATGCAGCAAATCAACAAACGCCTTTGCCCCAATTGTTGTGCAAAGCCAGTCGTCGATGTCAATATTTTCTTGCCGGAAGTGCGGTCTTTGAATCTGCGAATGAAAAGATATTTCAAGGTCGATAAAATGCGGTTCAATGCCCAATTCGTTTGCGCTAAGAACTGCCTCAGCAAGGCCATCGCAAGGTGTGACAGTTACAAGTTCTTTTTTAATCCTGCTGTCATTGTCTGGCTCATCAAAAGATGCTGAATTATCTTCTATATAGATAAAGGATGAACGCGGCAGTTTACAAACAGCCTGCAAATAATTTTCTTTCACACTTTCAGGGAGTGCCACCAAAAAGGCATCCCGGCATCCAATAGACAACTCTTGCACTGCTCTGCGCACCATTAAGGCGCCGCTGAGACGATCCGGCAATACCGGAACTATGTATATATTATCAAGTTTGATATATGGCATAAAAGCAGAACGGCTCATTCCGGTTTCTCCCGGTTATATTCGGTCTTTCGGCATTTTAGAAAACACATGCACCGAATGCTTTTTTCAGGCAATTGCTAAAATCCAACCCGCCTTTTTTCTCCCGAAAGAGCGCACGGGCAAGCCTTATAATTATTAAGCCCTGGCGTACAGACGGGGTATCTCCTCTGTTTTTCAGCATTTCCAGCATAATCTCAAGATGCTGTGATAGTTCAGCTATTCTTTGTTTTTTGACTTCTTCACAACTGTTTTCGTATTCATTTTCAGCGCTGAGATCCGCTGTTAACTGAGAACGGAGGAGTTCAAGCAATCCTATGTGACCTGGATATTTTACCTCAATTTTGGGAAGTGTACGCTGGTCAATATATCCGGGAAGATCAGATCCGACGCTTGGATTCAATGCACAGCAGAAGCGAAACGGCAATGCATTCCCGGCAGGTTCCAGCCATATGCCGGAACTTGCTGAAAACAACATGCCGCGTCCATCCAGAGCAGGTGCCAGAGGAGCCAGAGCGCGCTCCGGAAGACGATTCAACTCATCAAAGAAAAAAATGCCGCCATTTAGTATAGCCGTTGCCAATGGGCTGGCGCGGAGGACCATGCGTACCTGCGAGTGTCCGCTCGACTCAGTGGGAACTACTGCCAGCACCATGTCTTCCGGAGCCATTTCATCGTGACCGACCATAGAATAAAATGGCAACTCTTTGAGTTCACCATTATTTTTTCTGATCTGCCTGACCAATTCGTAAACAAGTTCGTTTTTGCCCATTCCCGGTTCTCCATAAAGACGAAACGAAAGGTTGTTCAAATCTTTTTTATTTCTAAACCTGTAGTTTTCATCCAGACCCCATGCAATTCTGCACATCATGAGTTCATTTTCTCGTCCTACGAAAGCAGATTTTTCAGGCAGTTCCGATTCTTGTGCAAGATATATGTCATGATCTCCAATTTTTATGCTGCGTTCCTGGATTCTGTCTTTTACCATCTTTTACTCCTATTTATGGGTGCTGCTTAATTTTCCTAATAAATTATCATAGTTATCTTTCCTAAGTGGTTCAAGCTCCAATATCGGCAGTGTTCGTTGCTCAATAAATCCAGGCAGATTATAGGACTCAGAAGAGTCAAGTGAACAGAAAAATATAAACGGTGCGGCGTCAGGCCTGGCTGTAAGTTGCAGACCGGTCAATCCGGAGTATAGAGTCATTCGCCCGCCGAGCAGCGATGCCAAAGGAGTCAGTGCTCTAACGGGCGCCCGGTGTATTGCATCAAAGTATAAGATGCCGCCCCACAATAAAGCTGTAGCCAGCGGACTTGCCTGGATAACAAGATGCGAACCTTCATGACCGTCGTCCGAAGCGCGGGGCACTATGGCCAACACCAGATCCTCAGATGACATGCCGGCGTGCCCGTGCATTTCATAAAGGGGTAAAGCAGTTCGTCGTGCAACCTCCAGCACAATAGATCGCTTGCCTCTGCCTGAAGGCCCTTCGAGGCGCATTCTCTGACATCCTGCTCTATACAGACCCCGGTCTTTGGAACCTTTCCAATTCTCATCTAATCCCAGTGCAATTCTTACCAGATCGAGTTCATTCTCCCGCCCGATACATTGCCCTTCCGTAACTGTGGTTGGCTTTGCCGGATGTATCAAATGTCCGGCATACCGGTCATCCGGTGTTTCCGGAATGAGGCGTCTGGTTTTTGTATAATGAGAACTGTTCATATTTGGTACTCCGGCAGTAATACCCCAACAACTAACTAAATCCATTATGATTCCGATATTGAAGCTGTTATTTCAAAATGCTTGATTTATATAGCATATTAAAATATTCCTTTCCATGACAAAAAAAGTCATTTTGAGTCATATATCAATTTAATAGGAGAAAATTATGAATAAATCAACTCCGAGTGTTTTGGTGGTTGGAGGAGGTATTGCAGGAATGGCTGCCGCTAAAACACTTGATGATTTTGGCGTCTCGGTTCATCTTGTAGAAAAGCGCGAATATCTGGGAGGCAAGGCATTTGACTGGGCATGCATGGCTACCGGAGAATGCCGGAACTGCGGCGCCTGCCTTAGCGCAGAACTGGCAGATCAGATGAATCATCTGAAACACGCAACAATACATCTGAAAAGCAGTATAAACGGAATCAAAAAAAACAATGATGGATTTGGGACAACGTTAAATAGCGAATCATCTGCTGTTATCTCAACAAATGCGGTTTTGCTGGCTAACGGCATGACTCCTTTTGATGCATCGAGACTTCCTGAATTGGGGTACGGGGTTTATGATCAGGTGATTACCACAGCGGATCTTAATAACTTATTAAAACGGGAAGGATTAAAAGAAATTCTACCGGATACCACATCACCCGCCATTGCTTTTATTCAGTGTGTGGGTTCCAGAAACCGTGAGCTATGCAGAGACTATTGCTCTCAGGTATGCTGCAAAACAGCTTTGCGTCAGGCAAATAAAATACTTCATAACATACCGGAAGCTCAAATTACGGTTTTTCACATTGATCTTCAGATCATCGGCAAGGAATTTCGAACACAGGCAGAATATGTAAAAGCCAGGGTCAATTTGTTTCAGGGGGTTCCGGCCAAAATTTTATCCGACCGCGAACAAGGAAAGCTTACAGTTATTCATGAAGATCCTGAAACAGGAGCCAGAGTTGCCCGTCATTTTGATCTTATTGTTCTGTCTGTGGGTATCGGGCCTTCGCTGCAAGTTATTGAAATTGCAAAACAATTGGATATAAAACCGGACACATGGGGCTTTTTAAGCAGTGGCGCATTGCTGCCATCAGGTGTCTATGCCGCAGGCGTAACACAGGGCCCCACAGATATTTTGACTGCAAGAGATCAGGGCATAATTGCGGCCCATAAAATTATACAGGATTTTAATATATTATCAAAAACAAAACATAATTCCACTATTGCAGTACTGGGTGAATCAAAAGATTCCGGCATGATATGCCATGCCCTGTCAAAGGAGGGATGGCTGGTTGTACGACTGGATTCCGGCAATCATCAAGCACCTGAGATATCCGGAGTTACATCTTTTTATTCTGTAAGCTTACGCTCTGTAAACGGAACTGTTGGGCAATACGACTTATTGTTCACCGCCAAAGGATATGAACATAATATAAAAGCAGCATCCATTATAGTGGTAGGTGATGCACAAATGGTTTTATATTCCGGTCTTAACGATTCTGATAAAATAAAATCATTGTCCCAATTTGTCGATGTTTTTGAAAAAACGCCTGCCAAAGTACCCAAAACCGTTGCATTCTGGCTTGACCGACAAAAGCAGGAATGGAAAGATCACGCACGAACCTGTCTGCATTTAGCAACAGCTCTTGCGGAAAAAGGACAAACGGCCATTGTCATTATGGAAAAAATGCTGGTTCACGGGCTTAAAGGCCAGAAGCTTTATGATGATGCCCGGCATAAGGGTGTAAGGTTCTTAAGAGTAAGTAATCCGGCACAAATTAATGTAATATCAGACAACGGCCATTTGGTGCTTGAGATGAACGAAGCAACCCTGCCGGGTGTCCGGTTGTCTGCGGAATGCGATCTGCTGGTATTGCCTGAAGCTGTTAACCCTCCTGCTTCTGCACCTGAAATTTCCCATTTTCTGCGACAGCAATGTGATTCGGAAGGATTTCTCCAGTCTGCAAACGTGCGGCATCGTTTTGTCGGAAGTCCGAGGCGCGGTATATTTTTTTTGGGTTCATGTCATGATGAAACCGATGAAGTGGACATAGCACGTGAGATCAATGCGGTTAAAGCATCCCTTGAAGCCCTGACAACCAGTAATATAAGAACAGAACCATTGCCGGCAATTAATGAAAACAAATGCGCCCGGTGCCTGACATGCTATCGGATATGCCCCCATGCTGCGGTTACAATTAAGGGCAATTACAAACCTGTGATCGTCACTGATGCATGCTTTGGCTGCGGAATCTGTGTATCGCATTGTCCGGCAGAAGCGATTTCTGCTGTTTGTGAATTGGATTCTGATACGTCAGGAATAACCGCTTCTAAAACCGTGATATTTGCCTGTGAACGCTCCGGAGAGCTGGCGCTTAAATCTGCAATGAATATGGAAATGTTTTCCAATAAAACCGCCCGGATTATAAAGGTCCCCTGTGCCGGAAGGATTGGTGAAGCAATGATGATTCAGCAATTATTAAACGGCGCCAAAAGGGTTATAATTGCTGCGTGCCATGAAGGAAACTGTCGTTCTGTCAGTGGCAGCAGATTGGCCGCTGCAAGAGCTAAACTGATTGTTGAAGACACGGGTTTACAGGACAATTCGATTCGCCATTACAGTGTGGCAGCTAACGAGCCTGTAAAAATTGCCAAAATTGTTTCTGCGGCAGATTCCGGAAAGGAGATATAGTAATGAACGCAAAGATATGTATTGATTCGCCGTTTTTGAGCTTGCTTAATAAAAAAGATAAAGGCGATAATATAAGCGAGTGTATGACATGCGGCATTTGTACTTCACGCTGCAGCTGGTATGATGGAGAAGGAGGACCGGATCCGCGTCAAATGGTACGCATGGCTCAGTTGGGTCTTGATAGCTTGCTGGCGCAAAGCTATATGATATGGGACTGCATGCTTTGCAATCACTGTACTGTGGAGTGCCCCATGGGAATTGTAATGGAAAATGTGGCTCGCAAAGCAAGGTCTCTTCCGGATGCTATAGAGAGAATGCCTCAGGATATTAAAAATGGAATTCAGACACGTTTGGAAACCGGAGATGTAAACGGATTTACTCAAGAGGATTTTATTGAAACTATTGAATGGGTGAATGAAGAACTTTGCGATGAGATGGATGATTCAAAAGCTGCCATTCCGACAGAGCAAAAAGGTGCGAAATATCTTTACCTGCCAAACCCCCGGGAACTGGGAACCAACATCCTACATCTTCAGGCAATGGCGCGGCTTTTTTATGCTTTTGGTGAATCTTGGACAATGTCGAGCCGCCACACGGATGTTACCAACTGGGGTTATTTTGTCGAAGATGATGATATTGAAAAAACAATGCTGCTTCAAGTGATAGAAGCGGCTGAAGACATCGGAGTTGAGAATCTGGTGCTTTCGGAATGCGGACACGGTTTTTTCGCTTTACGGAAAAGAGCTGAAGATCTTATCGGCAGAAAGCCGAAATTCAATGTGCTGAGTATTCTTGAAGTTACACTCGATAAATTGGAAAATGGCGTGATCAGTTTAAATCCTGAAGCTTATCCTTATCCTGTTGCCTATCATGACCCCTGTAATCTTGGGCGAAAATCCGGTGTTTTTGAAGCGCCCCGTCAATTGCTGGCACATATATGCAAAGAAGTGGTGGAACTGACGCCGAACAGGATGAACGCTGTTTGTTGCGGGGGCGGTGGTGCATTGCTCCAGGACAGCAACAGCACTAAGCGGCGGATGATTTCAGGCAAAGCCAAGGCAGACCAGATCAAAGCAGCCGGCGTAAAACACTTGGCAACAGCATGTTTATCTTGTCACAGGCAGTTAACTGAAATAGTAAAATATTATGAGCTGGATGTTAAGGTTGATACAGTGGCTGCTCTTGCGGCTGAGGCAATAATGCATAAATAAGAAGTTAACGGGCTATGCCTGTTATGTTATCAATTTCTCCTTTTATAAAATACGTTATATTTTCAGAATGTTGAGTGCTTATGCATGGAATATTATATGAAAGGCTGTCAAGTTTTTCTTCCTCAATTTCCGTTATTTTGTTTATTAGAAATGTATCAACTTCCCCATCATCAGGCAGCAAACCACAGGCGCCAACAGCACCTATAAATTCATCTTTTACAAATATCGGACAAATAATCTTGACAAGTCCGGCGTCACATTCTTCTATAACTGCTTTTTTTGTTCGTTTTGCCTGTGCTGTAAGGTTCATATGAGCAACAGCGCATATGAAACTTTGCCCCTTATCAGTAGCCTTGATTTCGGGGCAAAGTTTGTTCGGCCAGTTTTGAAAATCAGTTATGCGTATGCCTTTGGTATCAAACACATTAGCACAAAGGCCTGATTTCCTGTTTATCTCCTTCTCTAATTCAACCCATTTTTCAATAGACGCTATGTCGGTAAGTTCCACTTTTCATTCCTGTCTCAAGAAGCCACTTTTTTTAAAATTTCTTTCAACTCCGCCACAGCAGTCGCTGACTTTTTAAGTGCTGCTTTTTCCTCTTCGGTCATGTTGATTTGTATGATTTCCTCTATGCCTTTAGAACCCAGTTTTACCGGCACGCCGATAAAAAGGCCATTTATTCCATATTCACCTTCCAGGTATGCTGCGCATGGAAGTATTTTTTTCTTGTCTTTCAAAATGGACTCGGCCATTTCAACGGCTGCAGAGGCAGGCGCATAATAGGCGCTTCCGGTTTTTAAAAGAGAAACGATTTCCGCTCCTCCATTTGCTGTTCTTTTAACCAACTCGTCTATACGCTGTTTTGAAAGCAATTCAGTTATAGGAATACCGGCAACGGTTGAGTATCTTGGCAGAGGAACCATGGTGTCGCCATGCCCCCCAAGAACAAAAGCGTGGGTATTTTCTACTGAAACATTAAGTTCCATCGCAATAAAAGCTCTGAATCGTGCCGAATCGAGCACGCCGGCCATGCCTATTATTCTGTTTTTTGGAAAACCGCTGGCGTCAAAAGCAACGTGGCACATGGCATCAAGAGGATTGCTTACTATAATAATTATCGAATCAGGAGAAAGCGCCGCAACCTGTTTAGTTACATTTTTGACTATTCCGGCGTTTGTGCTTATAAGGTCATCACGGCTCATTCCTGGTTTTCTTGGTATTCCTGCAGTAATTATAATGATATCCGATCCGGCTGAAGCTTCATAACTATTGGAGCCTGTAATATGTGCATCATGCTTCTCTATGGGAGCTGCCTCGGTAAGATCAAGAGATTTTCCCTGGGGCACACCTTCAATAATATCTATTAATATAACATCACATAATTCTTTTTCTGCCAAACGTTGAGCGGCAGTAGCTCCAACATTTCCTGCTCCGATTACGGTTACTTTCTTATCCATAATTACTCCTTATTTATTTTGGGTTAATAGTGAATTTCAGGTAATAATAATTTTAATTATTGTCAATATGTTTTATAAAAAATAGTGCTTCTGAAAAATCAAATCAATTATAAAAAAATCAAATCTGATATAATAAGTCAATTATAACCGAAATTTTTTGAGGTGTTGACATTACGTATTAAAATAAGGTATTAAACAAAGAAAACAATATTAAATATATTCTGATTATTAATTTTGTGAGTTAATCATTTATGGGTATCAAGGAACAGATAAAATCAGCTTTGCAAGAAGCGGAGATATACAGGGCTCAAGGTTTATTGAACGAGGCAATGCTTACGTATAAAAATTTAATAGAGCTGATTAATAATAATGTAAAACCTGAAAACAGCCAGCAATTGCTTGAAGGCATTAATAACAAAGTTGAGACCTTAAAAAAGGCTATATCTAAATATAAAGAATCCGAACAAATACCCCAACTTTCTGCAGAGATTCAGAATTTGATAAAGGAAAAATTTACTTTTTCTACCGATAAAGAGTCAGCAACTCTCGAAGGAGCAATAATACTCACGAAGTTTGGCCAATTTGAAAGAGCTATTAAAGAATTCAATAAATTACTGAACATAGATTCATTAAGGCTTGTTGCAGCCAAGAATATTTTAAGATGCTATTTTGCTTCTTCAGGAGCAGATAATGCTGTCTCTCAATATGAAGAGTGGTTGAAACTCGGTATCTTCTCTGCTGCGCAAGAAGAAAAAATCAATTTTTTTTTGGGTAACCTTTTAAAGGAAAAAGGAATAGGAAAAAAGATTGTTGCGCCTGAGATGAAAAAACATGCTGATCAACAGATTTTAATTGATAAAATAGCTTCTGATAAACGAAAGACTCCGAGTGAATCCCTTTCACATATTTCAAAACCCGATAATAAGAGAGAAGAATTTTTAGATATCACTTCTGTTGGAATTATAATGGATATCGGTCAGAAAAAGGAGTCGGAAGTGGTTCTGGATGTTGCATTTCAATCAGAGGATATGGTCAGCTTGATTATTCCGGACAGGGAAAAAGCATTAATAGAAAAATTCAAAACCGGTTTAAAATTAAACAATATAAACTTTTATTCACCAATAGCCATCCTTAACGGCTCGGGTATTGTGCTGGCTTTTTCTAAAATCGATTCCGGCCCAAAAAAGGGAAATTACAGCCTTGATTTGAGAATGTTTACAAATTAGTATTTATATATGATTGTGCGGAGTTATACAGGATGGCGGTTTTTAATCTAAAAAGTCGTGAGATTGAATGCAAAATAGTCTTTTATGGCCCTGGAAGGTCCGGTAAAACCACCAATCTAGAATATATATTCAGAACATATAAAAAGCAGGTTTCCGACCAAATGGTAACGATTGATACCGAAGGGGATAGAACTCTTTTTTTTGATTTTCTTCCCATGGGACTTGGTAAAATCAAAGGATGCGATGTTAAAGTACAATTATATACTGTTCCCGGACAGGTTCAATATACTTCTACACGCAAACTAGTATTAAAAGGCGCCGACGGAATTGTTTTTGTAGCTGATTCTTTTTCAATAAGGCGAGAAAAGAATATGCTTTCCCTAAAAGATCTTGATCAGAACCTAAAAGAATGCGGCCTCAATATTTTCAGAATCCCACTTGTACTTCAATACAATAAAAGAGATATAGCAGATATCCCGGGTAATACTATACCGATAATGCCTGTAGAAGAAATGCAAAATGATCTCAACAGACAGCTTAAAGTTCCATATTTTCCTGCAAGCGCCTTGTCGGGTCAGGGTGTTGGCGCAACATTAAAAGAGTGCCTGAAACTTACTCTTGTTCATTTACAAAAGGAATTTAACTGGGCTCAGTGAATAAATGAGTAATATATCACTTTCCGGAAATTTAAATTTTCTAAATCTAGGGGAACTGTTCCAGATTTTTGGGACGAATTCAAGTACCGGTGTTTTAAAAATTAAAAGCAAATACTCACAGGAACCCGGATTAATGTATTTTGTAAAAGGAAATATTGTTGATGCTTCTGCCGGAACCAAAAGAGGCATTGATGCCGCATATGCTCTTTTCGGGTGGACTGAAGGAGAATTTGAATTTTATCAGGAAGAAGTAAAAGCAAAGAATATTATACAGAAAAGCAGAATGGAAATAACATTAGATGCTTTAAGAATGATCGATGACGGACAGATAGAAAAACTCGGCCCCGTTTCTTTTGCAAAAAACCTTCAGAACGCACAAGTAAAGAGTTTGCTATTCCCGTAATTAGAGGTCCTTTAGTTGATTATGCGTATGTCGTTGACGAAGAAGAACATTATGACGGCAACAAAATAGTTGAAGAAGGCAAATACGGCAACTGGATATGGACTGTATTAGAGGGAACAGTTGAAATTGTCAAGGAAACCGATAAGGGCGCTATAAAAATATTAAGATTGGGTGAAGGTTCGTTTATCGGAAGCATATCTGCTGTTATGCCAGTGGAAAGAGTACGAAACGCTTCTGCAATAGCTGTTGGAACTGTGCAACTCGGCTTACTTGATTCTCAGAGGCTTTATAGTGAATTTGCTAAATTATCTTCTGATATGAAAGAGATAATAAAAAGCCTTGACAGCAGGCTGCAAAAACAAACTGCGATGATGATTGATATATATATGAATAAAATTAACACCAAAGACCTAATAACCAACAAGAAAATACTGATTGAACAGGGTTCATCCAATAACAAATGTTATAAAGTCATAGAAGGAGAAGTTTGGATAGTACGCAAAATAAATAACGGCTATCTCCCAATAGTGAACCTTTGCGCCGGTGATTATATTGGGCTAATTCCCTTTGTTAATCTTGGCCAGGAACCGCATTCTGCTTCGGTTTTGTGCTCGAAAAACACAAAAGCAATTGCTATTGAAACCGGAAACATACAAAATGAATATGATAGTCTTTCTTTAACCCTTAAGAATATTATAGAAAATATAGGGACATGTATATCTGCAACCACAATGGTTGCAAGTGAGATACATAATAAAACCCTTACAGAAAAATAAAAGACATGACAAAAAACAGGCGAAAAAATTATAGATTAAATTCACTCAATTTATTAAATATAGGAGTTTATGAAAATGGTTCATTAATTAAACAAGGCATCGGCAGGACTCTTAATGTTTCGGAATCAGGAATTTTGTTTGAAAGCTATTTTCCGATTAAACCGGAAAGCGAAGTTCAATTGTCTATCGGGCTGGAAGAAGATTTGGTGGAAATTAAAGGCAAGGTTATTCATACAATGCAAGATAGCGCCAGAAAATATAAAATAGGAATAAAATTTAACAAAATAAAAAAATTGGATTTTGATGTTTTAAAAGTATACATAGCTGATTTTACAGCTTTAATGAATAGAGAGGGAATTTAAATGTCGCAGGCGGTAAGTGAGACTGATTTTAAGGATATTAAGCTGATTAAAAGAGGAAAGGTCAGAGATATTTATGACCTTGGTGACAAACTATTGATGGTTGCAACAGACAGAATTTCGGCTTTTGATGTTGTTATGCCTGATCCTATACCAGATAAAGGAAAAATTCTTTCTAAAATATCTTTGTTCTGGTTTGATATGATGAAATCTATAGTTAACCATCATGTTATTTCAGGTAATGTGAATGATTATCCTTCTGAATGCAGAAAATATTCAGATATTATAAATCAAAGAAGCATGCTTGTAAAAAAAACCGAACCACTTCCTGTCGAATGTGTCGTAAGAGGATATCTGTCAGGATCGGGATGGAGTTCATATAAAGAAAGAGGGGAAATATGCGGTATCAAACTTCCGAAGGGCTTGAAAGAGTCAGATAAATTGCCCGAACCGATATTTACCCCTTCAACAAAAGAAGATATAGGCGTTCATGATATAAATATAGATTTCAATGAAACTGTAAAAAGGATTGGCAAAGAGCTTGCTGAAAGCATAAAAAGGCTAAGTATTGAAATATATGAAAAAGGGGCGCAGTTTGCAGCACAAAAAGGCATTATTGTTGCTGATACAAAATTTGAGTTCGGTCTGGCGGGAAATGACATTTTTATCATAGATGAGATTCTAACTCCTGATTCATCAAGATTCTGGCCGAAAGATAATTATATACCGGGCGGTCCTCAATCAAGTTTCGATAAACAATACTTAAGAGACTATCTCTTATCGATTAATTGGGACAAAAACCCACCAGCGCCATCTATTCCAAAAAATGTTATAGACAATACCCGCAGCAAATATATGGAAGCATTAAAACGTCTTACCGGCGCCGAACTATGATATGGAAAGAAGCGGTTATCGCCTTAACTTCTGTTTTATTGGAAGATGAAACTTTTAAGATAACTACTGAAGAAAAAATAGAAGATCTTGCCGGTTCAATTGGTAATGATGGCCTTATTAACCTGCCGGTAATAATAAAGAAAAAATCCGGATATGCCATTGTAAGCGGTTATAGACGTATAAAGGCAATTAAAAGCCTTGGTCAGAAAGAATTAGCTGCAAGAGTCCTTCATAAAAATACCGCTGTTCTTGAATGTGTCAAACTTGCAGTAAGTGATAACTCTTTTCAGAGAACCTTGAATTTGATCGAATATTCAAGATGCTATAAGATGCTATCGCATTATTATAAAGAAAAAGAGTTGTCCAAAACAGCTTTATTGCTTGGCCTTCCGGACAACCAGAATTTTATAAAAAAGGTTATAAGATTGTGTGATCTGCCGGGTTCTATGCAGAAATATATTCTTTTAGACACCCTTTCTCTGCCAATGGCGCTTGAGCTGTCAAAACCCGAATATAAGCAAATTGGGATAGCTATTGCCGATATTTTTGATCAATTAAAATTAAGCCTCAACAAACAGAGGGAATTTCTTACGCTTTGTTATGAGATAGCAGCAAGAGAAGATATTGCTATTGCTGATTTGATAAAAAGTGATGATTTTTCCGATGTTTTATCTGACCAAAATTTAGATAGAAATCAAAAAACTCATATTCTAAGAGCGTATTTAAAAAAAAGACGCTTTCCATCGATTAAAATATTTGAATCAGAGTTTGAAAAAAATGTTTCAAAACTTAATTTGATTTCAGGTGCTAAACTGATACCGCCTGCCGATTTCGAAGGCAATTCTTTTACTATAAAACTGGAGTTTAATAAAATTTCTGAATTAAACAAGCAAACATCATTTCTTAACAAACTCATAAAAAATCCGGTTCTTGAAAAAATAGTTTCAAAAGGTTGATGGACTCGTAAGAAGTCCATCATCAGACCGAGGGCTGGTTGAGCCCCGGTACCTTTGTATAAATGTAAAATGACATGAAGACAGAGTGGTTAGTTGTAAGTAAATGGTAAAATTTATACAGTACAAATATCTGAATATACAAGATAAAATAAAATATTAAACTGTATAAAAATGATCGCTGTTGGACAGTTCTGTTACCAAAAGGATGTTGGGAAGTTGCTATCTGTTGCGGATCAGAATAATTTTTACACAGGACGGCCTATGAATGCGCTGACCTCGTTTCTCAACCAGTCAGCCCAAATATTTATACCCTGGCCGGTTCTGCATGATACTTCAATAATTTTGATTTTTGGATTTAAAGCTATAACTCTTTCCTTTAATTTCTGTGTATCAAAGTCGCTTAATTCCAGAAAATCTATCTTATTCACAATCAAAACATCACATACAGTGAACATAAGGGGGTATTTAAGCGGTTTGTCATCACCTTCCGGAACACTTAAAATCATAACTTTTTTTACGGCGCCTGTATCAAATTCCGCAGGACATACAAGATTTCCTACATTTTCAATGAAAACAAGGTCAAAGGAGTTCAGATCTAAGGTATCAATGCCCTTTTTGACCATCGATGCATCCAGATGACAAAATCCGCCTGTTCTTAATTGAACAGCCGGAATGCCGGTTTCAGCAACCTTTTCTGAATCTACTATTGAGTCAATATCAGCCTCGATCACGGCAATACGAAAGTCATTTTTTAGAGCATCAATAGTCTTTAAAATAAGGCTGGTCTTTCCGGCGCCTGGTGAAGCCATAAGATTGAGAAGAAATGTCTTTTTCTCAGCCAATTGTTTTCTCAATTCATCAGCCAGCCTCTCATTGTCAGATAAAATTCCTTCTTTGACTTCAATCAGCCTGATACTTTCCATTATATTACTCCCATATTGCTGATATAATACTCCCTGCCAGATATAAGCGTGCATTTATCATCCCCGCAAGCAGGGCATTTAAGCGTTTTTATCTTATTTATATCAATATTAAACTGGTGCGAACATTTATCACACTGAAACAACACCGGAGTCCTCTCGATAATCAGCTTTGCGCCTTCTGCTATGGTGCCTTTGCAGACATAATCAAAATATCGCTGCACCCATTCAGGTTCAATGTCGCTCATTTCGCCAACGCTTAAATCAATGCTTAAGATTTTATTTGCGCTGTTAATTCTCGCATGCCTTATACAAATATCAAGCACACTTTTTATTACGGGAAGCTCATGCATAAATATATAGTCCGGTTGAGACCTAAATAGTTTTCAATTTTTATTGCATTCTTTCCATTATAATAGCCTCCGCCATTTTTTCAATAGTTGCAAACGGCCCCTTGTAATCTTCTCTTTTACAAAGAGATATTGCCTCATCCGGGCAGGCTGTTGCGCAAAGCCCACAGCCTATGCATTTATCCTTTTCAACTTTTGCTGATTCATCAATTACTTTAATGGCATCAACATGGCAGCGATCCTCGCAAATACCGCAGGCGCTGCATTTATCAGAATCAACTAACGGCAAATACATGGAATTTGCAACCGCTCCGGGCTTGGGCAGTTCGGTAATCGCCCTTAAAGCATTACAGCAGCAGGCGCAGCAACTGCATATAGCAAAGCAGCCCTCCTGGGTATTTATAGTAAGGTGAACAAGTCCGGCTTTTTCGGTCATATCCAGTATATCAAAAGCTTCCTGTTTATTGATTTTTCTGCCGAAACCCCTTTCAACAAAATATTTTGCCATATCTCCCCAGTGCAGACAGACTTCAGTCGGTTTGCCGCAGCCTTCATTCGTTAATTGTGCAGCTGACCGGCAAGGACAATGAATCACGGCAAAGAAGTCCTCATTTTTCATGAGCTCTGAAGCCCTTTCATATGGAACAACTTCCCGTTGAGATTCTATTGATTTTTCTACCGGAATAATCCTGGCAACAGGTGTCTTTGTTTTGTGCTGTTCCTTTCCCCAGCCGGCATTATAATATTGCCGCCAGAGGCGTGCCAATTTCTCCCTATAAGGAGTTTTTTCACCTTTTGCAAAAGATGTTTCCCATATGCCCATTATTGTGCCGAAGAGATGATAATATTCAAGAGTTTTTCCTTCTTCAATAACTTTTTGTTTATATACCAGGCCTTTGTCAGCCATTTGTTCCAGCATTGGTTTTATTTCTTCAACCTCTTTATTTGCCGACCGGGCAATCATGGACAGCTCCTGCGGAAGAAGGGGCAATAACAATGCCATCTCAGCTTCCTCAGGAGAGAATCTGATGCTTAAGATCTCCAGAAATTCATCGGTCTTTGGGGAGCCGACCAGTGATTTGTTCATGTGTTCACAGAGTCTGGAATAAATATCTTCTTTCATATTTGCCATCCTAAATAACATCTTTAAACAAGCGAAGCTCCGGCATTTCTCGCTTTAGCAAGAAGCTCAGAGTTTTTACTCGCCGAATCTTTCTCATTAAATGAACCATAATGATTTACGTATGTGACTGATGATGGATTCATAGTCATCGTCATCATATTAAACCAGTCGTTTAGGTGAGAGTAAAGCTCCGGGAAAAAATACGGGTCTTCCTGATCCGCTCTGGATGTAACAATTACAATCTTTTTCCCTGCTGGTAAGGCCGATGTCTGTTTGATTTGTCCGCTTTCCGGGTCCAATTCCCATTTGAAATAACAATAAAATCTGTCAAAAAGAGCTTTTAATTGAGAACTTAGGTGAAACCAGTATATCGGTGTTCCGAAAACAATAGCATCACAGTCTGTTACTTCCATGAGTATCGGTGACAAATCGTCCTTTTGAACACACTTTCCCAGATCATTCTTACAAGACATGCACGCTTGACAGCCCTTTATTTTAAGTTTGTTCAGATCAACCAAACGCGTTTCGGCTCCTTTACCGGCAGCACCATTGAGTACTTCCTGAAGCAATGTAGCAGTATTCCCGTTTTTTCTTGGGCTTGCGTTAAAACCGATGACTTTCATTTATCTCCTTAATTACTGTTTGCGGAACATTAGATTTGTAAGTGATAACTATCTCACTTTTTTGGCTAGTTCCGCCGCTATAACCAAACGCTGAATTTCATTTGTTCCTTCATATATCTGAAAGATCTTGGCATCTCTGTAAAGTTTTTCAACCGGATATTCCTTGGAATATCCATATCCTCCGAAAATCTGGACGGCCTGAACAGCTGCTCTTACGGCTGCATCGCCTGCCATAGCCTTAGCCTGAGATGACTCCAGTATGGGAAGCTTTCCCTGATCAACCAGCCATGCCGCTCTCCATGTGAGCAAACGCGCTGCATCTATTTCCATAGACATTTCTGCCAGTTTCAGCTGGATTAGCTGCTGAGCCATAAGAGGCTTGCCGAACTGAACCCTTTCTGAGGCATACTTTAAAGATTCGTCCAGCGCTCTTTGTGCAAGACCCAAAGCAGTTGCAGCTGCAACAGCCCTTGAACGGTCAAGAGCTTCCATAGCCACAGCAAATCCCTGGCCTTCTTTACCCAGTAAATCAGCTTCAGGAACCCTGACATCTTCTAAAATAAGCTCAACAGTATGAGATGCCCGGATGCCCATTTTGTCTTCTTTTTTGCCTACTTTTATTCCTGCCTCTTTTGTAACGATAAAAGCGCTCATCCCTTTATGAGCTTTGGAAGTATCTGTCTTTGCAAGCACAACATATATCGATGCCAGATCTCCGTTGGTAATAAAAGTTTTACGCCCGTTAAGCACATATTCAGAGCCTTTCTTATCTGCCCTGGTTGTAATTGCAGCAACATCAGAACCTGCTCCAGATTCGGTTACGGCAAAAGATACAAACTTTATTTCTTCTGATTCACATACGGGTTTTAAATATTTTTCTTTCTGCTCCGGAGTTCCGAAAAACATGATAGGAATTGTGGCAATACTGTTTAACAGCAAAGAAGTTGCTATGCCGGCACAACCGTAAGTCAAACTTTCTGCAATCAAACATGACTCCAGCATCCCCATTCCGGCTCCGCCGTATTCTTCCGGAACGCCAGCATTAATCAGGCCAAGTTCATGCGCCTTCTGTGCAACGTCCATAGGAAGCTTTCCCAGTTTGTCATACTCAGCAGCTATAGGTATGATTTCATTTTTCACAAATTTATCGACCATATCCTTTAAGGCAACCTGTTCTTCACTCAATTCAAAACTAATCATAAATCTTTCCTCGCTTTAACAAATGTTACTTTCCTATAATCAAAACCGTTTATAATATTCTTCCCAGATTGTAACCGTCGTAAATGGCTTCAAGAGCTCTTCTCGGAGATACGCAATCGCCCACACTGTGAAGCTTTTTTACTTTTCCTTTCATACTTTTGTAAAGCTGATCATCCGCACGGTTTCCGGCAGCCAGTACAACTGTATCAATACCTTCTATTGTTTTCGGAACTCCGGCGTAAACATCAAGAAATGTCAAAGTATTTCCTGAAATTGCCAATAAATGCAGGTTGGGCCTGAACTCCACGCCTTTTGATCTGACTCTCACGTAAAACGGCATCAAATCTGCTGTAGCAGCAAGCTCCATGCCTACAAACAATAAAGGCGTTATAATCTCAACCTTCTTGCCTTTGTCGGCCAGATACTCAGCCGCACTGCAGCACGGCCAGTGGGCCTCTCCTCCATCAACCACCACAACATTATCGCCGATATCGGCCCTGTCCAGCAATACATCCCATACGCTGACCACGTTGTCCTGATCGGCGCCTGGAATAGGAGGCTTAAAAGGCTTTGAACCGGTTGCAATAACTGCCACATCTGGATTTTCTTTTGCTACCAGCTCAGGGGTTACAGTAACACCAAGATTAACCTTAACACCTAAAATTTCCATCTGCTTCACAAGATATCTGGTAATTCCTCCGAATTCAGCCCTGCTCTGCACTTTTACCGCTATATTCACCTGACCGCCCAGTTCATTCTCCTTTTCATAAAGAGTTACATCATGGCCTCTTAACTTCGCCACACGGGCAGTCTCCATCCCTGCAGGCCCTCCGCCGACAATAATTATTTTCTTTTTTGCAGATGCAGGCTCAAGTTTTCCGATCTTTAATTCCAGACCGACTGTAGCATTCTGAAGACAAGTCAGAGCCTTTCCTTTAAAAGCGCGGCCTATGCAACCCTGATCGCAGGCAATGCATGAACGAATTTCTTCAAGTCTTCCCTCTCTGGCTTTATTGGGAAGTTCAGGGTCGGCTATAAGGGCTCTGATCATGCCCACCATATCGCCCTGGCCATTGGCCAGTATCTTTTCGCCCTGGACTGGATCATTGATTCTGAAATCATTTAACACAGGAAGATCTATAACTTCTTTAAACCCAACAGCATGAGGAGTATAAAATCCCAGAGGAACCTGCATGCCCATGCCCAGGCCATATATGCCCTCATAGAAAGGGCCGCCTACATGAATAAAATTGATCTTTCCGGTAGCTTCAAGCTTCTTGGCTATCTCCTTATAATCTTCAATCCCGTTTCCTCCTGGTATGAAATCATCGCCTGAAAGCCTGAATCCCAAAACAAGATCATCACCCAAAGCATCGCGAACAGCATCAATTAATTCCATTGGAAACCTGAGACGGTTCTCAAGGCTTCCTCCATATTCATCTATCCTGAAGTTTGTGATAGGCGACATAAACTGCTGGGGCAAATAACCGGAACCCCCGTGTATTTCCACCCCGTCTAAGCCCGCTTCCTTGACAAACTGAGCAGCTCTTTTAAATGCCTTGACTACTTCCTGTATATCTTCTGTCTCCATTTCCTTGGGCACATCGCGGAACATAGCGCCGGATGGAACGGCTGATGCCGACCAGGCAGGAAGACGGCTCAACTCAGGATCGGATTCCCTTCCTGTATGACAAAGCTGAACAAGACCCACGGCTCCTTCATTATGCAGCGCTTCGGCAAGTTTTTTCAGCATAGGTACAACTCTTTCGTCATGAATTTCCTGAATGCCCGCCAGATCTCTGGCGTTTTGCATTACAGTCATCATTCCTGCGATAATAAGCCCGGCGCCGCCTCTGGCTCTGGTTTTTAAATACTCAACATATCTGTCATCCATTATGTAATCCTGATCGGCCAGCATCGTTCCGTGAGGCCCGAAATATATCCTGTTTTTCACGGTCTTAGTGCCGATTTTAATAGGTGTAAACAGATAATTAAATTGTCCTTCCATGGTTGAAAATCCTCCTTTTAGTTTTATTTGAACCACAACAGCGAGCGCATTCCCCGCTGCTTGCAGCGGATAGCTTCAATATTTTTCATCAACTCTGTTGGTTTTGATATAATATCATGCTATAATGGTTGTCAGTTGATTTAACACCTTTTGTATTCTGTCCAATTCCAAATTTTAAGAACGCCATAATATCATAAACATAGAATCCACCCTCTGGGAAGGGGGTGGATTCTATATTCAAACGGTATGCGATACTCACATTAATTGTAGGCTTGTTTTGGCATGCTCACACCATCATCAACGGATATGGTTTGACCGGTAATAAAAGAGCCTTCATCCGAAGCCAAAAGAACTGCTATGCCAACGTAGTCTTTTACCGAAGCAGTTCGTCGCATGGGGGTTGCATTCACTATCATTTGAGTAAGTTCTTCCGGATAATTGGATGCCAAAAATTTTAGAACAAGAACTTCAACACCGGCAGCCTTTATATCTTGCTCGGCTTTTTTCAGCTTTTCTTCAATCAAGTCAGTTATTACAAATTTAACGCCTTTTAAGGGGAGAAGCTATCAATGCTCTTTAATTTTATTGTAACCGATATTATATTCCGCCAAGTGGATTATCCAAACCCAGAATCATCTTAGCCACTGATACGCCGGTGCTGGCGGTACCGTCAGTGATCTGGCCATACATTGGCCATGTTGCCTCACCACAGAAATAAAGTCCTTCCACATCCGGTGATTTTTGCCCGATTTTATGAAGCGAACTGAACTCGTAGTGTGAGGGGTGGATAGCGCCTTTGGGAGGAGTCTGAAACTCGATTGCTTTCTTGAAACCGGGATAGATTTCCTCAAAGTTCTCATTCATCTCTGCGGTTATCCCTTCTAAGCCAAGCCTGTTAAATTCTTCTTCAGACCTGATCGAGTACGACCAGACTAGTTGCTTTCCCGCAGGAACATTCCAGGGCTGTTCTATATTCTGTGCGCATCCGCCCTGTACGCTGGAGCCCGTTTTGGGATCGTAAGCCAGAAAGAAAGCTCCATCCAGTGGTATCGAATCATTTAGACCTGTTATCAGAAAAACTCCGCCCATTTTCTGATTCATAGGCAGCCGCAGAGTATCTGCAAGTGAAGCCGGCATAATCTTGAACAGATTAAAGTAGTCAAGCCATGTTGTTGCCAGTATGACACGCCTGGCTTTTATGATTTCGTCTGATTTTCCCTTGTGCTTTATTGCTACGCCAATTGTTTTGCCGTTTTTTATAAGCACCTCGGAAACGTTCTGGCTGGTCCTGATTTCGCATCCGAAGTTTCCGGTAATTGCGTTAGCAATTGGTTCACAGATGCCCTTTTGCACATCCGGTATAGCAACACTCATCAATCCCTGGCCACCGATCCATATTCTGAACATGACAGCGCCCTTACCCATGGAACCACGTTCCCATGTGAAATTTGCATCGCCTGTCCAGGCACAACCGGCCCATAGGCTGGTAAACAGGTATTTAATCGAGGGGTTTGATGACCTTGCCTCAACCCATTCCTTTACCGAAACCTGATCCCACTCACGGCACATTTCGTTGAAAGGCTTTGTTAGAATCTCATGTACGAGCGGGCGCAATTCCTGTTTTAGGTTGTCTTTGACAAGATCCGGGCGAGCTTTTGCAAGAAATTCGATCATCCAGTCTGTAGCCGCATCTGTGGTCAGGCATTTAGGAATAGTCATGAAAGTTTTTTTTAAGCCCTTGAAATAAAGACGTGGTTCCCTGCTGGAGTGGTAGCGGATGTTTGCGCCAAAGTCTTTCGCAGCATTCGCCCATCCGTAGCCTCCGCCATTGTTGACCGTTGTCATAATAAGCGGCAGGTGCATAACCACGTTGTACCCGTTGAAACTATGCGCGGCCGCTCGACCGCCAACTACAGGCCCCTTTTCGAGCAGCAATGTCTTCTGTCCTCCTCTGGCCAGATATCCACTACACACCAAACCCGCAAAACCGGCGCCTACCACGATATTTTCAAATTTTTCTTCCATAACATCCTCTTTTATTTAACTTATTGTTTATTTAGATAACAGCAAGAAATTATTAATGTTAAAATAGCCGGCGTCTATTTGCGAAGCAGGCATGTATAAAAAGTTTTCTGAATGATTAGCAGTGGAGCTGATCGTACAATGACGGGCTTTTTCATCTATAAAACACTGAGCATCAGTATCCACTACATTATTTTTACCACTTTTGCTCTCACTATAATGTATGAAATTAGTAAACCATGTCCGGAAATCACCTGATTTTTCATATACTTCCTTGTACCATATGGTATAAGTTTCCTGGTCAATATAATTTACGTGCAAACCCCAGTTGTAATAAGGGTCTTTTGGCATCTGTTCCACAACCCATACCTTTCTTGGAGAATAGGTTATAGTGCCCGGAGCAGGCGCCCAGGCAGCACCCTTAAATCCCGGAACTTCATAATTTAATTTGAAGCACTGGTCTGTGAATGGATATTTTGCAATAAGTCTTCCATCCGGTAATTCCTCCCATGGTAACATATTCGGGCTGGTAAAAGAAACAAGGATCGTTTTTTCTCCTATTAACTTCCATTTCATTGAACTGATTTTACCGCTAAACCCGTAATTCATATCGGTCCATGAATCAGATCCCATATAAGGGTCGGATCGTGACGCTGTGCCGGTTTGACGAATTCTGCGAATTGCAGGAACATAGGCAAAACTTGTGTCTTCCTTTGATGGGTCCATATAAACGAGCATCAATTGATTAGTTCCTTTGACACTCTTAGGCTCCAAAACTCTTGGTAATTCGTAGCTGAGAACACGATCAGGATTCTTGGTTATTTCCTGACCCGGCGGTCTGCCTGTCATATAAAGACATGAAAACAAACCATCTATATAACGTTCCTTTCCTGATTTATCTATCCATAAAAGAGGCCTGCGCAGTCTTGACCCCGTGAACCGATAAACCGACCACTTATAGTTCGCTATAATCTTGTTTCCCACCCTGGGATCTTTAGGATCAATTTGGGGAAAAGGCATGCCGTACACATTATGGTATGGAATTTTTCCTGTACTTTTTTCGATTACCTCGCCCTCCGGACTTATGTCGAACTTTCCGGCATTCTTCTCGCTTGCAGCAAGAAAGCTGTCCTGATGTTTGTATTTAAAGTTTATAGTCCCAGGCGTAACAATCATATCGCCTCTTTCAACCGCTCGATACATAGGCGGAACGAGAATGTCTTTGTATTGAGCGTAATTGGTCTTGTCAATCACCTTTGGCAAATCCATAGCTTGCCCGATACCGCTACACAGAAGCAGCACGAACAACGAACACAGTGTCAACCCAAAATACTTTAAATTTCTCTTTTGATTCATTTCTTCCTTTCCTCCCTTTGCCTTTATAGTTGTTATAATTATTTTTCTCTCCGGCGCTAAACAGCCCTTTTGAGGTCGCATCAGATAAAAAGCCCTGTCAGGCAATACATGAAATAGCAAAAGGGCTGTTTAGCGCCGGAGAAACCCTATCTTAACAAATGATTATTGAGACAACAGCCGCTTTCTGGATAAATAGATTTTGAAATTTATATTTCATTAATCATTGACAAGAAAATTTATTTTATTTAAATTAAATCAAATATATGGTATGGGTCATTATCGCTTCTGAACTATTGTTCCGCAAGCTTAGCCGTGTGATAAACTTATTATCATCTGTAGGAATATAAACCAATCCATGACTTATTTACAACGAACAAAGATTTCGTATAGTATGCCCAAGCTGTATAACTCACTAGGTTCTTTGATTAAAGATTTTCGACAGTGGCGTAAAATGAGCCAGGAAACTATCTCAAAATTGGTAGGAGTAAGCGTTCGTCAATTACAAAATTGGGAAGCAGGTCGCCGCCGCGCCCGTATTGAAAATC